>NZ_JBKQOI010000387.1:0-10242 GCF_052145595.1 Mycobacterium sp. | reverse complement strand
GAAGCATCGCCCGCAGCTTGCCGGGATTTACCGGCTTCTTGAACAGCGCGCCTTCGAGGCCGCGCAGGCGCGAGCGCTTCAGGATGTGATCCTTGTCGTAGTAGTAGGCGGTCATGAGGATTACCGGCAGCCGCGGCATATCTTCCTTGACCTTGAGGTAGAAATCGTAGCCGTCCATCTCGGGCATCACGACGTCGGAGATGACCGCGTCGATTTTGACATTGCGCAGGATACCCAGCGCGGCACTGGGACGCGGCGCGGTATACTCGGCGGTCGTCGAGATCATCGTGAAACCGCATGCGCGCGTTCGGTATACGACCATCCAGAACTGGTCGAACAACGTCTACAACCTGGTCACCAAGCGGGCCCGCGCCGAAGCCGGCGCCACCATGGAGTGGGTCGACGGCAACATCGGCTCGAAGGTGACGATGAAGTACCCGGCGGTCTGGATGACCGGCGAGTACGCCAAGGGCGAGGTGTTGTCGGTGGCGTTCGCCGGCGAAGACCAGCACCAGGACACCGGCGCCAAGATGCTGCACCTCGCGCCGAACACGTCAAGCAACATCGTCTCGAAGTCGGTGGCCCGCGGCGGCGGCCGCACCTCCTACCGCGGCCTGGTGCAGGTGAACAAGGGTGCACACGGGTCACGCTCCAGCGTGAAATGTGATGCGCTGCTGGTCGATACGATCAGCCGCAGCGACACCTACCCGTACGTCGACATCCGCGAGGACGACGTGACGATGGGCCACGAGGCCACCGTGTCCAAGGTCAGCGAGAACCAGCTGTTCTACCTGATGAGCCGCGGGCTGACCGAGGACGAAGCGATGGCGATGGTGGTGCGCGGCTTCGTCGAGCCGATCGCCAAGGAGCTGCCGATGGAGTACGCGCTGGAGCTCAACCGGCTGATCGAGTTGCAGATGGAGGGCGCGGTCGGATGACCGCTGTTGAAGGGTCTTCGCTTGCCGCACTGAACAAGGGGGAGCTGTTCGCGTCATTCGACGTGGATGCGTTCGAGGTTCCCGGTGGGCGCGACGAGATGTGGCGGTTCACCCCGCTGCGCCGGCTGCGCGGACTGCACGACGGTTCAGCGCCGGCCAACGGCAGGGCGCAGATCGCCGTCAGCGAACAGCCCGGCGTTAAGACCGAGACCGTGCGCCGTGGCGACGAGCGGCTGGGACAGGGCGGCGTCCCCACCGATCGTGTTGCAGCGCAGGCCTTTTCGGCGTTCAACTCCGCGACGCTGGTGACCGTCGGACGTGACACGCGGATCGCCGAACCGGTCAACATCAGTGTGACGGGCCCGGGCGAGGGCGCGGTCGCGTACGGGCATCTGCAGATCCGGGTCGAAGAGCTCGGCGAGGCGGTCGTGGTGGTCGACCAACGGGGGAGCGGAACCTACGCCGACAACGTCGAGTTCATCGTCGAGGACGCCGCGCGGCTCACCGTCGTGTGGATCGCGGACTGGGCCGACGACATGGTTCACGTCAGCGCGCACCATGCCAAGCTGGGCAAGGACGCGGTGCTGCGGCATGTCACCGTCACGCTGGGCGGTGAGGTGGTGCGAATGTCGGCCGACGTGCGCTTCGCCGCCCCGGGCGGGGATGCGGAACTGCTGGGGCTGTACTTCGCCGACGACGGGCAGCACCTCGAGTCGCGGCTGCTGGTCGACCATGCGCAGCCCAACTGCACGTCCAACGTGCTGTACAAGGGTGCGCTGCAAGGAGATCCGGCTTCTCAGCGGCCCGACGCGCACACCGTGTGGGTCGGTGACGTGTTGATCCGCGCGGAAGCCACCGGCACCGACACCTTCGAGGTGAACCGCAACCTGGTGCTCACCGACGGGGCTCGTGCCGACTCGGTGCCCAACCTGGAGATCGAGACCGGCGAAATCGTCGGCGCCGGGCACGCCAGTGCCACCGGACGTTTCGACGACGAGCAACTGTTCTACCTGCGCTCCCGCGGCATCCCCGAAGAGCAGGCCCGCCGACTGGTGGTGCGTGGCTTCTTTGGCGAGATCATCTCCAAGATCGCTGTGTCAGAACTACGGGAACGCCTGACCGCAGCTATCGAACACGAACTGGAAATCACGGAATCGAGAGCGACAGCTTCATGACCACTCTGGAAATCAAAGACCTGCACGTCAGCGTCGAGAACCCCAACGCCGCCGAAGGCGAGGGCGAGATCCCCATCCTCAACGGCGTCGACCTGACGGTGAAATCCGGTGAGACACATGCGTTGATGGGCCCCAACGGCTCGGGCAAGTCCACGCTGTCCTACGCCATCGCCGGCCATCCGAAATATCGGGTGACATCTGGATCCATCACGCTGGACGGCCAGAACGTGTTGGACATGAGCGTCGACGAGCGTGCCCGCGCCGGACTGTTTTTGGCCATGCAGTACCCCGTCGAGGTGCAGGGTGTGTCGATGTCGAACTTCCTGCGCAGCGCCGCGACCGCGGTCCGCGGTGAGCCGCCGAAGCTGCGGCTTTGGGTGAAAGAAGTCAAGGCCGCCATGGCGGACCTCGACATCGACCCGTCCTTCGCCGAACGCAGTGTCAACGAAGGCTTTTCCGGCGGTGAGAAGAAGCGCCACGAAATCCTGCAGCTGGGGTTGCTCAAGCCCAAGGTTGCGATCCTCGACGAGACCGACTCCGGCCTCGACGTCGACGCGTTGCGGGTGGTCAGCGAGGGCGTCAACCGCTACGCCGAATCCGAGCACGGCGGCATCCTGCTGATCACCCACTACACCCGCATCCTGCGTTACATCCGCCCGCAGTTCGTGCACGTGTTCATCGGAGGCCGGATCATCGAATCCGGTGGTCCCGAGCTGGCCGACAAACTCGAGGAGAACGGCTACGTACGCTTCACCGAAGCGGCGGCAATGCCCTCCGGAGGAGCCTGACCTCATGACCATCTCGGCAAGCCGCATCCCTGTGCTGGACCTCGCGGCGATTCGTGCCGACTTCCCCATTCTGAAGCGCGTCATGCGAGGCGGAAATCAGTTGGCGTACCTGGACTCCGGCGCGACGTCGCAGCGTCCGTTGCAGGTGCTCGACGCCGAGCGTGAGTTTCTGATGACGTCCAATGGCGCGGTGCATCGTGGCGCGCACCAGCTGATGGAAGAGGCCACCGACGCCTACGAACAGGGCCGCGCCGACATCGCGGCGTTCGTCGGCGCCGACACCGACGAGCTGGTCTTCACCAAGAACGCCACCGAGGCGCTCAACTTGGCGTCATATGTGCTGGGCGACCAGCGTTTCGGGCGCGCCGTCGGACCCGGCGACGTCATCGTCACCACCGAGCTCGAACACCACGCCAACCTGGTCCCGTGGCAGGAGCTGGCCCGTCGCACCGGGGCCACACTGCGCTGGTACGGCGTCACCGATCACGGGTGCATCGACCTGGACTCCCTGAAGCTCGACGAGCGCGTCAAAATCGTTGCCTTCAGCCATCATTCCAACGTGACGGGTACGGTGGCGCCGGTGGCCGACCTGGTATCGCGCGCCAAGGCGGTCGGTGCGCTGACCGTGCTGGATGCCTGCCAGTCGGTGCCGCACCAGCCGGTCGACCTGCACGCCCTCGACGTCGATTTCGCGGCCTTCTCCGGACATAAAATGCTGGGCCCCAACGGGATCGGTGTGCTATACGCCCGTCATGAGCTACTGGCCCAGATGCCGCCGTTCCTCACCGGTGGGTCGATGATCGAGACGGTGACCATGGACGCGACCACCTACGCCCCGGCACCGCAGCGGTTCGAGGCCGGCACGCCCATGACGTCCCAGGTAGTCGGATTGGCCGCGGCGGTTCGCTATCTCAGCGCCATCGGCATGGACGCCGTCGAGGCCCACGAACGCGAGCTGGTCGCCGCGGCCATCGAAGGCCTTTCCGGCATCGACGGCGTGCGCATCGTCGGGCCGACATCGATGGAAAACCGTGGCTCCCCAGTGTCGTTCGTCGTCGACGGCGTGCACGCCCACGACGTCGGGCAGGTGCTGGACGACGACGGTGTCGCGGTACGCGTCGGGCACCACTGCGCGCTGCCGCTGCACCGCAGGTTGGGCCTGGCGGCCACCGCGCGGGCGTCGTTCGCGGTGTACAACACCGCCGAAGAGGTCGAGCGTTTGGTGGCCGGCGTGCGACGGTCCCTGGACTTCTTCGGGAGATCCTGACCGTGCGCCTCGAGCAGATCTATCACGACGTGATCCTCGATCACTACAAGCATCCGCAGCACCGGGGGTTGCGGGAGCCGTTCGGCGCGCAAGTTTTTCATGTCAACCCGGTCTGCGGCGACGAGGTCACCCTGCGGGTCACCTTGTCCGACGACGGCCAAACCGTCGCCGACGTCTCCTACGACGGGCAAGGCTGTTCGATCAGCCAGGCGTCGACCTCGGTGCTCACCCAGCAGGTGATCGGTCAGAGCCTGCCCGAGGCGCTCAAGACCATCAACGCGTTCACCGAGATGGTGTCCTCGCGCGGCAACGTCGAGGGTGACGAGGACGTCCTGGGTGACGGAGTCGCGTTCGCCGGAGTAGCCAAATACCCGGCGCGGGTGAAATGCGCGTTGCTGGGATGGATGGCTTTTAAGGATGCGCTGGCCCAGGCCAGTAATGTCTTCGAGGAGGTCACGGATGAGCGAAACCACCGCACCGGATGACGAATTGCTTGCCGACGTCGAGGAGGCGATGCGTGACGTCGTCGACCCCGAACTGGGGATCAACGTCGTCGATCTGGGATTGGTCTACGGCATGAACGTCGAAGAAGGTGACGAGGGAACCGTCGCCCTGATCGACATGACGTTGACGTCGGCGGCCTGCCCGCTGACCGACGTCATCGAAGACCAGTCGCGCAGCGCGTTGGTGGGCAGCGGCCTAGTCGACGAACTGCGGATCAACTGGGTGTGGAATCCGCCCTGGGGCCCGGACAAGATCACCGAGGACGGGCGCGAACAACTGCGCGCCCTCGGCTTCACTGTCTGAATTCGGCTTCGGGCGCCCCGCTACATGTGGAAGGGCAGGCGGGGGAGGTGCAGGTGGTGGCGCGGGCGCCCCATCGGCGGGCACGCCTCAAGGCTGATCGTCGTCGCTTCCAGCACGGCGCCGTTTTCCGTTCCCTGAGCTCCCATGCACACACCGTGCTCGATCGCCTGAGCGCTGGTCACCGACTGCTTGCTGTAGGAGGTCGTGCCGGCCACGGTCACATTGACAGGGGTGGTTTGACCGCCGGCACCGATGCCGTTGACGGCAATGGTGGTGCCCGACACCGAGGTGACCGTGCCATAGAGGCCGGCCGGCGGCGGGCATCTGCCGTCAATGGCCGGCGTGATCGTCACGGATTGCGCAGTGATCGCGCCACCGGCGGGGGCGCTCTGCGGGGTAGCGCGCACGTTGACGCAACTGCCGGGCGTGACGTCGGCCAGTTGGGCCGGGGTGACCTGGACAACCCTTGTCGACGGTGTGAAGTTCACCGTCGCGGATCCGGTCCGCGTCCTGAGCCGGATCGTGTTGTCCGATACCGACTCGACCAGGCCCTCGACGTAGTCCTTGCCCACGGCGGGGGGCGCAGCTGCCGGTGGAGGCGCCGCGCTCGGTGCCGGGCTCGCCGGGATTGCCGTCACGGTGGGCTTTCCGTTGCTCGACGTGCTATGCGAGGGGCCGCACATGGCGATGCACACTGTGATGACGGCGATGACCGCGATCAGCGCGAGCTGAGTCAGTCGAGGTTTGGCCGAGAGGATAGAAATCGTTTCTCCGATCGTGCGCACGCCGTTAAGCGAATACCCACTGGAGCGCCGTTTTCACCAACGCGGCCGGGCTAAGTGACGGCGATCACCCTCCCTAACCGTGCGGCTGCTTGCCCGGGCCCCCGCATTTACCGTCGTTGGCCGGTCGCAGGGTGGCGGTCGTGGCCTGCAGCGTGCCGCCATTTTCCGTGGTTCCCCGCGCCGCAATGCACTTGCCCGCGGTGATCGCTTGGCTGGTGGCCGACGCCTGCTTGGTGTACCTGGTCTTGTCGTTGACCGCGACGGCCGTCTGCGACGTGTTGCCGCTGGTGTCGGTGCTCGTCACGTTGATGGTGTTACCCGCGACGGAAGTTACCGCCCCTTGCACCGCCGATCGCTTGGCTGGAGCCGTGGTGGGTGAAGGTGCCGGTGTCGTGGAACCTGGCCCCGAACCCGGGACAGACTCCTTGGCCTGCGGGCATTTTCCGTCGACGGCCGGGCTGACGCGCACGT
This sequence comes from Mycobacterium sp., assembly GCF_052145595.1. Classification (GTDB taxonomy): domain Bacteria; phylum Actinomycetota; class Actinomycetes; order Mycobacteriales; family Mycobacteriaceae; genus Mycobacterium. The sequence goes on along the minus strand of NZ_JBKQOI010000387.1, from coordinate 4,011 downwards.
TTGCCGCGGTGACGGGTTGCCCGCCCTGGGATCCCTCGTGGGAGGGCCGCACGGTGACGCAGCTGCCCGTGGTGACGTCGGTAAGCGAGGCCGCGGTGACCTCACTGACCTTGGTCGATCCGGTGAAGTCCACCGTGGCGGTGCCAGTGTCCTGGGTGACTTGAATCATGTTGCCGGACACCGACGCGATCAGTCCGCTGACATGCGCTTGGCCGTTGGCCGGCGCCGACGTAGTGGTGTTTGGGGTCCCCGTCGGGCTCGCCGAAGAACTCGGTGATGACGTGGGGCTTGACTGGTTCGACGAGCCGCACGCCGCGATGGACAGCGCGGCGGCTCCGGTGACCGCGAGGACCGCGAATCGGGCGAGCCGGGGCATGTGGGAGTTGGCGGATATCAACGTTTCTCCATTCGTGAGTTGTGCTCAACGAACGGGTTTACCCGCTGAACCTGTGCGTGACTTATGTGTTGTAGCCCGTCAGAACGCGGCTTCGGAAACGCGCATGATGTCGTCATCGATGGACTCGATGACATTGCGTTGCGCGATCAGCTTCGGCAGCATGTTCCTGGCGAAGAACGCCGCGGTCGCGATCTTGCCCTGGTAGAACGCCTTGTCGTTCTTCGCGTTGCTAGTCTCCGGCGCGTCGGCAAGTGCGGCGTGCGCGATACCGGCTTGCACCAGCAACCGCCAGCCGATGAGCAAGTCACCGACCGCGAGCAGGTATCGCACCGATCCGAGCCCCACCTTGTAGATCTCGGTGGGGTGTTGCGTGGCGGACATCAGGTACCCGGTCAGCGCGCCCGTCATCGCCGTGACGTCGTCGAGCGCGGTTTGCAGCAGCTCGGCCAGCGGTTTCAGTGCCTCATCACAGGCATCGATGGTGTCACTGATCTGGGCCGTCACAAACTTCAGCGCCTGGCCGTGGTCGCGGACGATCTTGCGGAAGAAGAAGTCCAGCGCCTGAATGGCGGTGGTGCCCTCGTAGAGGGAATCAATCTTGGAATCGCGGATGTATTGCTCGAGCGGATAGTCCTGCAGGAAGCCCGAGCCACCCAGCGTCTGCAGCGACTCGGTCAGGATCTCGTAGGCCCGTTCCGAGCTCACCCCTTTGACGATGGGCAGCAGCAGGTCGTCGACGCGGTGCGCCAAATCATGATCTGCACCCGAAACCCGTTGTGCGACATCGTCGTCCTGGTGCGCGGCGGCGTACATGTAGAGCGCCCGGAGGCCCTCGGCGTAGGCCTTCTGGGTCATCAGGCTGCGGCGCACATCGGGGTGGTGCATGATCGTGACCCGCGGTGCCGCCTTGTCGGTCATTTGGGTGAGGTCCGCACCCTGCACCCGCTCCTTGGCGTAGGCCAGCGCGTTCAGGTAGCCCGTGGACAGGGTGCCGGCAGCCTTGACGCCGATCGTCATGCGGGCGTGCTCGATCACGGTGAACATCTGCGCGATCCCGTTGTGCACGTCGCCGACCAGATAGCCGACGGCGGGCACATCGGTGGCGCCGAAGGTCATTTCGCATGTCGGCGAGGACTTGATACCCATCTTGTGCTCCACGCCGGTGACGAAAACCCCATTGCGGGAACCGAGTTCGAAGGTGTCGGGGTCGAAAAGATAGTTGGGAACATAGAACAGGCTCAACCCTTTGGTACCCGGACCGGCGCCCTCGGGCCGGGCCAGCACCAGGTGGAAGATGTTCTCGGCGGTGTTGCCCACGTCTGCACCGGAGATGAACCGCTTGACGCCCTCGATGTGCCAGGTGCCGTCGGGTTGTTCGACGGCCTTGGTGCGTCCCGCGCCGACGTCGGATCCCGCGTCGGGTTCGGTGAGCACCATGGTGGCCTGCCAACCGCGCTCCACACCCATTGCGGCCCACTGCCGCTGCTCCTCGTTGCCCTCGACGTAAAGCGCCTGCGCCATGAAAGGGCCCAGGCAGAAGAAGCTCGCAGAGGGGTTGGCACAGAAGATCATTTCGGTGACCCCCCATGCCAGCGGCGGTGGTGCGGGCATGCCACCGATCTCTTCGGCCAGCCCCAGCCGCCACCACCCGGCTTCTTTGATCGCCTGCACCGTCTTGGCCAACTCGGTCGGCACGCTGATGGTGTGGGCATCCGGGTCGAATACCGGGGGATTGCGGTCGGCAACGGCAAAGGACTCGGCAACCGGGCCTTCCGCCAGGCGAGCGGCTTCCGCCAATATCGTTCGTACCGTGTCCTCGTCGAGGTCGCTGTAGCGTCCGGCGCCGAGGACAGCGCCTAGATCAAGAACTTCGAAGAGGTTGAACTCGAGATCACGGACGTTGGCGATGTAGTGGCCCAAGGCTAGTCCCCTTACTGGTCTCTTCACCGGCGGGTCAACAGCCCTAAGTCTGTCCGACGTGGGAAAACGTACGCAACCGTAACCTCGGGCGGTCTTGTGCCATAGGCGAATCCGCGCCGCCGTTCCTGCTGACCGGCGGGATCGCCGACGTGCGTGCGGCGCGGCCGCTTGAGGTTCGAAATCCAGCGATACCCAGACCTCACCACCGCGCATTTCAGCAGGCCAGCTACGGCAACGACAACGTGCTCGTGTACTTCAGGGCACCGTTGTGCGCACCGTGTGACGTGTTCACCCCGCCTACCAGGCGTCGTCGGAGAAACACCCCGACATCGTCCACGGCAAGGTCAACTTCGAAACCAGCGGACGATCCGGTGCGGGCAGCTGCGGGGCCTAGTCTGCGCCGCATCGAACCCGCGGGAACAACGCAGGAACAAGGGGCCAGTTCGGCGCGTTAGGGCGATTGTGACAACACGCGACCTCTCAGCTGAGCAGTTCAACGAAACCATCGAGGGCAACGACATCGTCCTCGTCGACTTTTGGGCGTCCTGGTGTGGACCATGCCGCCAGTTCGCACCGACTTTCCACGCATCGTCGGAGAAACACGCCGACATCGTGTACGCCAAAGTCGACACCGAGGCCGAACAACAGCTGGCAGCGGCCGCCCAGATCCGGTCCATCCCCACGCTGATGGCCTTCAAGAAGGGGAAACTGCTGTTCAACCAGGCCGGAGCCCTGCCGCCGGCGGCCCTGGAGGACCTGGTCCAGCAGATCAAGGCCTTCGACGTGGACGCCGCCCAGGCCGAACAGGCCTGACGCGCCGCGCGCGGCATCGCAAGTAGCCGCGCGCTACCGTGCACGGGTGAGTTTGGTACTGGTAGAGCAACCGCGGCCCGGGGTCGCGCTGATAACCCTCAACCGGCCCGAGCGGATGAACTCCATGGCGTTCGACGTCATGATCCCGCTCAAAGAGGCCCTCGAGAAGGTGACCTACGACAACGCCGTGCGCGTGGTCGTGCTGACCGGGGCGGGTCGAGGGTTCTCCTCGGGCGCCGATCACAAGTCCGCGGGCGCGGTGCCCAACGTCGACGGCCTGACCCGCCCGACCTACGCGCTGCGCTCCATGGAACTTCTCGACGACGTCATCTTGATGCTGCGGCGGTTACACCAACCGGTGATCGCCGCGGTCAACGGCCCGGCCATCGGCGGCGGACTGTGTCTGGCGCTGGCCGCCGACATCCGAGTGGCCTCCACCAGCGCCTACTTCCGGGCCGCAGGCATCAACAACGGGCTGACCGCCAGCGAACTGGGGCTGAGCTACCTGTTGCCCAGGGCCATCGGGTCGTCGCGCGCGTTCGAGATCATGCTGACCGGTCGCGACGTCACCGCCGAGGAGGCCGAGCGCATCGGGCTGGTGTCGTGTCAGGTGCCCGAAGGCCAGCTGCTGGACACCTGCTACGCGATCGCCGCACGGATAGCGGCCTTCTCGCGGCCGGGAATCGAGTTGACCAAACGCACACTGTGGAGTGGACTGGACGCCGGTAGCCTGGAAGGGCACATGCAAGCCGAGGGCTTGGGACAGCTTTTCGTTCGCCTGCTCACCGCCAACTTCGAAGAAGCGGTTGCCGCGCGCGCAGAACGCCGACCGGCAGTGTTCACCGACGACAAATAACTCGCAGGCTAGGAGAGCGAATGTG
>NZ_JBKQOI010000386.1:0-59911 GCF_052145595.1 Mycobacterium sp. | reverse complement strand
ACCCTAGCGCTCAAGCGTCCGAACCATACGACTGCCAGCCCGCGTACCCCCGCCACTCCCGTCCATCGACAAGCACCCGGGCCGGCCCGCCGAGCACCCGACCGATGACGCGCCACCCGGTCGGCGGCGGGCCGGCGAAACAGGCCACCAGTGCGTGGTCTTCACCGCCGGTCAGCACCCACGGCCAGGGGTCGGCGCCCACGGCGGCGGCGGCCGCGGTCAGTGCGTCGTGGTCTGCGGCCAACGCCGCCGACGACAAATCGATGCTCACCCCCGATGCCTCGGCGACGTGGCGCAGGTCGGCAATCAGGCCGTCGGAGACGTCGATCATCGCCTGTGCGCCCGCAACAGCGGCCGCCGCGCCCTGACCATATGGCGGCTGCGGCACCAGGTGACGACGCCGCAGCTCGTCGAACCCGTCGGCGCCCCCGCCAATACCTCTGTGGTACAACGAATATCCCGCGGCAGAGCGCCCCAGTTCACCGGTGACGGCAACCACCGCGCCGGCTTTCGCGCCAGACCGCAACACCGGCGCGCGGCCGTCCAGGTCGCCCAACACCGTCACCGACAACACCCACTGCGGGCAGCTGACCAGATCGCCGCCGACGATGCCGGCACCGAGCCGCGCCGCCTCGTCCCACATTCCGTCGACCAGCGCGTCCACCCGCGCCGCCGGCGTATCACCGGGTGCTCCGAAGCCGACCACGAAAGCCGTGGCCCGCGCGCCCATCGCCTCGATGTCGGCGGCGTTCTGGGCGATCGCCTTGCGGCCGACGTCGTGGGGTGTCGACCAATCCAGCCGAAAGTGCCTATCCTGCACGAGCACATCGGTCGAAACCACGGTGCGGCCGTCCGCGGCAGACACCACCGCCGCGTCGTCGCCGGGCCCGAGCAGGACGGCGGCGGGCTGCCAGCGACCCCGCACCAACCTGTCGATGACCGCGAACTCACCGAGCTGTTGCACCGTGGGGACCTCCCCCGATGCCCCGAACGTTTGGTCGCGCACGCCACCTCCTCCGGCGCGTCCCGGCCGAGTGCCGGCCGGTGAAGCCCACTGTACGGTCGCCCGGCCTGCGGTAAGTTGGGATTCTGCCCGCGCGAGCGGACCGCGCCAGTGTAGATCCCTGCGACGATGCGGGCCGTTTGCGGCCGAGGTGGGCAACCCCCAGCCGCGCAGCGGCGAGGGGCGAGCAGGGCAGTCGTGCACGAGACAGGAGGTGCGCGGGCGGTGACGACCGACCCCGACATCAGTTCCGCTGCCGACACCGGACCATCGCGTGCCGTGCTGATCGTCGCGGTTGCGCTGGCCGTCGTGGCGATCGGCGTAGTTCTGGTTATCGCGGCAACCCGGCAGGCACCGCCGCAACCGGTTGCCATTGCCGCGTTCCCGGCGCCCCGGGCCGGCAACGCCGCATGCACGGCACTGGCGGCGGCGCTGCCGCAGCGGCTCGGGAACTATCAACGCGCACCGCTGGCCCAACCGGCGCCCGGGGGCGCGGCGGCCTGGCGGGCCGGACCCGACGGCGAGCCCGTGGTGCTGCGCTGCGGACTCGACCGTCCGGCCGACTTTGTGGTGGGATCTCCGATCCAAGTCGTCGATCGGGTGCAGTGGTTTGAGGTGGCGGCCGCACAGCAATCCGCCGGTGACGCGGGCAGATCCACCTGGTACGCGGTGGATCGGCCGGTGTACGTGGCACTCACGCTGCCATCGGGATCGGGGCCGACGCCGATCCAGCAGCTCTCCGAGGTGATCGATCGCACCATTGCGGCGGTGCCGATAGACCCGGCTCCGCCCAACTAGCGGGCTCGTCGGCGGTTCCCTACCGCAGACCCACGCCGCGGGCCAATGCCGTGTCAACCATGATCGCCAGCAGGGTGGGATAGTCGACGCCGCTGGCCGCCCACATCCTTGGGTACATCGAGATCTTGGTGAACCCCGGCATCGTGTTGATCTCGTTGATGATCGGCCCGCCGTCGGTGAGGAAGAAATCGACCCGGGCCAGACCCTGGCAGTCGATCGCCTTGAACGCCCGGATCGCCAACTGGCGCACGGCGTGGGCGATTTCGTCGTCGACCTTTGCGGGCACGTCCAATTCGGCTGCGTCGTCGAGGTATTTGGTCGCGAAGTCGTAGAACGAGTCCTCGCGTCCCCGCACGCCGGCCACCCGGATCTCACCCAACGTGCTGGCTTCGACTGTGCCGTCGGGCATTTCGAGTACGCCGCACTCAAGCTCGCGACCGTTGATCGCCGCCTCGACGATCACCTTCGGATCGTGCCGGCGAGCATTCGCGACCGCGGCGGGCAGCTGGTCCCAACTCGACACCCGGCTGACGCCGATCGACGAGCCGCCCCGTGCGGGTTTGACGAACACCGGCAAACCCAGGCGCTCGCGCTCCTCGGGATGCAGGGTCGACCGCGTTGGCCGCAGCACCGCGTGCGGGCCGACCGGCAGCCCTTCGGCGGCGAGCAGCTTCTTGGTGAACTCCTTGTCCATCCCGGCGGCACTCGCCAGCACACCGGCGCCGACGTAGGGCACACCGGCGAGTTCGAGCAGCCCCTGGATCGTGCCGTCCTCGCCGTACGGCCCGTGCAGGACCGGAAACACCACGTCGACCGATGCCAGGACCTCACCGGCACCGGGCGCAAGCGACACCAACTGGCCGCTTCGCCGTGGATCGGCCGGCAGCGCCAGCTCGGTGCCCGATTCGGTGGTCACCGACGGCAGCCGGCGGTTGGTGATCGCCAGCGCATCCGGGTTGGCGTCGGTGAGCACCCACGATCCCTCCGGGGTGATGCCGATCGCGATCACATCGAAACGCTGCGGATCGAGATTGCGCAGAATGCTGCCCGCGGACACGCAAGAGATGGCGTGCTCGCTGCTGCGCCCGCCGAAGATGACGGCGACGCGCGCGCGGCGAGAGGCATTCACAACCTAAAGAGGTTACCGGTTGGGGAGCGTTCTGGCCGGGTGCCGGGCCCTGCCTGGGGTTTCTATCGCTTCGGGATCACTCGGGCTTCGTGCTGCGGCCCAGCAGCAGCGCCACCGCCTCGTTCACCGACAGTCCCTTGTGGCAGACCCGGTGCACGGCGTCGGTGAGCGGCATTTCGACGTCGTAACTGGACGCCAGCGCGAGCACCGACTCACACGACGTCACCCCCTCGACCACGTGCCCGTCCCTCGCCTGCATCGCCGACTCCATGGTCCCGCCGCGCCCCAGGCGTACGCCGAAGGACCGGTTGCGCGACTGCGGCGACGTACAGGTGGCCACGAGGTCACCCACGCCCGCCAGCCCGGCCAGGGTCGCGCCCTTGGCGCCGAGCGCTATCCCCAGCCGCATGATCTCCGCCAGGCCCCGGGTGACGATCGCCGCCGCGGTGTTTTCGCCAAGCCCGACGCCGGCCGCCATCCCGCAAGCGAGTGCGATGACGTTCTTGCAGGCCCCGCCGATCTCGGTGCCGACCACGTCGCTGTTGGTATAGGGGCGGAAGTACCCGCTGTTCAGCATGCGCTGCAGGGCGACCGCGCGGCCTGAGTCGCTGCACGCGACGACCGTGGCGGTGGGCTGGCATTCGGCGATCTCACTGGCCAGGTTCGGCCCCGAAATGACCGCGACCTCTGAGGGGTCTGCATCGGTCACCGAGACGATGACTTGACTCATCCGCATGAGCGTGCCCAGCTCGATGCCCTTGGCCAGGCTGACCAGGGTGGCGCCGTCGGCAATCAACGGAGCCCAGTGCTCGAGATTGGCCCGCAACGTCTGCGCCGGCACCGCCAGCAGTACCGTCGACGCGCCGCTGAGCGCCTCGTCCGCGTCGGCGGTGGCGCGGACGCCCGGCGGCAGCAGCGCACCGGGCAGATAGCCGGGGTTATACCGGGTGGCGTTGATCTGCTCGGCTATGTCAGATCGCCGGGCCCACAGCGTGACCTCTGTTTCTGGTCCCCCGGCGTCGACGAGCACCTTGGCCAGCGCCGTGCCCCACGCACCGGCGCCCATCACCGCAACGGCGCCAGATGTGCCGGCCATTTGCCACCCCCGTCTGTCCCTGTCTGTCGCAGCCTGAGCCGTCAACGTGGTATCCACGGCCGCTACACCCTAGAACAGCGACGGTGTGCCGTCACGCGAGCGTGTCCCCCGCAAGCGCGCGGTGCCCCAGCTCGCGTGACGTTTCAGGCGTCGCTGGCAGGATGGCCTCATGAGCGGCACACGGGCCGACGGTGCGGGGGCGGGCGACAGTTCGAGCGACGTTGCGCTGATCGTCGCCGTCAAGCGGTTGGCCGCCGCCAAGACCAGGCTGGCCCCGGTGTTCTCGGCGGGGACGCGGGAGAACGTGGTGCTGGCCATGTTGATTGACACCCTGAGCGCCGCCGCGGGCGTGGGTTCACTGGGCTCGATCACCGTCATCACGCCCGACGATGCCGCGGCGGCCGTGGCGGCGGAGCTCGGTGCCAATGTGCTGGCCGACCCCACGCCCGAGGGCCACAGTGACCCGCTGAACAATGCGATCGCCGCCGCGGAACGAGCCGTGGCCGGGTCCTTCTCCAATTTCGTTGTGCTGCAGGGCGATCTGCCGGCGTTGCAGACCCGGGAGCTGGCCGAGGCGATCGCCGCCGCACGCCAGCACAGGCGCAGCTTCGTCGCTGACCGGCTGGCGACGGGAACCGCCGCGCTGTGCGCGTTCGATGCCGAGCTCAATCCGCAGTTCGGTTCGGATTCGTCCGCGCGGCACCGCCGTTCGGGTGCGATCGAGCTGACGGGTGCGTGGCCCGGCCTGCGATGCGATGTTGACACTCCCGCCGACCTGGCGGCCGCCCGTCGCCTCGGGGTCGGCGCGGCCACCGCCCGGGCCATCGCGCACCATTGACGGCACCGACAATCCGACAGACCTGTCGGGAGGATGAACGGCGCACCAACTGCAAATAGATGTGCGTCGAGCGCTAGCAGCACCAGCGGGTGATAGGCGATGATTCCATTGTGACCGAAATTGAAGCTGAGGCACGGCCCGAAGAGAATTTTTGGCATGTGGGCGAGTCGGCCGTGGCAGCGCCACCTGCGGCGACCCCCGCCGCGATCACTGATGAGCTGCCGCCGGATCGCTATCTCAACCGCGAACTCAGTTGGCTGGACTTCAACGCGCGCGTCCTCGCACTGGCCGCCGATAACTCGCTGCCATTGCTGGAGCGAGCTAAATTCCTGGCAATCTTTGCTTCCAACCTCGACGAGTTCTACATGGTGCGGGTCGCCGGCCTCAAACGTCGCGACGAAATGGGGTTATCGGTCCGCTCTGCCGACGGCCTGACGCCGGGCGAGCAACTCAGCCGGATCGGCGAGCAGACCCAGCGGATCGCCACCCGGCACGCGCGGGTGTTCCTCGACTCGGTGCGGCCGGCGCTCGCCGAGGAAGGCATCTATATCGTCACGTGGGCCGACCTCGACCAGGGTGAGCGCGACCAGCTCTCGACGTATTTCACCGAGCAGGTCTTCCCCGTCCTGACGCCGCTGGCCGTCGACCCCGCTCACCCCTTCCCATTCGTCAGCGGGTTGAGCCTGAACCTGGCGGTCACCGTGAAGCAACCCGAGGACGGCGGCCAGCACTTCGCACGGGTCAAGGTGCCGGACAACGTCGATCGCTTCGTCGAACTCGCGGACCGCGAGGTGGTCCGAGAAAACTCTGCCGGGACCGAGGCACAGGCCGTGGTCCGGTACCTGCCGTTGGAAGAGCTGATCGCGGCCTTTCTTCCGGTGCTTTTCCCGGGCATGGAAATCGTCGAGCATCACGCGTTCCGCATCACCCGCAACGCCGACTTCGAGGTCGAAGAGGACCGCGACGAAGATCTGCTGCAGGCGATGGAGCGCGAATTGGCGCGTAGGCGATTCGGTTCGCCGGTGCGACTCGAGGTCGCCGACGACATGACCGAGAGCATGCTGGAGTTGTTGTTGCGCGAACTCGACGTGCATCCCGGTGATGTCGTCGAAGTGCCGGGGCTGCTCGACCTGTCGTCGTTGTGGCAGATCTACGGCCTCGATCGTCCGGCGCTCAAAGACCGGGCGTTCGTTCCGGCCACCCATCCCGCCTTCGCCGACCGGGAGACACCCAAGAGCATCTTCGCGACGCTGCGCGAAGGCGATGTACTGGTGCACCATCCGTACGATTCGTTCTCCACCAGCGTGCAACGATTCATCGAACAGGCCGCCGCCGACCCCAACGTGCTGGCGATCAAACAAACGCTGTACCGCACATCCGGCGACTCGCCCATAGTTCGCGCACTGGTCGACGCCGCCGAGGCCGGAAAGCAAGTGGTGGCACTGGTGGAGATCAAGGCGCGCTTCGACGAGGTGGCCAACATCCGTTGGGCGCGCACACTCGAGCAGTCGGGCGTCCATGTGGTGTACGGATTCGTCGGGCTCAAGACGCACTGCAAGACCTGTCTGGTGGTGCGCCGCGAAGGACCGGTGATCCGACGTTATTGCCATGTCGGGACCGGCAATTACAACAGCAAGACGGCGCGGCTTTACGAGGACATCGGTCTGCTCACGGCCGCACCCGACATCGGCGCTGACCTGACCGACTTGTTCAACTCGCTCACCGGCTACTCACGTAAGTTGTCCTACCGCAACCTGTTGGTGGCCCCGTACGGCATTCGCACGGGCATCATCGAGCGCGTCGAGCGCGAAATTGCCGCCCACCGGGAAAGCGGTAACGGGCGGATCCGCATGAAAATGAACGCACTCGTCGACGAACAGGTCATCGATGCGCTCTATCGCGCGTCGCAGGCGGGTGTGCGCGTTGAGGTTGTGGTGCGCGGCATCTGCGCACTGCGCCCGGGCGCGGAGGGCTACTCCGAAAACATCTTCGTCCGCTCTATTCTCGGCCGGTTCCTGGAGCACTCGCGCATCATCCACTTCCGGTCCATCAACGAGTTCTGGATCGGCAGCGCCGACATGATGCACCGCAATCTCGACCGGCGAGTCGAGGTGCTGGCTCAGGTCAGAGATCCAAGGCTTACAGCGCAGCTGGACGACTTGTTCGAGTCCGCGCTAGACCCGTCCACCCGGTGCTGGGAGCTGCGGGCCGACGGGCAGTGGACCGCGTTGCCTCAGGAAGGCCACACCGTGCGCGATCATCAGGAATCACTAATGGAGCGGCACACGAGCCCCTGACGCTATGTGGTAACTTTCCAGGTCGCACGCAAGACCCGAGCGGCCCTGGCCGAATTGACCAGCAGGAGTGAAGGTGTCGATCCCGAACTCGTCCGCCGGCCGGCGTTCGGGGAGCCGGAGCGTGCACGCGGCCGGAGCCGTCCTGTGGCGACCGGGTAGTGCTGATGCGCCGGGCCCGGACCTCGAGGTCGCGCTGATCCACCGCCCCCGTTACGACGACTGGTCGCTACCCAAGGGCAAGGTGGATCCCGGCGAGACGGCGCCCGTAGCCGCGGTGCGCGAAGTGCTCGAGGAGACAGGTCATCGCGCCATCCTCGGCAGGCGGCTCGACATGGTGAGCTACCCGATCGAACAGGGTGTCAAGAAGGTCTACTACTGGGCGGCGCGCAGCGCCGGCGGCGAGTTCACCCCGGGCACCGAAGTCGACGAGCTGGTCTGGCTGCCGGTCGCCGAGGCGATGCGGCGGCTCAACTACGCACAAGATCGAAAGATGTTGCGCCACTTTGCAAAAGTTCCCGCAGACACGCATACGGTCCTGGTGATCCGGCACGGCACCGCGGGAAGGAAATCACGCTTCTCCGGCGACGACACCGAACGACCGCTGGACAAAAGGGGACGCGCGCAAGCCGAGGCATTGGTTCCACAGCTGCTGGCCTTCGGCGCCTCGAGCGTATATGCGGCCGACCGGCTCCGTTGCCACCAGACGGTGGAGCCGCTCGCTGCGGAACTGGATGCGCATATCCACAACGAGCCCACCCTGACCGAGGAGTCCTACGCCAAGAACCCCAAACGCGGCCGCCAGCGGATTCTGCGCATCGCTAAGCAGAAAGGCACACCGGCGATCTGCACACAGGGCAAGGTGATTCCCGACTTGATCGGCTGGTGGTGCGAGCGCGACGGTGTGCGCCCCGACAAAGCCCGCAATCACAAGGGCAGCGCGTGGGTCATCTCGCTGTCAGCCGGCCGGGTAGTGGCGGCCGACCACATCGGCGGCGCCCTGGCCGCCAACGTGCGGGCCTAACGCGCGAATACCCTTCGGGCGGCGGCGCTGCCACCCGAAGGGTATCGGCGTGTGAGACTTACTCGGTTACCTGCGGCCCCGCTTGGCCGCAGCCTTCTTGGCGGGAGCCTTCTTTACCGCCTTCTTGGCCGGAGCCTTGGTCGCGGCTTTACGCACCGGCGCCTTGGCGGCGACCTTCTTCACCGCTTTGACCGCCTTCTTGGCCGGGGCCTTGGTCGCGGCCTTCTTGACCGGGGCCTTGGTCGCGGCCTTCTTGGCGGTCGCGGCCTTCTTGGCGGGAGCCTTCTTTACCGCCTTCTTGGCCGGGGCCTTGGTCGCGGCCTTCTTGACCGGAGCCTTGGTCACCTTCTTTGCGGGCGCCTTCTTCGCCACCTTCTTGGCCGCGCCAGCCACAACACCACGTTTCACTGCAGGTCCTTCCGCCGGGAGACGCTGTGCGCCAGACACAATCGCCTTGAATTGCGCGCCCGGACGGAACGCCGGGACGGACGTCGGCTTCACCTTGACGGTCTCGCCGGTACGGGGATTGCGCGCCACGCGCGCCGCGCGGCGCCGCTGTTCGAACACGCCGAACCCGGTAATGGTGACGCTGTCACCCTTTTGCACCGCACGCACAACGCTGTCGACGAAATGCTCGACGGCTTCTGTCGCATGCCGACGGTCTGTGTTCAATCTCTTTGTGAGTATGTCGATCAGCTCTGCTTTGTTCATCCAAACCCTCCGAAGCTAGTGGTCCTCGTTTTAGAACCATCTAGCGAACACGGTAAACCCTTACCCAGCAAATTTCCAAGAGCCACGCGCAGTTTCAGGACCCGACAAACGGATTTTTCGCAATCCGGTTGCCGCCCTTGATCGGTGGCGCGGCCCCAAAAACGGCCCGGTTTACTTAGCCGATCAAGCAGAAATTCCGTGCCGATCGACCGTTCAGAGGGCGGGTGAAGTGTGCGGTTTCCAGCCCGGACGAGCCGCCTCGAATGCCTCTATTTCGTCGAGTTTCCGCAGCGTAAGGGCTATATCGTCGAGACCCTCGAGCAGTCTCCAAGCCGTATAGTCGTCAATCTTGAACGGCAGCACCGCCGTTCCGGCGGTGATATTTCGATCTTGAAGATTGGCAGTGATTTCCAAGCCCGGACTCTGCTCGATGAGCTTCCAAAGAAGTTCCACGCCGTCTTGGGAAACTTCGGCCGCCAGGAGGCCCGCCTTCCCGGCGTTGCCCCGGAAAATGTCACCGAATCGAGACGAGATAACCACCCGGAACCCGTAGTCCATGAGCGCCCACACCGCATGCTCGCGCGAGGATCCGGTGCCGAAATCGGGTCCGGCGACCAGAACCGAGCCTCGGTCAAAGGGGCTGAGATTTAGCACGAATGAGGGATCCGACCGCCATGTGGCGAACAAGCCGTCCTCGAAACCGGTTCGGGTGACGCGCTTCAAGAACGCCGCAGGAATGATCTGATCGGTATCGACATTGGACCGCCGCAGCGGCACGCCGATACCGGTGTGAGTGTGAAAGGCTTCCATCGTCAATTCCTTTTCAGTCTGAATTCAAATCGGACGGCGCGGACAGTGTGCCGCGCACCGCCGTTGCGGCGGCGACGGCCGGCGATACCAGATGTGTGCGGCCACCTTTGCCCTGCCGCCCTTCGAAGTTGCGGTTGGACGTCGCGGCGCACCGCTCCCCCGGGGCCAGCTGATCGGGGTTCATACCCAGGCACATCGAGCAGCCTGCCTGTCGCCATTCGGCGCCTGCGGTGGTGAAAATCTCACCCAGTCCTTCGGCTTCGGCCTGCGCCCGCACCCGCATGGAGCCCGGAACGACGAGCATCCGCACCCCCTGGGCCACCTTGCGGCCACGCAGCACCTCGGCCACCACCCGCAGGTCTTCGATACGACCGTTGGTACAAGAGCCGACGAACACGGCGTCGACGGTGACATCGCGCATCCGTGTTCCCGGTCGAAGGTCCATGTACGCCAAGGCATTATCGGCGGCCTGTCGCTCGCCGTCGTCGGTCATCAGCTCGGGGTCGGGCACGGCCGCGTCCAGTGGCACCCCCTGGCCGGGGTTTGTGCCCCAGGTGACGAACGGGCTCAGCGCGGCCGCATCGAGATAGACCTCGGTGTCGAAGACGGCGCCGGTGTCGGTGCGCAGCTGCCGCCAGTACTCGAGGGCGGCCTCCCACCGCGCGCCGGACGGCGCGTGCGGGCGGCCGCGCAAAAACTCGTACGTGGTCTCGTCAGGCGCCACCATGCCGGCCCGGGCGCCGGCTTCGATGCTCATGTTGCAGACCGTCATCCGGCCTTCCATGGACAGCGACTCGATGGCACTGCCCCGGTATTCGATGACATGACCCTGCCCACCGCCGGTGCCGATCATGGCGATCAACGCAAGGATGATGTCCTTGGCGGTCACGCCGACGGGCAACCGCCCATCGACATTGACCGCCATCGTCTTGAATGGCCGCAACGGCAACGTCTGGGTGGCCAGCACGTGCTCGACCTCCGAGGTGCCAATGCCCATCGCCAGCGCGCCGAATGCGCCATGGGTAGAGGTGTGACTGTCGCCACACACAATCGTCATTCCCGGTTGGGTGAGGCCCAATTGCGGCCCGACGACATGCACGATGCCCTGCTCGATATCACCCATCGGATATAGCCGGACGCCGAATTCGGCGCAGTTTTGCCGCAACGTCTCGACCTGCGTGCGCGACACCGGGTCGGCGATCGGCTTGTCGATGTCGATGGTGGGCACGTTGTGATCCTCGGTGGCCAACGTCAAATCGGGGCGGCGTACCCGCCGACCGGCCAGGCGTAGGCCGTCGAAAGCCTGCGGGCTGGTGACCTCATGCACCAAATGCAGATCGATGTAGATCAAGTCGGGCGCGCTGGTCCCCTCGCCCGAGGCGCCCGATACCACAACATGGTCGTCCCAAACCTTTTCGGCCAGGGTGCGCGGCCGGGCTGGACCGGCCGCCTTGATGTCGGATCCCATCTCGAACTCGCCTCGATTCGCCTCATTCGCGACTCGCCGATCGATTCCGGGCTGGTGATCTCAGAATGCGAGACGCTAGTATCTCTCTGTGAGACAGCATAGCGGCATCGGCGTCCTCGACAAAGCCGTTGGGGTGCTGCATACGATCGCGGAATCCCCGTGCGGGCTGGCCGAACTGTGTGAACGAACCGCCCTGCCCAGGGCCACCGCCTACCGGCTGGCGACCGCCCTGGAAATGCATCGGCTGCTGGCGCGCGACGACGAAGGACGTTGGCGGCTCGGTCCGGCGGTCACCGAACTGGCGGCCAATGTCAACGACCCGCTGCTGGCGGCGAGCGCGGCGGTGCTGCCCGCACTGCGGGAGACGACCGGCGAAAGTGTGCAGTTGTATCGGCGCGAGGGCACTTCGCGGGTCTGCGTGGCCGCATTGGAACCGGCTGCGGGCCTGCGCGATACGGTTCCGGTCGGGGCGCGCTTGCCGATGACGGCGGGTTCGGGCGCCAAAGTGCTACTCGCCTACAGCGACGCCGCTATCCAGAAAGCGGTATTGCCGACGGCGAAATTCAGCGACCGGACGCTGGCCGAAGTGCGCCGGCGCGGTTGGGCGCAAAGCGTCGCCGAGCGCGAGCCGGGGGTGGCGAGCGTGTCAGCGCCGGTGCGCGACGGCCGCGGTGTTGTGATCGCCGCCATATCGGTATCGGGACCCATCGACCGGATGGGCCGGCATCCGGGCGCGCGCTGGGCCGCCGACCTGGTGTCGGCGGCCCAAGCATTGACCCGCCGCCTCTGAAGGCGGTTCGGGCGCCCGGGCCGTCGAGCCGTAAACCGCACACTGGCGGCCGCGGTCCCACGCACAGTCGCTTTTCTTGGCCCCTGGCTCGCCAGCCGGCGAACGCCTGACAGACTGACGCCATGGGAACCAATCAGCGCGCGAGCATCGTCATGTCCAGGGATGAGATCGCCGATTTCGTCGTCAAGAGCCGTACCGGCACGCTGGCCACCGTTGGTCCCGATGGCCAGCCGCATCTGACCGCGATGTGGTACGCCGTGGTCGACGGCGAAATCTGGCTGGAGACCAAGGCCAAGTCACAGAAGGCGGTCAACGTCGTACGGGATCCGCGAGTGAGCTTCCTGATCGAGGATGGCGACACCTATGACACCTTGCGCGGGGTGTCCTTCGAGGGCGTTGCCGAGATCGTCGACGATCCCGACGTCTCGCACCGGGTGGGAGTCAGCGTGTGGGAGCGCTACACCGGCCCCTACAGCGACGACATGAAGCCCTTCGTCGAGCAGATGATGAATAAGCGGGTCTGCGTGCGGATCGTGGCGCGTCGCGCGCGCTCGTGGGATCACCGCAAACTCGGGTTGCCGCCAATGCCGGTGGGTGGATCGACCGCTCCAGCCGTATTGGGGACCGGCTGGTAACCGCAGTTGCTTTGTAGCCCCGATGGGATTCGAACCCACGCTACCGCCGTGAGAGGGCGGCGTCCTAGGCCGCTAGACGACGGGGCCGGAACCGATCCGAGCTGCCAGCATAGCTCACGCCGCTAGGGCTGCCTAATCGCTTGCGGTGGACAGAATTTGCTGGGGTACCAGGACTCGAACCTAGAATGGCTGAACCAGAATCAGCTGTGTTGCCAATTACACCATACCCCATTGGCTGCCTAAAACCGCTGTTCAGAGGGGTTCTATCGGCTATTACCAGCACCTAGGAACCGCCGCCGCCAACCGTTGTCGGCCGACGTGCAGACTACCAAAGACTTGCCCGGCAATCCGAACGCGTGGCGCTAGTGCCGGCCTACTGCCGGACGATCTGATCGCGGGCAGAGCTCAGGCGCCCCACGCTACGGTCGCGGCCGAGGAGCTCCAGCGATTCGAACAACGGCGGACTGATCGTCGTCCCGGTGAGGGCAACCCTGATCGGACCAAACGCCTTACGCGGTTTGAGCGCCATACCCTCGATGAGCGCCGCCTTCAGGGCGGCCTCAATCCCGTCCGCGGTCCAGTCCGCCACACCGTCCAGCGCGGCCAGCGCCGCATCTAGCACCGCACCCCCGTCTGAACCGAGCTCCTTGGCGGCGGCCCTGGGATCAATCGCGTATTCGTCGTCGTTCAGGAACTTCAGCAGGTCCCACGCGTCACCAAGCACAACGATGCGGGTCTGCACCAGTTCGGCGGCAGCGGCGAATCCGGCGTCATCCAGCTCGAGGTGATGGCCATGCGCGTCCAAGTAGTCGCGCAGCCTGGCGGTGAAGTCGTCCGCGTCGAGCATCCGGATGTGCTCGGCGTTGAGAGCGTCGGCCTTCTTCTGATCGAACCGGGCCGGGTTGGAGTTGACGTCGACAACGTCGAACGCGGCCACCATTTCGTCGAGACTGAACAGGTCGTGATCGTCGGCGATTGCCCAGCCAAGCAACGCAAGGTAATTCAGCAGCCCCTCGGGGATGAAGCCCCGGTCGCGGTGGGCGAACAGATTCGACTGCGGGTCCCGTTTCGAAAGCTTCTTGGTTCCCTCCCCCAATACGGTTGGGAGATGGGCGAATTCGGGAACACGCTCGGCCACGCCGATCCGCATCAGCGCCTGATACAGCGCAAGCTGGCGCGGGGTCGACGGCAGCAGATCCTCGCCGCGCAGCACATGGGTGATCTTCATCAGCGCGTCGTCGGATGGGTTGACCAAGGTGTACAGCGGATCTCCGGTTGCGCGGGTCAACGCAAAATCGGGCACGGCGCCCGCAGCGAAGGTGGTGGGGCCACGCACGAGGTCATCCCAGCTGAGATCTTCGTCGGGCATCCGGAGCCGTACCACCGGCTTACGGCCTTCCGCCAGGAATGCCGAGCGCTGCGCATCGGTCAGCTCCCGGTCGAAGTTGTCGTAGCCCAACTTGGGATTGCGGCCGGCGGCGATGTGCCGGGCCTCGACCTCCTCCGGCGTCGAAAAGGCATGGTAGGCCTCCCCGGCCGCGAGCAGCTCGGCCACCACCTCCCGATAGATCTCGGTGCGCTCCGACTGTCGGTACGGGCCGTACGGCCCGCCGACCTCCGGCCCCTCGTCCCAGTCCAGCCCAAGCCAGCGCAACGCGTCGAGCAGCGCCAGATAGCTTTCCTCGGTGTCGCGTTCGGGGTCGGTGTCCTCGATCCGAAAGACGAAGGTGCCGCCCGTGTGTCGGGCGTAGGCCCAGTTGAACAGCGCGGTGCGGACCATCCCGACGTGGGGGGTACCGGTGGGCGACGGGCAGAATCGGACCCGGACTTTGCTTGGTTCAAGGGTCACGACTTTCCTTTGCGGACTACTGGATTGCTGAGGGTGCCGATTCCCTCGATGCTGATGGAAACGGTGTCACCGTCTTCAATGGGACCGACACCCGCCGGTGTGCCGGTGAGGATGAGATCACCGGGCAGCAAGGTCATCACGGCCGAGATCCACTCGACGATGGCGCCGACGTCGTGGATCATCAGCGAGGTACGACTGTGTTGCTTTACTTCCCCGTTGACCTCGGTGCGCAGTTCGAGATCCGCCGGGTCCAGGGGTGCTGGGTCGGTGACGATCCACGGCCCAACCGGGCAGAAGGTGTCGTGTCCCTTGGCCCGAGTCCATTGGCCGTCGGCCTTCTGCTGATCGCGTGCCGACACATCATTGGCGATGGTGTAGCCCAGGATGTCGTCGGCGGCCCGGGCGGCCGGGACGTCCTTACAGGGCCGGCCGATCACTACCGCCAGCTCGCCCTCGAAGTGCACCGGTGATGCGTTGGCGGGCAACCGGATCGGAACGTTCGGTCCGATGATCGCGGTATTGGGCTTCATGAATATCACCGGGTCCGCCGGCGCCGGGCCGGTTAGGCCGCCCATCTCGGCGATGTGATCGGTGTAGTTCTTACCGATGCAGACCACCTTGCCGGCCAGCATCGGAGCCAGCAACCGGACATCGGCCAGCGGCCATGATCGGCCAGTGAAGCTCGGCGTGCCGAACGGGTGCTCGGCGATCTCACGGACGATCATTCCGGCCGGATCGTCCAGTTCGCCTTCGATGCTGACGAAGGAGACACCGTCCGGGCTGGCAATTCGACCAAGGCGCATTCAAATGAGCCTAGCCGGGCGACGATATGGGCTGGCACGACCCGAGACAGAGCCGGGCAATTGGGCCTTTGGGCCTGGTTAAGTGCCGCAACCTGCTTGGCAGGGCGACACGAGCCGTCGCTTAACGAGCGACGGACAATGCAACGACGCGTGTGCGAGCATGGGCGGATGCCGACGGACCCGGGCAACACGGGCCAAATCAGCACCGGCGCGCGCTGGTCGATCATGATCGTCTCGCTGTTCGTAACGACGAGTTCTTTCCTATTCATCAATGGCATTGCCTTCCTGATCCCTTCGCTCGAGGTCCATCGCGGGATTCAGTTGACCGAAGCCAGTCTGTTGGCGTCGATGCCCAGCTGGGGCATGGTCGCCACGCTGGTCCTCTGGGGCTACGTGCTGGACCGCGTCGGCGAGCGGCTCGTGCTGACCGCGGGCTCAGCACTTACCGCGGCCGCGGCCTGTGCCGCGGCGTCGGTCCATTCGATGGTGTGGGTCGGTATCTATCTGTTCCTTGGCGGCATGGCCACGGCGAGTTGCAACACAGCCGGCGGCCGGCTGGTGTCCGCCTGGTTCCCGCCGCACCAGCGCGGCCTGGCAATGGGTATCCGCCAAACCGCGCAACCGCTGGGAATCGCCTTGGGCGCGCTGGTAATACCCGAGTTTGCCGAACGGGGCGTCCGCGCGGGGCTGATGTTTCCGGCGCTGGTGTGCACGCTGGCGGCAATGGCCAGCGCGATCGGGATCGTCGACCCACCGCGGAAATCCCGCACGGCAGCCACCAAGCAGGAATTGGCCAGTCCGTACCGCGGGTCGTCGGTGCTGTTGCGAATCCACGCGGTGGCCGGTCTGCTGATGATTCCGCAGACGGTTACCGCGACCTTCATGCTGGTGTGGCTGATGAGAGACCACAACTGGTCGGTCGCGGCCGCCGGCGGTTTGGTCACCGTGTCGCAGCTTTTCGGCGCGCTGGGCCGCGTCGCGGTCGGACGATGGTCTGACCGGGTCGGCTCGCGAATGCGACCGGTCCGCATCATCGCCATCGCCGCCGCTGCAACCCTCTTCTTGCTGGCGATAGCCGATCATCTGAACACGCGATACGAGGTGCCGCTCATGATCGCGATCTCGGTGATCGCGGTGCTCGACAACGGGTTGGAGGCAACCGCGATCACCGAACTCGCCGGCCCGTATTGGAGCGGACGCGCCTTGGGCATCCAGAACACCACCCAACGGGTGATGGCGGCCGCCGGAGCGCCGCTATTCGGTATCTTGATCACCGCAGCGAGATATCCGCCGGCGTGGGCGCTGTGCGGATTGTTCCCACTGGTGGCTATCCCGCTGGTGCCAGCCTGGTTGCTCCCACCCGGCTTAGAACCCGACGTGCGATCTACAGCGCCGCGGCAATCCGTTCGCCGACGTCGCTGGTGGTGAGCCGGTTGTTCCCACGAGTTGCCAAATAGGTCTCGACGGCGCGGTCCACGCGGGCGGCGGCATCGTCTTTGCCCAGATGGGCAAGCAGCAGCGCCACCGACATGATCGCCGCGGTCGGATCTGCGATGCCCTGACCGGCGATATCGGGTGCGCTGCCGTGCACCGGCTCGAACATCGAGGGATTGGTCCGGGTGGCATCGATATTTCCACTGGCCGCCAAGCCAATTCCGCCACACACCGCCGCGGACAAGTCGGTGATGATGTCGCCGAACAGGTTGTCGGTCACAATCACGTCGAAGCGACCGGGGTCGGTCACCATGAAGATGGTGGCAGCGTCGACATGTTGATAAGCCACCTCGACGTCGGGATATTCTTCGCCGACCTCGGCCACGATCCGTGACCACAGCTTCCCCGCGAACGTCAGCACGTTGTTCTTGTGCACCAGCGTTAGGTGTTTGCGACGCAGCCGGGCCCGCTCGAACGCGTACTGCACCACCCGACGCACACCGAATGCGGTGTTCAGGCTTACCTCGGTGGCCACTTCATTGGGGGTGCCGACGCGAATCGCGCCGCCGTTGCCGGTGTAGGGACCCTCCGTGCCTTCGCGCACCACGACGAAATCGATTTCCGGATTTCCCGCGAGCGGACTGCTCACCCCCGGGTATAGCCGGCCCGGTCGCAGGTTGACGTGGTGATCCAGCTCAAAGCGCAGGCGCAACAACAGACCTCGCTCCAGCACGCCACTGGGCACCGAAGGATCACCCACCGCCCCGAGCAGGATCGCGTCGTGCTCCCGCAATTCGGCGAGTACCGAATCCGGCAGTAGCTCACCGGTGGCGTGGAAACGGCGGGCGCCCAGGTCGTAGCTGGTCTTCTGTACGCCCGGCTCAACGGCGTCAAGGACTTTGACCGCTTCGGCCAACACCTCCGGGCCGATCCCGTCGCCGCCGACAATCGCCAACTTCATGAGCGCCGCTCTCCCCCGCTAGCGGGCGGCGCCCACACTGCATCGTCGCCGGCGGGCTTCACGACAGATCAACCACCTCGAGCTTCTTGGCGCCAACCGCGGCCGCGATCGCCGACCGCACGTCATTGGGCACGTCTTGATCCAGACGCAGCAGGATCGTCGCGAACGGGCCCTCGGCGTCTTCGGACAGCTGCGCCGCGTGGATGTTCACCCCGGCGCTACCCAGCAAGGTGCCGATCTTGCCCAACGCTCCCGGTTGGTCAGCGTAATGGATGATCAGGTTGGTGCCTTCGGCGCGCAGGTCAAAGTGGCGGCCATTGATCTGCACGATCTTCTGCACCTGCTGCGGCCCGGCCAGCGCGCCGGCGACGTTGACGGTCGAGCCGTCGTGGGCCACCACCCGCACATCGACGACGCTGCGATAGTTGGGGCTTTCCGAGGCCGTGGCGATTTCGGCGCTGACGCCGCGTTCGGCGGCCAGCGCCGGTGCGTTCACGAAGGTCACCGGACCCTCGATGACTGCCGAGAACAGTCCGCGCAGAGCCGAAAGCTTCAGCACCTCAACGTCTTCGGAGGCCAGCTCGCCGCGCACTTGCACCGACAACGACACCGGTGGCCCGTCGGACAGCGTGGCGGCCAGCAACCCGAGCTTGCGCACCACGTCCAGCCAGGGCGCCACCTCTTCGTTGACCACACCGCCGCCGACGTTGACCGCGTCTGGAACGAACTCGCCTGCGAGCGCCAGCCGCACGCTCTCGGCCACATCGGTGCCGGCCCGGTCCTGGGCCTCGGCGGTGGACGCCCCCAGATGCGGCGTGACCACCACCTGCGGCAGCTCGAAAAGCGGACTGTCGGTGCACGGTTCGCTGGAGAACACGTCAAGGCCGGCAGCGCGAACATGGCCGCTGCTCACCGCTTCGGCCAGTGCCGCCTCGTCCACCAGACCGCCGCGCGCGGCGTTGACGATGATGACGCCCGGCTTGGTTTTGGCCAGCGCCTCCTTGTCGATCAGGCCAGCCGTCTCGGGCGTCTTCGGCAGATGCACCGAGATGAAGTCGGCGCGTGCCAGCAGGTCGTCCAGGGGCAGCAGTTCGATACCGACCTGTGCGGCCCGGGCCGGCGACACGTAGGGGTCGTAGGCGACCACATGTGTGCCGAAGGCTTCTATCCGTTGGGCGAACAACTGGCCGATCCGGCCCAGCCCGACGACACCGACGGTCTTACCGAAAATCTCAGTGCCCGAGAACGACGAGCGCTTCCAGGCGTGCTCCCGCAGGGAGGCATCGGCCGCCGCGATCTGGCGGGACGCGGCCAGCAGCAGCGCCAATGCGTGTTCGGCGGCACTGTGGATGTTGGACGTCGGGGCATTGACCACCAGCACACCGCGCTCCGTGGCGGCATCCACGTCGACGTTGTCCAGCCCGACCCCGGCACGGGCGACGATCTTCAGCTTGGGGGCGACGGCGAGCACCTCGGCGTCGACGGTGGTGGCCGACCGCACCAGCAGCGCGTCGGCCTCGGGCACCGCGGCCAGTAGCTTCTCCCGGTCGGGACCGTCTACCCAACGCACCTCCACCTGGTCTCCCAGGGCGGCGACGGTCGATTCGGCGAGTTTGTCGGCAATAAGTACAACAGGCAGATTCACCCGGCCAGCCTATCGGCTGTAATTGACCGGTGGACGTCACCGTCGTCGGCAGCGGGCCAAACGGGCTCGCCGCGGCCGTCGTCTGCGCCCGCGCGGGTCTGAAAGTGCAGGTCATCGAGGCACAGCCGACTTTCGGCGGGGGCGCCCGCACCGCGGCCGACCCAGACTCTCCCGGAGTCCTACACGACGTGTGCTCGGCGGTTCACCCGTTGGCGCTGGCGTCACCGTTTTTTGCCGCGTTCGACCTGCCCGCGCGCGGCGTGCAACTGGCGGTGCCGGAAATCGCCTATGCCAACCCGCTGCCGGGCCGGCCCGCGGCGATCGCCTACCGCGATCTCGAGCGCACGTGTGCCGAATTGGAGCACGGTTCATCCTGGCGGCGCCTGCTCGGCCCATTGGCGGAGACCTCGGACGCCGTCGTGGGATTGGTGCTCGGCGACAAACGTTCGATGCCCAGTTCGTTGCCGGCGGCGCCGCGCGCCGCATTGCGATTGGGCCTTCGGATGCTCGCCCAGGGAACCCCCGCCTGGGGGTCGCTAGTCGGCGAGGATGCCCGTGCCCTGTTCACCGGCGTTGCCGCCCATGTGATTTCGCGGATGCCGTCCTTGACGGCGGCCGGCGCGGGTTTGATGCTGGCCACACTCGCCCATTCGGTCGGCTGGCCGATTCCGGTGGGAGGCAGCCAGGCGATCACCGATGCGTTGATCGCCGACCTGCGCGCACACGGTGGTGAGCTCACGGCCGGGGTCGAAGTCACTTCCCCGCCTGGCCCCCCGGGCTCAGTCGTCGCGTTTGACACGGCGCCGACCGCGCTGCTGCGCATCTACGGCGAAGCCCTGCCGCCTCGCTACGCTAAAGCGCTGCGCCGCTACAAATTCGGTCCTGGAGTGGCCAAGGTCGACTTCGTGCTCAGCGACGACATTCCCTGGTCCGACCCGCGCCTACGGCAGGCGCCGACCCTTCATCTCGGCGGCACCCGCGAGCAGATGGCGCGAGCCGAGGCCGACATCGCGGCCGGGCGCCACGCGCAGTGGCCGATGGTGCTGGCGGCCTCGCCGCACATCGCCGACCCCGGCCGCATAGACATCGTGGGCCGCCGACCATTCTGGACGTACGCCCACGTGCCGTCGGGCTCCACAGTCGACGCGACTGAGGCCGTGACCGGGATTGTCGAGCGTTTTGCACCCGGCTTCCGCGAGATAGTGGTGGCAACCCGCGCCGTGCCCGCCGCGCGGATGGCCGACCACAACGCCAACTACGTCGGCGGCGACATCGGGATGGGCGGTAATTCCGCCTGGCGTGCGATCGCCGGCCCCACACCGCGCCTGGACCCTTGGCGCACACCCATTCCCGGGGTCTATTTGTGCTCGGCGGCTACCCCGCCCGGCGGCGGTGTGCACGGCATGGCCGGTTACTACGCCGCCCGTACGTTGTTGCGCCACGAATTCGGGATCACCGATAGGCCTACGATGGCCCCGTGACGCAACTCGCGATCATCTACTACTCCGCCACCGGTCACGGCACCACGATGGCACAGCGCGTCGCTGCGGCGGCCGAGTCCGCGGGTGCCGAGGTCCGGTTGAGACACGTCGCCGAAACCCACGACCCGCAGTCGTTCGCCCACAATCCCGCGTGGACAGCAAACTACGAAGCAACCAAAGATCTTCCCGCGGCCACCGCCGACGACATCGTGTGGGCGGACGCAGTGATCTTCGGCTCACCGACTCGCTTCGGCTCTCCCGCGGCGCAGTTGCGCACCTTCCTCGACTCGCTGGGTGGGCTGTGGGCAGAGGGCAAACTGGCCGACAAGGTATATGCGGGCTTCACGTCCTCGAACACCCTGCACGGTGGCCAGGAGACCACGCTGCTGGCGCTATACATCACGTTGATGCATTTCGGCGGCATCATCGTGCCACCGGGATACACCGATCCGTGCAAGTTCGTCGACGGCAACCCGTACGGGGTGAGCCTGGTGTCCACCCACGACAACATTCACGAGTTCGACTCCGAAGCCGACCGAGCGACCGGCAACGCCCTCGACCACCTGGCCCGCCGAGTGGTGTCGGTCGCGGGCCGGCTGGCGTCATAACCGTTCGCCTCGACACTGCAACTGCGCACACGACACGCCGAGAGACGTCACCGTAGTGCAAGTTTCGCGGCGCCGACGCCTTAAGCCGTCTCGGTGATCGGGCGGTCGACCCAGCTCATCAGGTCGCGCAGCTTCTTGCCCACGACCTCGATCGGGTGCTCGGCGTTTTCCTTGCGCAATCCCTCGAGCTGCTTGTTGCCGCCGTCGACGTTGGCGACCAGCTTCTTGACGAAGGTGCCGTCCTGGATCTCGCGCAGGATGACGCGCATCCGCTCCTTGGTGTCGGCGTCGATGACTCGCGGACCCGACAGATACCCGCCGAACTCCGCGGTGTCTGACACCGAGTAGTTCATCCGGGCGATGCCGCCCTCGTACATTAGGTCGACGATCAGCTTGAGCTCGTGCAGCACCTCGAAGTAAGCCATCTCCGGCGGATAACCCGCCTCGACCATCACGTCGAAACCGGCCTTCACCAATTCCTCCGTGCCGCCGCACAACACGGCTTGCTCACCGAACAGGTCGGTTTCGGTTTCGTCCTTGAAAGTGGTCTTGATGACGCCGGCCCGGGTGCCGCCGATGGCCTTGGCGTAGGACAGCGCCAGCGCTTCGCCCTTCCCGGTGGGGTCCTGGTCGACCGCGATCAGACAGGGCACGCCCTTGCCGTCGACGAACTGGCGCCGCACCAGATGGCCGGGGCCCTTGGGGGCCACCATCGCGACGGTGACGTCGGCAGGCGGCTTGATCAAGTCGAAGTGGATGTTGAGCCCGTGACCGAAAAACAAAGCGTCGCCGGCCTTCAGATTGGGCTCGATCTCGTTCTTGAAGATGTCGGCCTGCGCGGTGTCGGGCGCCAGCAGCATGATCACGTCGGCCCACTTGGCGACCTCGGCGGGGGTGTCGACGTCCAGGCCCTGCTCCTCGACCTTGGCCCGGGACTTCGAACCCTCCTTAAGCCCGACGCGCACCGGCACGCCGGAGTCGCGCAGGCTCAACGAGTGCGCGTGGCCCTGGCTGCCATATCCGATCACGCCGACCTTGCGGCCCTGGATGATCGACAGGTCTGCATCGTCGTCGTAGAACATCTCTAATGCCTCTGGCACCTGAATATCTCCTTCTTGACTATTTCGCCGTGCCGATGCCGCGCGGACCGCGGGACAACGACACCATTCCGGATTGAGCGATTTCGCGGATGCCGAACGGCTCCAGCACGCGTAGGAACGCCTCGATCTTGCCGCGGTCCCCGGTCGCCTCGATGGTCAGCGATTCCGGTGAGACGTCAATGACCTTGGCACGGAACAGGTTCACGGCTTCGATCACCTGACTGCGGCTACCTGCGTCGGCGCGCACCTTGATCATCGCCAGTTCGCGGGCTACCGAGTTGTCGTCGTCTTGCTCGATGATCTTGATGACGTTGATCAACTTGTTGAGCTGCTTGGTGATCTGCTCGAGCGGGGTCTCCTCCGCGGAGACCACGATGGTCATCCGGGACATGTCCTTCTGCTCGGTGGCGCCCACCGCCAGCGACTCGATGTTGAACCCGCGCCGGGAGAACAGCGCCGCGACCCGCGCGAGCACACCGGGCTTGTCTTCGACCAGCACCGACAACGTATGCGTCTTCGCACTCATCAGGCGTGCCCTTCGCTTTCGTCATCGAACAACGGACGGATACCGCGGGCGGCCTGAATCTCGTCGTTGCTGGTGCCGGCGGCCACCATGGGCCACACTTGCGCGTCGGCGCCGACGATGAAGTCGATCACTACCGGGCGGTCGTTGATGGCGCGCGCCTGGTTGATCACGTCGACGACGTCCTCTTCACGCTCGCAACGCAATCCGACGCAACCCAACGCCTCGGCCAGCTTCACGAAGTCCGGAATGCGGTGTGAGTGCGTGGCCAGGTCGGTCTGCGAGTAGCGCTCCTGGTAGAACAGGCTCTGCCACTGCCGCACCATGCCCAGGTTGCCGTTGTTGATCAGCGCCACCTTGATCGGCGCGCCTTCGATCGCGCAGGTAGCCAGCTCCTGGTTGGTCATCTGGAAGCAGCCGTCGCCGTCGATCGCCCAGACCTCCGCGTCCGGGCGAGCCATCTTGGCGCCCATGGCCGCCGGAATCGCGAAGCCCATGGTGCCCAGGCCGCCGGAGTTGAGCCAGGTGCGCGGTTTCTCGTAGGAAATGAACTGCGCCGCCCACATCTGGTGCTGGCCGACACCGGCGACATACACGGCGTCCGGACCGGCGATCTCGCCGAGCTTCTCGATCACGTATTCCGGGCTCAGGCTGCCGTCGCTCTGCGGACCGTAGCTCAGCGGGTAGGTGGACTGGACGCTGTGCAGATAAGCCCACCAGTCGGACATCTCGATGCTGCCGGGTATCTCGTGGTCTGGCAGCATCGCCAGGAGGTCGGTGATGACGGCCTTGACGTCGCCGACGATCGGCACGTCGGCGTGCCGATTCTTGCCGATCTCGGCCGGGTCGATATCGGCGTGGATGACCTTGGCCTCGGGCGCAAAGGAATCGAGCTTTCCGGTCACCCGGTCGTCGAAGCGGGTGCCCAGCGCGATCAGCAAGTCGCTGCGCTGCAGCGCCGCCACCGCGGCCACGCTGCCGTGCATGCCGGGCATGCCCAGGTTCTGCGGGTGGCTGTCCGGAAAGGCGCCGCGCGCCATCAGCGTGGTGACCACCGGGATGCCCGTCAGTTCGGCCAACTCCCGCAGTTGCTCGGTCGCCTCGCCTCGGATGACCCCACCGCCCACGTAAAGCACGGGTTTGCGCGCGGCCGCGATCAGCTTGGCGGCCTCACGGACCTGCCGGCTGTGCGGCTTTGTGTTCGGCTTGTAGCCGGGCAGATCCATCCGCGGCGGCCAGCTGAACGTGCACTGGCCCTGCAGCACGTCCTTGGGGATGTCGACCAGCACCGCGCCCGGGCGTCCGGAGGCTGCGATGTGGAAGGCCTCGGCCAGCACCCGGGGAATGTCGTCGCCGGAGCGGACCAGGAAGTTGTGCTTGGTGATGGGCATCGTGATGCCCGAGATGTCGGCTTCCTGGAAGGCATCGGTCCCGATCAGCCCGCGCCCCACCTGCCCGGTGATGGCGACGACCGGAATCGAGTCCATCTGCGCATCGGCCAGCGGTGTCACCAGATTGGTGGCGCCGGGGCCCGAAGTCGCCATGCAGACCCCGACCCTGCCGGTGGCGTGCGCGTATCCACTGGCGGCATGCCCGGCGCCCTGCTCATGGCGAACCAGCACGTGGCGAAGCTTTTTCGAGTCGAACAGCGGGTCATAAACCGGCAGCACGGCCCCGCCGGGAATCCCGAAGATGACCTCGACCTCGAGCTCCTCCAACGACCGGATCACCGATTGGGCACCGGTAAGTTGCTCCGGCGCAACACGTTTCGACGGGGCCGCATGCGGTTTCGCGGCGGGTTTGACAGCAGCCGCGGCGACGCTGGCCGCGTCATGCGGCGCCGGCTGTGTTGCCGGTGATTGTGGCTTGGTGGGTGCGCTCACTGTGTCCTCGCCCTCTTGGTCCCTTTATTCCCGCTTCGCTGTTGACGTCTCGTTGCTGCGCAAGAAAAAACCCCCGTCAGCTCATCGGCTGAACGAGGGTTGCGCGCTGGTGCTGGATCGCTTCAAATGCTGAAGGGCTAGTCAGGCACCAACGCGCTGACTAATTACTACAAGCATTCCGGGCTTTCCGGCGGTATCCATAGCGTTCGACGGTAGCCTTCGCACAGCTCAACAGTCAAATCCGGCGCCGCGGACCGTCAGCGCCAGCGCACACTCGGCACAGGTCGGCCGGCAGCCGGGCGGTGGAATGATGCGAGGGTGGTTACTGATTCCCCCGTGGTGATCAAGGTGTCGCCGATGGCACACCTGGCTGTCGGGTTCTTGACGCTGGGGTTGCTGATACCGGTGCTGGCCTGGCCGCTGTCCGCGCCGCTCCTCGTGATCCCGGTGCTGCTGTCGGCGTTGATCATCCGGCTACGCACCGTCGCCGATGATCACGGCATGACCGTGAGAACCCTGCTGGGGAGCCAGACGGTGCGCTGGGATGACATCGACGGGCTGCGCTTCCACCGAGGCTCCTGGGCGCGCGCCCGCCTCAAAACCGGTGCGGAACTGCGATTGCCGGCGGTTACCTTCGCGACGCTGCCGCTGCTGACCGAGGCCAGCTCGGGGCGAGTGCCCAATCCCTACCGATGAGCCGTCAGGCGATCGGATTAACGCCGTTGAGCAGCACCCACACCCCGATACCGGCGGCAATGCCGGCCAGCAGGGCTACGAACGACCCGATGAAGGGTCGATGGGCCCAACCCCGGCCGGCATCGAGCCCATAGCGGCCGGGTCCGGCCAGGATCACGGCGACCGCCATGACAATCAGGGTGATCTGGTATTCATGCCCATCCGGCAGGAAGTACGTATAAGTGTGCGAATGCGGGCGCGCCGAGATGGTGGCCAGCAGACCATTGATCAAAAACGCCAGCGCACCCGCCGCGGCCACCGGGGTAAACAATCCCAGCACCAGCAGCACACCGGCCGCGAGCTCGCCCCCCGCGCTCACATAGGCGAGGATGTCGGCGTGCTGGTAGCCGACGTCGGAGAGTGAGTTCTTGAAGCCGGTCACCCCCGAGCCGCCCCACCAGCCAAAGAGCTTCTGCAGACCGTGGGCGCTCAGCACGACCCCGAGCCCGACACGCAAAACGAGCAAACCCAGGTGCTGGGTGCCGCGCCGGCTGGCGGCGCGTACCCGGTCGTGGTCATCGTCCGCATCGATCTGGGCCGGCTCGGTGGCAGAGATCGGTGCCGCCTGGGCCGGCTGCTGCGGCTGAACGTACGGCAGGGGCTCCTGCTGGTCGAGCAGGTTGTATCCCGCGGCCCCGGGGCCACCCGCGGCGACGGGGTCGCTATACGGGATGACGGTGGTGGTGCCAAAGTCGCCCGGGTAAGCGACCGGCGTCAGGTCATCTTCGGGGTCGACCAAGCGCGCCGAGGCGGGGCGACCCGGGACTGGCTCCGGGGATTCGCCGGACCGGCTCCAATGTGCGTCATTCGATTGACTGGTCACGCGTGTCAGGGTAAGGGCAAATGGGCCTGAATTGGGGATTTGAGCGGCGCTTTCGCCAGGCAATCGGCGGTTCTACCGCCAAATCGGCCCAGATTGGCCCCAAATTGCCTCGCCGGCCCCTCCGAAGGACCGAAAAGGGGGACCGAAAAGCGCGCATGCACCGGGCCGCGTTTGCGGGGGCGGACACGGGCACGTATGTGGCGGCGGCGCCCGCCCTGTCCGTAGCCTGTCGGTCATGCGACTACGGCGATCTGTTCGGTGCGGGCTCGTCGCGCTCTGCGCGGCGGTGCTGGTCTCGAGCGGGTGCGCACGATTCAACGACGCCCAATCTCAGCCCTTCACCACCGAGCCGGAACTTCGGCCCCAGCCCAGCTCGACGCCTCCCCCGCCGCCGCCGCTGCCGCCCGCACCGTTCCCCAAGGCCTGCCCGGCCCCCGGCGTGATGCAGGGCTGCCTGGAGAGCACCAGCGGCCTGATCATGGGCACCGACAGCAAAACCGCGTTGGTCGCCGAACGCACCACCGGTGCCGTCAAGGAGATCTCCGTGAGTGCCGAGCCGAAGGTGAAGCTGGTCATCCCGGTCGACCCGTCCGGCGACGGTGGCTTGATGGACATCTTGCTGTCTCCCACGTATGAGCAAGACCGTCTGATGTACGCCTACATCAGCACGCCCACCGACAACCGGGTCATCCGCATAGCCGACGGCGACATCCCCAAGGACATCCTGACGGGGATCCCCAAGGGTGCCGTCGGCAACACCGGAGCGTTGATCTTCACCAGCCCCACCACCCTGCTCGTGATGACCGGCGACGCGGGCAACCCGGCCTTGGCCGCCGATCCGAAGTCGTTGGCCGGCAAGGTGCTGCGCATCGAGCAGCCGACGACCATCGGCCAGGCCCCCCCGACGACGGCGCTGTCCGGCGTCGGCTCCGGCGGCGGTCTGTGCATCGACCCCGTCGACGGCTCGCTGTATGTCGCCGACCGCACCCCGACGGCGGACCGGTTGCAGCGCATCACCAAGACCTCGGAGGTCTCCACGGTGTGGACGTGGCCGGACAAGCCGGGCGTGGCCGGGTGCGCGGCGATGGACGGGACCGTGCTGGTCAACTTGATCAACACCAAGCTCACGGTGGCGGTGCGGCTCGCGCCGTCGACGGGTGCGGTCACCGGTGAACCCGACGTCGTCCGTAAGGACACGCACGCCCACGCGTGGGCATTGCGGATGTCGCCGGACGGAAACGTATGGGGCGCAACCGTCAACAAGACGGCCGGGGATGCCGAGAAGCTCGACGACGTGGTGTTCCCGTTGTTCCCGCAGGGCGGCGGCTTCCCGCGGAACAACGACGACAAGACGTAGCGGGATTAGGGGCCGGGCTAGGGCACGTCGAGTGTGAACCTCACGACGCCGTACCGGCGCGCCGCGTCGCCACGTTCACGGTCGAAGAGCCGGTGTGCGGTCTCGTGGCCGGGATCGCCGTCGTCGACATCAAAATCGAGGTCAGAGAGGTAAAGCACGTCTTCGGAGGACTCGGGGGCCCATACGGCAACGGGCTCCAAAAGGTAGACGACATGATCGCCAACATCGCTCCGACTCACTGTCCTACCGATGAACCAGGCCAGCGCATCATCGAGAATCGGCATCCCCGCGGGGCCGGCGCGCCACGAACAGCGGTCGAATCTGTTGATCTGATCACCCGGTTGGCTGCTGAACAGCTCGGCCAGGACATGCTGGCGCTGCGCCAGCACGTGCACCGCCAGGTACTCGGCTTGGCTCCCCGTCGCGAAGGGATGGCTGCTCCTGGGCATACTGACCAGAAAGCTCGGGGGCCGCACGCTGGTTTGCGTGGCGAAGCTGACCAAACAACCCGTCGGTTGACCATCGACCTGGGTTGTCACCACGAAGACCGGGTAGTCCAGCATCGTCATCAAGTCATCGAACGATTCATCGACCACATAACCATCATGAACGCGCACGGCGTTTTCCGGCATCCTTCCGGGCGATCAGTCCGCTAGCCCTGACCGCAGGCGGCCAGGACGAGTTCGCGCACCCGGGCCGCATCAGCCTGTCCGCGGGTGGCCTTCATCACCGCACCGACGATCGCGCCCGCCGCGGCCACCTTGCCGCCGCGGATCTTCTCCGCGACATCGGGATTGGCGGCCAGCGCCTCGTCGACGGCGGCCTGCGTCACCGAGTCGTCACGCACCAGCGCCAATCCGCGCGCGGTCATCACCTGCTCCGGTTCGCCCTCCCCGGCCAGCACACCCTCGACGACTTGGCGGGCCAGCTTGGTGGACAGCTTGCCTTCGTCGACCAGTGCCACCACCGCGGCAACCTGGGCCGGAGTGATTGCCAGCTCGTCTAATCCGACATTCGCCTCGTTGGCCTTCTGCATCAGGAAGTTTCCCCACCAGGCACGTGCCTGTTCGCTGGAGGCGCCATGTCCGACAGTCTCGATGACCAATTCGACGGCGCCGGCGTTGACGAGGTCGCGCATGACCTCGTCGGAAATACCCCACTCCTGCTGAATCCGCTTGCGGCTCAACCACGGTAGCTCGGGGATGGTCTGCCGCAGCTGCTCGACCAGCTCGCGGCTGGGCGCGACGGGTTCCAGGTCGGGCTCGGGGAAATAACGGTAATCCTGGGCGGTCTCCTTGGCACGGCCCGGGCTGGTGTAGCCGGCCTCGTGAAAATGCCTGGTCTCCTGGGTGATCCGGCCGCCGGACGCCAGAACGGCGCCCTGGCGCTGCATTTCGTAACGCACGGCGACCTCGACACTCTTGAGCGAGTTGACGTTCTTGGTCTCGGTCCGGGTTCCGAACTCTGCCGTTCCGATCGGCTTCAGCGACACGTTGGTGTCACACCGCATCGAACCCTGATCCATCCGGACATCGGATACATCCAAGACGCGCAACAAGTCTCGCAATGCGGTGACGTAGGCCCGCGCGATTTGCGGCGCCTGGGCTCCGACTCCCACGATCGGTTTGGTGACGATTTCGATCAGAGGAACGCCGGCACGGTTGTAGTCGATCAGCGACGTCGTCGCGCCGTGGATGCGGCCCGTCTCGCTTCCCAGGTGGGTGAGCTTGCCGGTGTCTTCTTCCATGTGCGCCCGCTCGATCTCCACCCGCCAGGTGGTGCCATCTTCCAGCGGCGCATCGAGGTAGCCGTTGATGGCGATCGGCTCGTCGTACTGCGAAATTTGGTAATTCTTGGGCATGTCCGGGTAGAAGTAGTTCTTCCGGGCAAAACGACACCAAGGCACGATCTCGCAGTTCAGCGCCAGCCCGATCCGAATCGCCGACTCGACCGCGGCCTGGTTCAGCACCGGCAGCGAACCGGGCAACCCCAGACACACCGGGCACACCTGAGTGTTGGGTTCAGCCCCGAATGTGGTGGAGCAACCGCAGAACATCTTGGTAACGGTGGACAGCTCAACGTGCACCTCAAGGCCGAGCACCGGATCAAAGCGCGCGATGACGTCGTCGTAATCCAGCAGGTCAGCCCCGGCAGCAACACTCATGTCGTCGATCGTAGTGGTGATCGCGAGGGCGGCGAAGCCGGCCGCTGCGGGTCACCGCCTGGCAGCACCGTGGTGATCGCGAGGGCGGCGAAGCCGGCCGCTGCGGGTCGCTGATCAGGACCCGCGCGGCGACCGCGAGGCTTCCGGCCGGACGTCGCGCTGTACAAGCCTGCCCGGGAACATGTCAGCCAGCGCGGCCGCCATCTCCAGGTAGCTGCGCCTGCTTTCCTTGCTCAACCGATCCAGCTCGATGTGTCTACCCTCATGCACATGCCGATCGAACGGCAGCACCACCGTGGCGGCGACGTGAGCGGACAATTGCTCGAGTTCCTTGGCGGCGACACTATCCAACTTGGCCGCTTCGACGTGGTTTACCGCAAGCACCGTCAACTTCATCAATCGGCGATATCCGTTGTTGCACAACCAATCTAGCGTTGTCCTGGTCTTCCGGATCGCGTTGATCGAGGTGCTTGTCACCACGACAAGGGCCCGTGACTCCGGCAGAACAGCCTCCATCACCGCCGAATTGAGTGCCTTGGCGCAGTCCACCAATACCACCGAATAGTGGTTCCTCAGAATCGAAAACATTTTGACGACATGGTGCCGCTCCAGCCGCCAGTCGGTGTGCGCATAGTCCGGCAGACCGAGCACTTCCAGCCCGAAGCTGTTCATGTAGGTGTGCGCTCGCACATCCGAATACTGCGTGACCGCATAGTCGCGGAGGAGGTCGGCCATGCTCAGCGGGTTGCGTCGACCGTGTCGCTCCCCCAAGTCCCCGGCATCGATGTCGACGGCGATCGTCCGGTCGTGGCGCACGTCGGCGAAGGTCGAGCCGAGTGCCTCAACGACCGCGGTCTTGCCGACACCGCCTTTCAGGTTGAGGACAGCGATGGGAAATGCGCCGCCCACGACCGTGCGAATGCGATCCCGCAGGACCTTTTCGTATTTCGAGTCTTTGCCCGGACCGAGATCGATTCCGGTAACGCGATGGATCAGATCTCGCCAGCTAAACCTGGCGGAGCCGTCGTCGTCCTCCTCGACGAGGCCGTCGAGTGCCGTCCCACCGGGCAGCCGCTCGCGGTGGTACCGCGGCGGCGGCGGAGCCGGTCTGGGCGGCTGGTGCGCCGACGCGTCCTGGCGGTACGGCTGCGGCGCGGTGGCCGGCAGCGGGCCGGCGTTGCCGCGCCAATCGGGCGACGGCCCCTGATCGCCCGGCTGTCCCGGTGGCCCTGCCGCTGCGGGGTCTTGTCGCGGGGGCTGCTGAACGGCTCCGCGAACTGAACCGCGGTTGCTCATACCTCACGGTATAACCGGTTCGAACCGGCGGAAAACCACGACCATGGCGCCGACCTGGTCCGAGCCGGTCAGTGACGGCAAGTTCAGGCAGTCGTCAAGTCGTTGCCAACGGTTGTTTGCAAACCTGTCGGCTTAACCGAAGAATGCCGCGGCGTCGTCGTAGCGGCTCTCCGGCACCAGCTTGAGATGACGCGTCGCTTCAGCCAGCGATACCCGGCCGATGTCCTGCCCACGCAACGACACCATCTGGCCGTACTCGCCCGCGTGCGCGGCATCTGCCGCGTTGACGCCGAACCGGGTGGCCAGCACCCGGTCGTAGGCCGTCGGAGTCCCGCCCCGCTGGACGTGGCCCAGCACGGTCACCCGGACTTCCTTGTTGATCCGCTTCTCCACCTCGGCGCCCAGCTGCGCCGCCACCCCGGTGAAACGCTCGTGGCCGAACTCGTCAATTCCACCCTCTCGCAACGTTATTGAGCCCGCGATCGGTTTCGCACCTTCGGCAACCACGCAGATGAAGTGCGAATCTCCGCGTTGGAAGCGCCGCTTGACCAGTCGGCAGACCTCCTCGACATCGAAGGGCTGTTCGGGGATCAGCGTCATGTGCGCGCCGGACGCCAGCCCGGCGTTCAGGGCGATCCATCCGGCGTGCCTGCCCATCACCTCCACCAGCATCACCCGCTGGTGGGATTCGGCGGTGCTGTGCAACCGGTCGATCGCCTCGGTGGCTACCGTCAATGCGGTGTCGTGGCCGAAAGTCACGTCGGTGCAATCGATGTCGTTGTCGATGGTCTTCGGCACACCGACGACGGGAACGTTCTCCTCCGACAGCCAGTGCGCGGCCGTCAGGGTGCCTTCACCGCCGATGGGGATGAGCACGTCGATGCCGTTGTCGTCCAGTGTCTGCTTGATCTGGTCCAACCCGGCCTGCAGCTTGTCCGGATGCACCCGGGCGGTGCCCAGCATCGTCCCGCCCTTGGCCAGCAGCCGGTCGTTGCGGTCGTCGTTTTGCAGCTGCATACGCCGGTTCTCCAGCAAGCCGCGCCACCCGTCCTGGAACCCGACCACCGACGAGCCGTAACGGGCGTCGCAGGTGCGCACCACCGCCCGGATGACGGCGTTGAGACCAGGACAGTCACCGCCTCCCGTGAGAACTCCGATCCGCATGCCCTCATCTTGCCCTGTGGCTATGTCGGTCCGCGCGAGCAGACGCAGAATCGCCTCAAACGCGACGTTTCAGGGCGATTCTGCGTCTGCTCGTCGCCGAGACGTTACAGCGTCGGCGCCGGTGGCAGCGGCCCGCGGGCGGCCTCGTAGGCGGCGCCCACCCGGTAAAGGCGGTCGTCGGCCAATGCGGGCGCCATGATCTGGAGCCCGACCGGCAGGCCGTCGTCGGGGGACAGCCCCGACGGCACCGACATGCCGCAATGGCCGGCCAGGTTCAGCGGCAGCGTGCACAGGTCGAACAGGTACATGGCCAGCGGATCGTCGACCTTCTCGCCCAGCGGGAATGCGGTGGTTGGGGTCGCGGGCGACACCAGCACGTCGACGGATTTGTAGGCCTCGTCGAGGTCGCGGGCGATCAGCGTGCGCACCTTCTGCGCCTGGTTGTAGTAGGCGTCGTAGTAACCGGCCGAGAGCGCGTAGGCGCCGATCATGATGCGCCGCTTGACCTCCGGCCCGAATCCGGCGGCCCGGGTCAGCGCCATCACTTCCTCGGCGCTGCGGGTGCCGTCGTCACCGACCCGCAGGCCGTAGCGCATCGCGTCGAAGCGCGCCAGGTTGCTCGACACCTCCGACGGCAGGATCAGGTAGTAGGCGGCCAGCGCGTAATCGAAGTGCGGGCAATCGACCTCGCTGACCTCGGCGCCCAACGCGGTCAACTGCTCGACGGCAGCCTGAAACGACGCCAGCACTCCCGACTGGTAGCCCTCGCCGCGCAACTGCCGCACCACCCCGATGCGCAGGCCGCGCAAATCACCGGCCGCGCCGGCTTTGGCGGCGCCGACGACGTCGGGCACCTCGGCGTCCAAGGACGTGGAGTCGCGGGTGTCGTGCCCGGCGATAACCCGGTGCAGCAGTGCGGTATCCAGCACGGTGCGCGCACACGGCCCACCCTGATCCAGCGACGATGCGCAGGCCACCAGCCCGTAGCGGGACACCGTGCCGTAGGTGGGCTTGACCCCGACGGTCGCCGTCAGCGCGGCCGGCTGACGGATGGAGCCCCCGGTGTCCGATCCGATGGCCAGCGGCGCCTGGAACGCGGCCAGCGCCGCCGCGCTGCCGCCACCGGAACCACCGGGCACCCGGTCGAGGTTCCAGGGGTTGCGGGTGGGGCCGTAGGCAGAGTTCTCCGTCGACGATCCCATTGCGAACTCGTCCATGTTGGTTTTGCCCAGGATCGGGATGCCGGCGGCGCGCAACCGCACGGTGACGGTGGCGTCATAGGGGGAATGCCAGCCCTCGAGGATCTTTGACCCACAGGTGGTGGGCATGTCGACGGTCGTGAAGACGTCTTTGAGCGCCAGCGGGACCCCGGCCAGCGGCGACGGCAACCGCTCGCCCGCGGCCACCGCGTTGTCGACGGCGGCCGCTGCCGCCAGTGCCTCGTCGGCGGCCACGTGCAGGAAGGCTCGGTACCGGTCGTCGGTTGCCTCGATCTGGTCCAGGCAGGCCCGCGTGATCTCGGTCGACGAGAGCTCCTTGGCGGCGATCTGAGTGGCCAGCGTCGCGGCGTCGGATCGGACAATCTCGCTCACTCGCTGTCCCCCAGGATCTGGGGCACCGCGAAGCGGCCATCGACGGCTTCAGGCGCCTCGGCCAGCGCCTCTTGCTGCGTGAGGCAGGGAGTCATCTCGTCGGGGCGCGTGACGTTCACATCCTTGAGCGGGTTGTCGGTGGCTTCAACGCCGGTGACATCGACCGCCTGGACCTGGCTGACGTGGGTCAGGATGGCGTCGAGCTGTCCGGCGAAGCTGTCTAGCTCGGCATCGGTCAACGCCAGCCGGGCCAGCCGGGCCAGGTGCGCTACCTCGTCGCGGGAGATCTGGGACACGAGCGAAAAGCCTACCTAGCCCCGAACGTGAAGCTGGCTGCACGCTTGTCGGCCACTGTGAAGCTGGCTGCACGCTCGGCGTCCGGCCTGCGTTGTCAAGGCCACATTCGCCTGAAATGCCGTGTGCCCAGGGCTGTGCGACAGTGGGCGCGTGGCGTCGTATCTGTTGCGCATTGAGCTGGTCGACCGCCCGGGCAGCCTGGGCTCGCTGGCTGTCGCGCTCGGTTCAGTGGGCGCCGACATCCTGTCGCTCGATGTGGTGGAGCGCAGCAGGGGTCATGCGATCGACGACCTGGTGATCGAACTGCCCCCGGGGGCGATGCCCGACACCTTGATCACGGCGGCCGAGTCGCTCTCGGGCGTTCGGGTGGACAGCGTCCGTCCGCATACCGGCCTGCTGGAAGCGCATCGCGAGCTGGAACTTCTAGACCATGTGGCCGCTGCCGGCGACCGGGAGTCCAGGCTGCAGGTTCTGGTCGACGAGGCGCCCAGGGTTTTGCGGGTGAGCTGGTGCACCGTGTTGCGCAGCTCCGATTCGGAGCTGCAGCGCCTTGCCGCCAGTCCGGGCGCACCGGAGACTCGAGCGGTTTCGGCGCCGTGGCTGCCGATCGAGCAAGCGGCGGCGCTCGACGGTACCGCCGACTGGGTGCCGCAGGCCTGGCGCGATATGGACATCACGATGGTCGCGGCACCCCTGGGCGACTCGCACACGGCCGTGGTGCTGGGGCGTCCCGGCCCGGAGTTCCGGCCGTCGGAGGTGGCGCGCCTGGGCTATCTGGCCGGAATCGTGGCCACCATGCTGCGCTAGTGCGATCCCGAAGCCACCGCTGGGTCTACTGGGTCACCGTCCTCCCACAGCAATAGTTGGCGAACCGCCGGGCGCGGCCCGTAGGGCCGCAGCATTGTGCTGGCCGGACGCGGGCGCACCCGCTGGGGCCACCAGAACCAGCGTCCGAGAAGCGTTGCGACGGAAGGCGTCATGAAGGAACGCACGATCAGCGTGTCGAACAACAGTCCGAGCCCGATGGTGGTCCCTATCTGACCGAGCACTTGAAATCCGCTGAACACGAACGCGCACATCGTGATGGCGAAGACGAGGCCGGCGGAGGTGACCACCGAGCCGGAGCCCGCCATCGCGCGAATAATGCCGGTCTTGAGCCCGGCATGGATTTCTTCCCTGAACCGGGAAATCAACAGCAGGTTGTAATCGGATCCGACCGCCAGCAGCAGGATCACGGCCAACGCCAGCACAACCCAGTACAGCTGAATGCCGAACATGTACTGCCAAACCAGCACGGACAGCCCAAAGGAGGCCCCCAGCGAGAGAGCTACCGTGCCGACAATGACGAGCGCGGCGATCAGGCTTCGCGTGATGATCATCATGATCAGCAGGATGAGGCTAAGTGCGGCGAGTCCCACGATCATCAGGTCGTACTTGGCGCCGTCTTGGATGTCCTTGTACGTCGCCGCGGTGCCGCCAATATAGATCTGGGAGTCGGCCATCGGCGTGCCCTTCAAGGCCTCGTGCGCGGCCCTGGCGATCGGATCGATGTGTGAGATGCCTTGGGGGGTAGCGGGATCGCCCTCATGGGTGACGATCATGCGGGCGGCCTTGCCGTCGGGCGAGAGGAACAGTTTCAGCCCGCGCTTGAAATCGGGGTTGTCGAAGACCTCGGGCGGCAGGTAGAAGGTGTCGTCGTTCTTGGCGGCGTCAAAGGCTCGCCCCAGCGCCGTCGCGTTGTCGATCGCGGCCGCCGTCTGGGAGTAAATGCCGGACTGGGTGGCGTAGCTCGCCAACGTCAATTGGCGATTGATCTCCTGGCTGTCGATCTGTGGTGGTATCAGCGCCACCAGTTTCGGCTGCAGCGCGTCGAGTTTGTCCAGGGTGGCCGTGAGGTCTTCGAACTTCTCAGTCAGCTGGTCGATGCTGTCGAGCGTGTCGAAGGTCGACCGCAGCGCGAAGCAGACCGGGATGTCGTAGCAGTGCGGTTCCCAATAGAAATAGCTGCGAATCGGCCTGAAGAAGTCGTCGAAATTCGCGATCTTGTCGCGGACGTCTTTGATCGTCGCGATGGTGTCGTGAAAGCTTTGGGCCTCGCTGTGGGTGTCCGCGGCGAGCTGCTGCTGCAGCGTGTACTGCCGCTTCAAGATGTTGATCGTCTTCGCCAGCTCACCGGCCTGCCTTTGCAAGTCGTTCGCGCGATCCCGTTGGTATTGCAAGTTTTCCTGCTGGGCGGCGCTGGAATTGCTGACCACA
Organism: Mycobacterium sp.; assembly: GCF_052145595.1. Taxonomy (GTDB): domain Bacteria; phylum Actinomycetota; class Actinomycetes; order Mycobacteriales; family Mycobacteriaceae; genus Mycobacterium. The sequence continues at coordinate 23,344 of NZ_JBKQOI010000386.1, read as the reverse complement.
AACGCGAGCGAGCTGTGGACGAGCGGCGTTCCCAATGGCCTGGTGATGGTCTGCACCTGGGCGACGCCGGGTACGTGAAACACCGCCTTGGCCACCCGGTCCAGGACGAGCATGTCGGCCGGGTTACGCATGTCATGATCCGTCTTGACCATGAGCAATTCGGGCTCCAGCCGGGCGCGCGAAAAATGCCGCTCGGCGGCGGCGTAACCGACGTTGGCCGGCGCGCTGGTCGGCATGTACGGGCGGGAGTCGTAACTCGTCTTGTATCCGGGCAATGCGAGCAGGCCCACGAGGGCCAAGGCGCATGCCGCTGCGAGGACGGGGCCGGGCCAGCGGACTATCGCCGTGCCGATCCGCCGCCACCCGCGGGTTCTCATCGCGCGCTTGGGATCGAAGACGCCCACCAAGGCGCCCAGGGTGAGGATCGCCGGACCCAGGGTAAGCGAGGCGAAAAGCGCAACGAGGATACCTATGGCGGCAGGAATTCCCAGGCTTTGGAAATACGGCAGCCGGGTAAAGCTCAGACAGGCCACCGCGCCGGCGACGGTCAGCCCAGAACCCAAGACTATGTGGGCCGTTCCGCGATACATGGTGTAGAAGGCGGTTTCCTTGTCCTCGCCCGCCCCACGCGCTTCTTGGTAGCGGCCGACGAAGAATATCGCGTAGTCCGTTCCAGCGGCGATCACCAGCAGCGTGAGCAGATTCGTAGCGTACGTCGATAACCCGATGACCCCCGCATTCCCGAGAAAGGCGACGATCCCCCTGGCGGCGGACATTTCGATAAGGACTGTCGCCAGCACGAGCAGTGTGGTGAGCACCGAGCGGTAAACGAAAAACAACATCAGCGCGACCACCCCGATGGTTATCGCGGTGACCTTTGCGGTCCCCTTGCTGCCGACGTCGAACTGATCGGAGATGAGCGGCGCCGCGCCGGTGACATAGGCCTTGACGCCGGGAGGCGGTTGCGTGTGCTCAACGATCTCGCGGACGGCGCGGACGGACTCGTTGGCCGGCGCAGAGCCTTGATTACCTGCGAGGAACACCTGAACATAGGCGGCCTTGCCGTCGGTGCTCTGCGATCCCGCCGCGGTCAGGGTGTCGCCCCAGAAGTCCTGAACGTGCTCGACGTGCTTCTTGTCCTGCTCGAGCTTGCGGACCATCGTGTCGTAGAAGCGGTGTGCGTCGCCGCCGAGCGGCTTGTCACCTTCCAGCACCACCATCGCCGAGCTGTCGGTGTCAAACTCATGAAACGCCTGACCGATGCGCTTGATCGCCTTGAGCGCCGGAGCGTCGGGCGAGTTCAGTGCGACATTGTGTGTTTTCCCAACCTCTTCCAGCTGCGGCACCGCAATGTTCGTGATGGCGGCCAGCGCCACCCAGAGCAGCAGGATCGGCAACGAAAGCCGGCGGATGGTGTGCGGTACGACAGACCGCTTGGGTTGGTCTTGGCTCATTTGGGGTTCATCCGGATTTGTCCAGGCAGAAGGTGTAGGCGTCGACCTTGTTGACGGTGCGTTCGTCTTTGACCTCACCGTTGACGGTGATGCGGCAGCCGAGCATGTCGCCGTTGCCTTGCGCGACGACGTTACCGACGACCGCGGGCTCCGTTGTGGTGATCGTGAACGACCAGGGCAGCGGGGCGTTTTTGACTTGCTGCGGCTGGGCGTTGACGTCCAGGTAGTTGATGGTTGCCACCGCGCCCGGTGCGCCAAAGACCTCGAGAACCACTTGTTTGGGGTTGAACGGGACGATCTCGTTGGAGAGGCCGCTATTGGCCGACGTCTTGTAGTGCGAGCCGAAGATTCCGTGCAGGCGATAGATGGCAAATCCCGCGATCCCGATCACGAGCACCGCGACTAACACCATCCAGCCCCGTTTGACGAGGGACGCAAGCGAAAACCGCTTCACCCGTTGGCCTTTCGATGCTCGGGCGATACGATCACCCGCGGGCTGAGACAGCTTCGTCCATGATCGCCGGCTTTGACAGTACGGTACTGAACCGTACTGCACAAGAGACGCGAACGTACACTTTTACCCGCTGGACCGGGTGAGGCCGGGGATGATGAAGTCGTCGACGAGAACCTGCACCGTGTGACGGGTCGGCGGCCGGCTGGGCATGATCGACCGGAAGATGAGGTACCCGGGCAACAGGTCCCAGAGCTCGTCGGTAATGGCGGCATCGGCGATCTCCCCCCGCTCGACGGCTTGTTGCAATACGTGCCGGATCAAGGCTTTGCGCTGATCGATGAATTGGTGCTGCATAGCGTCGTTGAGCGCAGGATGGCGCGACACCTCGACAAGCACCGCGCGGATGGTGCTCGCGTGCAGGTGGCCCTCCTGGCAGATCGTCTCCCCCAGCTGCAGCAGATCGCCGCGCAATGTGCCCGTATTCGGCGGGACCGCAACCTGACGGACACCTTCGATGAAGGCGGCCAACACCAATTCGGCTTTCGAGGGCCAACGCCGATACACCGTGGCCTTGCTGGCGCGGGCCGCACTGGCCACCGCGTCCACCGTCAACTGGTCATAGCCGTGTTCTTGCAGTAGCCGCAGGGTCACTGCCAGCAACTCGGCCTCGCGAGGCGACCACGGTGATGCCTGCGCGCACCTGTCGGCCGTCTGGGTCATAGCGCCCACCATAGAACTGCTACGGCACTGAGGCCCAGTACCGCACCGAACGTCAGTCCGCTGCGGTGTCCGGGGGCCCGTCGGCCAACAGCTTCCGGAAGCCGTCCTCGTCGAGGATCGGCACCCCCAGCTCCACCGCTTTGTCGTATTTGGAGCCCGGCGAATCGCCGGCGACGACATAGTCGGTCTTCTTCGACACCGAACCCGCGGCCTTGCCGCCGCGCGCCACAATCGCCTCCTTGGCGTTGTCGCGGGAAAAACCGGTGAGCGAACCGGTGACGACGATGGTCAGCCCTTCCAGCGTGCGCGGCACACTGGCGTCGCGTTCGTCGGCCATCCGCAGCCCGGCGGCTTGCCATTTGTCGACGATCGCCCGGTGCCAGTCCACGGTGAACCATTCGGTCAGCGCGGCGGCAATCGTCGGGCCCACGCCCTCCACCGCGGCCAGCTCCTCGGTGGATGCCGAGGTGATCGCGTCCAGGCTGCCGAATTCGGTGGCCAGGGCGCGGGCGGCCGTCGGTCCGACATGCCGGATCGACAGCGCCACCAGCACCCGCCATAGCGGTGCGGCCTTGGCTTTGTCCAGGTTGGCCAGCAGCCGCTTGCCGTTGGCCGACAGCGCCCCGCTCTTGGTGGTGAACAGCTCGGTGCGCAACAGGTCGTCCTCGGTGAGGGAGAACAGGTCTCCCTCGTCGCCGATCACCCCGGCCTGCAGCAGCGCGATGGCGGCCTCATAGCCCAGCGCCTCGATGTCGAATGCGCCGCGACCGGCGACGTGAAACACCCGCTCCCGCAACTGCGCCGGGCACGACCGCGCATTGGGACAGCGGATGTCGGCGTCGCCTTCCTTGGCCGGAGCCAGCTCAGTGCCGCACTCGGGACAGTGTGTGGGCATCACGAATTCGCGTTCGGAGCCGTCGCGCAGGTCGACGATTGGGCCCAGCACTTCGGGAATCACGTCGCCCGCCTTGCGGATGACCACGGTGTCGCCGATCAGCACTCCCTTGCGCTTGACCTCAGCGGCGTTGTGCAGCGTGGCCAGGCCCACCGTCGAACCGGCGACCTTCACCGGTGTCATGAACGCGAACGGTGTGACGCGCCCGGTCCTGCCGACGTTGACGCGGATGTCAAGGAGCTCGGTTTGCACCTCCTGCGGCGGGTATTTGTAAGCGATCGCCCACCGCGGGGCCCGCGAGGTGGACCCCAGCCTGCGCTGCAGCGCCACATCATCGACTTTGACTACGACACCGTCGATCTCGTGATCCACGTCGTGGCGGTGCTCACCCCAGTAGCTGATGCGCTCATGCGCGCCGGCCACGTCTTCAACCCGAGTGGTGTGTTCGGAGATTGGCAGGCCCCAGGCGCCCAGCGCCAGATAGGCGTCGTGCAGGGTCGCGGGTCGAAATCCTTCGGTGTATCCCACCCCGTGGCAGATCATCCGGAGTTTGCGGCGTGCGGTGACCGCCGGATCCTTCTGCCGAAGTGATCCCGCGGCGCTGTTGCGCGGGTTGGCGAAGGGCGTCTTGCCATCTTCGACGAGCGCGGCATTGAGCGCCTCGAAGTCGGCGAGTCGGAAGAACACCTCGCCGCGGACCTCGAGAACATCGGGTACTGGATAGCGCTGGCTTGCCGTCAGCCGTTCGGGGACATCGTCGATGGTGCGGGCGTTGAGCGTAACGTCCTCGCCGGTGCGGCCGTCGCCGCGGGTCGCGGCCCGGACCAGCCGACCATCGCGATAGACCAGAGCCAACGCGACACCGTCGATCTTGAGCTCACACAGATAAGGAACGTCGTTTCCGACCTCGCCGCGGATGCGAGTCGCCCAGAGATCGAATTCCTCGGCGCTGAACACGTTGTCGAGGCTGAGCATCCGCTCCAGGTGCTCGGCCTCGGTGAAATCGGTGGCGAAGCCGGCACCGCCGACGAGTTGAGTCGGCGAATCGGGCGTGCGCAGTTCCGGATACTTCTCCTCGAGGGCTTCCAGCCGCCGCAGCAGCTGGTCGAACTCCGCGTCGGAAATGATCGGCGCGTCGCGCACGTAGTAACGGAACTGGTGTTCGCGCACCTCGTCGGCCAGTTCACGCCATTGCCGCCGAATGTCGGCTGGGACGGGGTCAGCGTCTGGCGAACTCACCCTCGCAGGCTATCGAAGGGCGCCGACACCACCGGCTCTAGATCGCGTCCGGATCCTCCGCGAACGCTTCGGCGGCCTTGCGGGCGAGCCCGGTCGCGGTGCGGGCCCATTGCGGTGTCGCTGCCGCCAGACCACATGCCGGGGTGACGCCGACGCGGTCGCGCAAGGCCGAGCGGGCGAATCCGAGTCGGTCGGTGACCCCGACGATCGCAGCGGCCACTTCTTCGGCGGACGGCGGCTTTTCCGGAGTTGTCGCCGGGACTGCGCCCAGCACGACGGTGCGACCCGACTCGACGAATGCGGCGATGCCATCCAGGTCGGCCGCCCGCAGCTTGCCGGTATCCACCGATAGCGCATGAATAGTGCTGCGCTGCAACAGGTTCCACGGTGGATCCGAGGCGCAGCTGTGCAGCAGCACGTCGGCGCCCGCGGCGTCGGCACAAACGTCGAGCAGCGCCTGTGCCACCGTCTCGTCGAGCGCGGCGACCGGGCTCAGCGCGCTCACCCCGGTCAGCCGTCCGCCCAACGCGGTCGGCAGCCACGGCTCGTCGAACTGCACCACCACCGGGGTCTCGAGTCGTCGGGCCAGCGCCGCGCGGTGCGCGGCAACGCCTTCGGCCAGCGACGCCGCCAGGTCGCGCACGGCACCGGAGTCGGTGATCGCCCGGTGGCCGTTGGCCAGCTCGAGCCCGGCCGCCAAGGAAATCGGTCCAGGAGCCTGCACCTTGACCGCGCGCCCGGCACCGCGCAGCCCGGCCGTCTCCCAGGCCTCTTCCAGCGCGTCCATGTCCTCGTCGAGGAGGCTGACCGCCCGGCGCGTCACCGCGCCGGGACGCGCGGCAATGCGGTAGCCGCGCGGCACCGTGTCGATGGCCACGTCGATGAGCAGCGCGCCCGCCCGCCCAAGCATGTCAGCGCCGACTCCCCTGGCCGGCAGCTCGACGATGTGGGCGAGCGCGCCGGCCAACTCGCCTACAACGATCTCGGCGGCCTCCCGCGGAGCTGTGCCGGGCCACGATCCGACGCCGCTGGCCTTCGCGAAAGCATGCCCGAAAACACTCACCTCGCAACCGTATTCGACGTCACATCGCCCTTGGGTCGCCAGGGGTGTTTTTGGGCGGGGCCGCTGCGGGTAGGTTCGAGCCGAGAAGGGTGCAAATGGTGTGGCACATGGGGACATTCAGGCGGCCGCTGCTGTGGTGTGGCGCGGTGCTGCTGACCGCCGCGTGTACCCGGGTGGTGGGCGGCACGGCCGTGCGCGGATTCGGCCCCGCCGCCAGGGGTGTCCACGGCGTCAACGTGGACACGATCCTGCTGGACCAGTCGCGGATGCGCGCGATCACCGGCGCCGGCGAGCACCTGACGATCATCCCCTCCATGGACGGCAACCGCCCGGTGGACATCGACGCCCTCGCCGATACCACCCCGCAGGAATGCCGGTTCATCTATGCCGAGACGGCCACGTTCGGACCGGATATCGAAGAGTTCCACAAGACCACCTTCCAGGACCCGCCCGATGGCGCTTTGATCTCTGAGGGCGCCGCGGCCTATCGCGATGTCGACACCGCCCGGCGCGCCTTCGGCGCCCTGGTGACCACCGTCGGGGACTGTGCGGGCGGCTCGGCCGGTCAGCAGTTCGTGGGCGACTGGAATGCGAACACCAACACGCTGCACCTGGGGCCCGGGGGCTGCGGCCGCGACTACCGCGTCCTGTCGGTAGCCATGCTGGAAGTCACCTTCTGCGGATTTCCGCAGTCGGTGTCCGACATCGTGATGACGAACATCGCTTCCAACGTCCCGGGCTAGCGCCGCGTGTCGGCGATGGTGGCGCTGCCGAGCACCTCGTCGCCGTCCGGGTCCGGGCGGTACAGCGCCAGCGTCTGGCCAGGCGCCACACCGCGCAGTGGGGTGCACAACCGCACGACCAGCTCGTCGCCGATCAGTTCGGCTCTAGCGCTGACCGCTTCACCGTGTGCCCGCACCTGAACCGCGCACTCGATCGGACCCGACGGTGCGGCGCCCGCGGTGAACACCGGCGCCCGTCCAACCAGCGCATGCACGTCGAGGTCGGCGGCCTCGCCCACCCGAACGGTCGCCGTTTGGGCATCGATTTCCGTCACGTAGCGCGGGCGGCCGTCGGGTCCTGGCCCGGCAATGCCGAGGCCCTTGCGCTGCCCGATGGTGAAACCGTGCACCCCTTCATGGGTGGTCAACACCGCGCCGTCCGCGGTGACGACGGCGCCGGGGCGCACGCCGATCCGCTCCCCCAGAAAGGCTCGGGTGTCTCCGGACGGGATGAAGCAGATGTCGTGGCTGTCCGGCTTGTCGGCGACGGCCAGGCCGCGACGGGCAGCCTCGGCACGAATCTGCGGCTTGGGGGTGTCCCCGACCGGAAACGCCGCTTGGCGCAACTGCTCGGCGGTCAGCACGGCCAGCACGTAGGACTGATCCTTGTCCCGGTCGACGGCACGGCGCAGCCGCCCACCGGACAGCCTGGCGTAGTGACCGGTGACCACCGTGTCGAAGCCCAGCGCGACGGCTTTCGCGGATAATGCCGAGAACTTGATCCACTGGTTGCACCGGACGCATGGGTTCGGCGTTTCCCCGCGGGCATACGACGACACGAAATCGTCGATCACGTCCGATTTGAACTTCTCCGCGAAATCCCAGACATAGAAAGGGATTCCGAGCACATCGGCGACGCGGCGCGCGTCCGAGGCGTCTTCTTTCGAGCAGCAGCCCCGCGAGCCGGTGCGCAACGTGCCGGGCGCCGAAGACAGCGCCAGGTGCACACCGACCACGTCGTGCCCGGCATCGACCATGCGTGCGGCGGCGACCGACGAGTCGACTCCGCCACTCATCGCGGCGAGGACTTTCACCTAGGAGCCCCCGCAGCGGCCAGCGCGGCCCGACGAGCGCGGTCCACCGCCCCGGGCAGCACCCGCAACACCGCTTCGACGTCGGCGTCAACACTGGTGTGCCCCAGGGAGAGTCGCAACGATCCCCGGGCGCTGGCCGGGTCGACGCCCATCGCGATCAGCACATGCGACGGTTGCGCGACACCGGCGGTGCAGGCCGATCCGGTCGAGCACTCGATTCCGTTGGCGTCCAACAACATCAACAGCGCATCGCCTTCGCAGCCGCGGAACGTGAAGTGCGCGTTGCCGGGAAGTCGCAAGGGATCGCGGGCGCCGTTGAGGCTGACGTCTTCGATGTCGGCCAGTACCCCCTCGACCAGGCGATCCCGCAGCACCCGCACCCGCGCGCTGTTGGACTCGAGCCCGTCCACCGCGATTCGGGCCGCCGTCGCCATCCCGACGGCCCCGGCGACATCGGGAGTGCCGGAGCGAATGTCGCGTTCCTGCCCGCCACCGTGCGACAGCGGTACACAGGTGACGTCGCGACGCAGCAGCAACGCGCCCACGGCCGGCGGACCGCCGAACTTGTGCGCGGCCACGCTCATCGCCGACAGCCCGCTGGCGGCGAAGTCGACGGGCAACTGCCCTACTGCCTGAACGGCGTCGCTGTGCATCGGAACTCCGAATTCGGCCGCGACCGCGGCCAGCTCGGCGGCCGGCATGACGGTGCCGACCTCGTTGTTGGCCCACATCACCGACACCAGCGCCACGTCGTCGTGGCTCTCCAGCGCCTCGCGCAGCGCGGCCACCGACACCGAGCCGTCGGCAGCGGTGGGCAGCCAGGTCACCTGGGCGCCTTCGTGTTCCACGAGCCAGTTCACCGAGTCCAGCACGGCGTGGTGTTCGACCTCACTGGTGACGATGCGCCGGTGACGCGGGTCGGCGTCGTGGCGGGCCCAATAGATGCCCTTGATGGCGACGTTGTCGCTCTCGGTGCCGCCCGCGGTGAAGATCACCTCTGACGGGCGCGCACCGAGCTTGTCCGCGATCAGCTCGCGGGATTCCTCGATCCGCCGCCGCGCCGTCCGGCCGCTGGTGTGCAGCGATGAGGCGTTGCCGACGGTGCCGAGCACAGCCGTCATCGCCTCGACGGCGGCGGGGTGCATCGGGGTGGTGGCGGCGTGATCCAGGTAGAACATGACGCGCCCCACGATACCGGCCCGCGAGTTCGCTCAGGCCACCAGCACGTGTCCGTGACCTGGCTGCCGCACCGGATGCTGCTCCGGATGCTGCGGGGCTCCCACCAGCACCGCGGACTGGCATCGGCGGGCCAGGTCCCGCCGGTCGGTACCCGGCAGCTGCAAAGACTCGACACGCACCCACGCCAAAGTGCGGCGCACGGTGAGCAGACGGCAGATCGACCGCAACAACGTGTCGTCGCCGACGAACGCCGGAGCGGTCGAGAGGCTGCCGTCGACGTGGTGATAGGTCAGCCGAAGTGGCTGCACCGGGCGACCGGCGTCGATCGCCGCCTGGAACATCGCCGGATAGAAAGACCCGCGCGCCAGCCCGCACCAGGTGGTGCCCTCCGGGAAGGCCACCACCGTCTGGCCGGCGCGCAGCCGACGCGCGACGGTGTCGACCACCCCGGGCAGCCCACGCAGGCTGGCCCGCTCGATCGGGATGATCTTCAGGATGCGGGCCACGATGCCGATGGCCGGCCCGGTGAACATGTCGGCTCGCGCCACGAACGACCCGGGCAACACCGAACCGATGGCGAAGACGTCCAACCAGGACATGTGGCCGCTGACCACCAGAACCCCGCGCAGGTTGCGAATCGGGTTACCCGACACCCTGATTCGGACACCGAAGCAGCGCAGCACCAAACGGCAATAGACGCGTTGAACCCGCGTCCGGCCCGGCACGGGGATGGCAACCAACGGCACCCCGGGTGCCAACAACAGAGCCAACATGCAGCGAAGCGTTACCCGCAGCACCACCCGCGGCCCGGACCCGGCGGCGTTGCCAAGGCCGACACAGCCGGTATCGCACTTCGCGCGCGGCAACCACGCGTGGGCGATGACTGCGGGAGCGCTCATCGGTCGCCGCCCGCCATTCCACCGGCCATTTCGGTGGCCGCCGATACCGACCGCAATCGCTTGAGATATCGGGTATCGGCACGTCGTTTGTCCAGCAGCACGCAGAAGTCGCCGACACCGAAGTCCGGGTCGTGCGCGGGCTCGCCGCAGACCTGCGCGCCCAGCCGCAGGTAGCCCCGCATGAGCGCCGGAATCGACGGCCGCGGCGGCGCGGGAATGTCGTCGATGGCCTTCCCATCGACGATGACGGGACGGTGTGGATGCACGCGGTACTGCGGCGGGGCGGCATGGCGGCTCAGGACGAAATCCCGGACGCCGCGCAGTTGGCTGCCCGGAGGTTCCGGGCCGTCGGAGTCGCCGCCGATCGGCACCGACACGCACCCGGTGACGTAGTCATAGTCGTAACGGTCCAGGTAGGCCAGGATGCCCGCCCACATCAGCAGCACGACGCCGCCGTTGCGGTGGCCCTCGCGCACCACCGCACGGCCCATCTCCACCAGGGACGGCCGCAGTGGGTCGAAGGCGCGGACGTCGAATTCCGTCGCGGTGTACAGTCCCCCGGCCGCAATGGCACCGGCCGGCGCCAGCATCCGGTAGCAACCCACCAGCTCACCGGTGTCGTCGTCCCGGACCAGCAGGTGGTCGCAGTACTCGTCGAACCTGTCGACGTCGATGTGCCCCGAACCGGCCGCCGGGAGCGCGAAGCCGGGTGTGCTGGTGAACACGTCGTACCGGAGCCGCTGCGCCGCCTCGATCATGCTGGGGTCGGTGGACAACAGGAGCGAATAGCGCGGTCCGGGCGCGCCGGTCGCCGGGCCATCCGGCTTGTCGCTGGGTATCAGGACAGAAGCGATGCTCATGTCAACAACGTGGCGCAGTCGATGAGCTAATCGGCATCGCCGCTGTGACGTGTCGGTGCACGTCAGATGACGAAATGTCGCGAAAAAGCGCCCTCAGCACCCGCAACCGGACGCGGGTGCGACGTGCGTCACTCAATCGCGATGAAATGGTCGCGCGGAACCGATAGCCGACCTTCAGATCCGCTATCGCATGCGATAGCGCTTTCGCGGATCGTGTGGTGATTACCGCCTGATACGCATGTGGCGGATGTGACTGCCGCGCACCACCACGCGGCCCCCGGCGAAACTCAGCCCTTGCGGGCCTTGATCGCGTCGGTCAGCTGCGGAGCGACCTTGAACAGGTCGCCGACCACGCCGTAGTCGGCGATCTCGAAGATGGGCGCCTCTTCGTCCTTGTTGACCGCAACGATGGTCTTGGAGGTCTGCATGCCGGCGCGGTGCTGGATCGCCCCGGAGATGCCCAGCGCGATGTAGAGCTGGGGCGACACCGTCTTGCCGGTCTGGCCGACCTGGAACTGGCCCGGGTAGTACCCGGAGTCGACGGCGGCGCGCGACGCCCCGACCGCCGCACCCAGCGAGTCTGCCAGCGCCTCGACCACGTTGAAGTTCTCTGCGCTGCCGACGCCGCGGCCACCGGACACCACGATGCTGGCCTCGGTCAGCTCCGGGCGGTCGCCGGCGACCGCGGGCTCGCGGGCGGTGATTTTGGTGACGTTCTCGGCGGGGGCCGGAACCTCCACGGTGACCTGCTCGCCCGCGCCGGCGGCGGGCTCGGCGTCGATGGCGCCGGCCCGCACCGTGATCACCGGGGCGTCACCGTTGGCCTGCGTCTCGACGGTGAACGCGCCACCGAAGATGGAGTGCACGCCCTTGTTGCCCGCCTTCACGTCCACCACGTCGACCAGCAGGCCGGATCCGATCCGGGCCGCGAGCCGGCCCGCGATCTCCTTGCCGTCGGCGGTGGCGGCCAGCAACACCGCGGCGGGAGCGCTGGATTCGGCCAGCGCGGCCAGCACGTCGACCACGGGTGTGATCAGGTATTTGTCGACGTCGTCGGACTCGGCGACGTAGATCTTGGCGGCGCCGGCCTCCTTCAGCGCGTCGGCCAGCGGCGCGGCCGTGCCCGGCGCACCTACGACGACGGCGGCGGGCTCGCCCAGCGCGCGGGCGGCGGTGATCAGTTCGGCGGTGACCTTCTTCACTGCGCCTTCAGCGTGCTCGACGAGCACCAAAACTTCAGCCATGGGTTATATCGCTCTTCTCGTGAATTGGTGGACTCGGTTGAATAGAAGGGGCGCTCGTTTTAGATGATCTTTTGGCCAACCAGGTACTGGGCGATCTGGTTGCCGCCTTCACCCTCGTCGGTGACCTTCTCACCCGCGGTCTTGGCCGGTTTCGGCGTCGACGACAGCACGGTCGACCCGGCGCTGGCCAGCCCGACCTCGTCGGCCTCGACCCCGATCTCAGCCAGGGTCAGCACCGTGACCTCTTTCTTCTTGGCGGCCATGATGCCTTTAAAGGACGGGAAGCGCGGCTCGTTGATCTTCTCGGTGACGCTCACCACCGCGGGCAGCGTGGCCTCGAGGGCGAAGACGCCGTCGTCGGTCTCGCGCTCGCCGGTGACCTTGCCACCCTCGAGGGACAGCTTGCGCAGGTGGGTGAGCTGCGGCAGGCCCAGGTACTCGGCGATGATGGCCGGCACCGCACCGCCGGTTCCGTCGGTGGCTTCGTTGCCCGCGATGACCAGCTCGGTGCCCTCGATGGTGCCCAGCGCGCGCGCCAACGCCCAGGCGGTCTGGACCACGCAGGAGCCGTGCATGCCGTCGTCCTTGAGGTGGACGGCCTTGTCGGCACCCATGGACAGGGCCTTGCGGATCGCCTCGGTGGCTCGCTCGGGGCCCGCGGTGACCACGGTCACCGACCCCTCGACGCCGTCGGCCGCTTCCTTCTCCCGGATCTGCAGGGCCTCTTCCACGGCGCGCTCGTTGATCTCGTCCAGCACCGCGTCGGCGGCCTCGCGGTCCAGCGTGAAATCGCCTTCGGTGAGCTTGCGCTCCGACCAGGTGTCTGGGACCTGCTTGATCAGGACCACGATGTTCGTCATGAGTGTGGTTCGTCCTCCTCGAAGGAGTCCCACAGCGGTCGGCTGCGGGACCTCGGTCACGCGCTCGTTGACCGCACACCGTATTACTGGCGGGTAACTTTGTGCGGTCTGCTCTCACACCATAGCGGGTCGTAGTGCAGGTTCTTTCGCCCTGTCTGCCCCTTCCGACAGGGGTGCCCACTTCCCGGTTCGCGAATCGGACACTTCGCGTTAGCCTGCCTATGCAATGAGCGCATTCCTCCCCGACGGCCCCCCGCACATCCCCGACGGCACCTCGCCGTCGGTTGATGCGGTGTTGACGCTGACGGGCGAGCGCACCATCCCCGATCTGGACATCGAGAACTACTGGTTTCGTCGCCACCAGGTGGTTTACCAGCGATTAGCATCGCGCTGCGCGGACCGCGAGGTGCTCGAGGCCGGTTGCGGCGAAGGCTACGGCGCCGACCTGATCGCCGACGTCGCCCGCCGGGTCATTGCGGTCGACTACGACGAGGCCGCGGTGGCCCACGTCCGTGGCCGCTACCCCAGAGTGGAGGTCATGCGGGCCAACCTTGCCGAGCTGCCGCTGCCCGACGCGTCGGTGGATGTCGTGGTGAACTTCCAGGTCATCGAACACCTGTGGGATCAGCCACAGTTTGTGGCCGAGTGCGCCCGGGTGCTGCGCCGGCCGGGATTGCTCATGGTTTCCACTCCCAACCGGATCACCTTCTCGCCGGGCCGTGACACCCCGATCAACCCGTTTCACACCCGCGAGCTCAACGCCGGCGAGCTGACCGAGCTGCTCGTCGACGGGGGCTTCTCCGAGGTGTCGATCAGCGGCCTGTTCCACGGCCCGCGCCTGCAAGAGATGGATGCCCGCCATGGCGGCTCCATCATCGACGCGCAGGTCGCGCGGGCGGTGGCCGATGCGCCGTGGCCTCCGGAGCTGGCGGCGGACGTCGCGGCGGTGACCATCGACGACTTCGACTTGGTGGAAAGCGGGGTCGATCAGCACGGCAGCGACATACGCGACATAGATGACAGCCTGGATCTCATCGCGATCGCGGTGCGGCCGTGAGGACGTCCTCTGACCCCGTGCCCGGTCTGTTCACCCTGGTGCTGCACACCCATCTACCGTGGCTGGCCCACCACGGCCGCTGGCCGGTGGGCGAGGAATGGCTCTACCAGTCCTGGGCGGCCGCCTACCTGCCGCTGCTGCGGGTGCTCCGCACGCTGGCCGACGAGGATCGGCACGGGCTGGTCACCCTCGGCGTCACTCCGGTGGTGAACGCTCAGCTTGACGACCCGTACTGCCTCGACGGCATGCATCACTGGCTGGCCAACTGGCGGCTGCGGGCGGCCGAGGCCGCCAGCGTGCGGTCGCTTGGATCGAAGTCGACCAGCTACCAGTCGTGCACACCGGAAGCATTGCGGGCCTTCGGGATTCGCGAATGCGCCGAGGCCGACCGGGCGCTCGACGACTACGCCACCCTGTGGCGGCACGGCGGCAGCCCGCTGCTGCGCAGCCTGATCGACGCCGGGACGGTGGAGTTGCTCGGCGGCCCGCTGGCCCACCCGTTCCAGCCACTGCTCGCGCCGCGGCTGCGCGAGTTCGCGCTCCACGAAGGGCTCGCCGACGCGCAGCACCGGCTGGCGCTGCGCCCGACCGGAATCTGGGCGCCCGAGTGCGCCTACGCCCCCGGCATGGAACACGACTACGCCGCCGCGGGGGTCACGCACTTCATGGTCGACGGCCCGTCGCTGCACGGCGACACCGCACTGGGCCGGCCCGTCGGCGACACCGACGTCGTCGCGTTCGGGCGCGACCTGCAGGTCAGCTACCGGGTGTGGTCACCGAAATCCGGCTACCCCGGGCACGCCGCTTACCGCGACTTCCACACCTATGACCAACTGACCGGGCTCAAGCCGGCCAAGGTGACCGGCCGCAACGTGCCATCGGAGGCCAAGGCGCCCTACGATCCCGAGCGCGCCGATCGCGCGGTCGATGTCCACGTCGCCGACTTCGTCGACATGGTCCGCAGCCGGCTGCTGTCCGAATCCGAGCGCATCGGACGGCCCGCTCACGTCGTCGCCGCCTTCGACACCGAACTGTTCGGCCACTGGTGGTACGAGGGCCCGACGTGGCTGCAGCGGGTGCTGCGGGCCCTGCCCGCCGCCGGCGTGCGAGTGGGTACCCTGCGTGACGCGATCGCCGGCGGGTTCGTGGGCGACGCGGTCGCCTTGCCGCCCAGCTCGTGGGGTTCGGGTAAGGACTGGCAGGTGTGGGCCGGCGACAAGGTGTCCGACCTCGTCCAGCTCAATAACGAAGTGGTCGACACGGCGCTGAGCACGGTCGACAAGGCGCTGTCGCAAACGGCGTCGCTGGACGGGCCGCTCCCGCGCGATCACGTCGCCGATCAGATCCTGCGCGAGACCCTGCTCACCGTGTCCAGCGACTGGCCGTTCATGGTGAGCAAGGACTCGGCCGCCGACTACGCGCGCTACCGCGCACACCTGCACGCCCACGCCACCCGTGAGATCGCCGGAGCGCTGGCGTCGGGCCGGCGCGACAGCGCGCAACGGTTCGCCGACGGATGGAACCGCGCTGACGGCCTGTTCGGCGCCCTGGATGCGCGTAGGCTGCCCCGGTGACTGGCTACTCCCCGCGCGAGCGGGCGTGTCTGCACAGCGACACGCCGGCGCGGGCGGCATTCCACGCACCCTCGCGACGAAGAGGGCGGGCAAGCTCGTGAAGGTCCTCATGGTGTCGTGGGAGTACCCGCCGGTGGTGATCGGCGGCCTCGGCCGGCACGTGCATCACCTATCGACCGCGCTGGCCGCGGCCGGTCACGACGTCGTCGTCCTGTCCCGCCATCCCTCGGGCACCGACGCCTGCACCCACCCGTCCTCCGACGAGGTCAGCGAGGGCGTCCGGGTGATCGCGGCCGCACACGATCCGCACGAATTCACCTTCGGCAACGACATGATGGCCTGGACACTGGCGATGGGTCACGCGATGATCCGCGCCGGGCTGTCGCTGAAGAAGCGGGGCACCAACCGGCCCTGGCGCCCTGACGTCGTGCACTCGCACGACTGGCTGGTGGCGCATCCGGCCATTGCGCTTGCCCAGTTCTACGACGTGCCAATGGTTTCCACGATTCATGCAACAGAGGCCGGCCGGCATTCCGGCTGGGTTTCCGGAGCGCAGAGCCGTCAGGTGCACGCGGTCGAGTCGTGGCTGGTGCGTGAATCCGATTCACTGATCACGTGTTCGGCGTCGATGAGTGACGAGATCACCGAACTGTTCGGTCCCGGCCTGGCCGAGATCACCGTGATTCGCAACGGCATTGACGCGGCGCGCTGGCCGTTCGCGGCCCGCCGACCGCGCACCGGCCCGGCCGAACTGCTCTACCTCGGGCGCCTGGAGTACGAGAAGGGTGTGCACGACGCCATCGCCGCGCTGCCGCGGATCAGGCGCACCCACCCCGGTACCACACTGACCATCGCCGGGGAGGGCACCCAGCAGGACTGGCTCATCGAGCAGTCCCGTAAACACCGGGTCCTCAAGGCAACTCGATTCGTCGGGCATCTCGATCATGCCGGGCTGCTGGCGCTACTGCATCGGGCCGACGCCGCGGTGTTGCCCAGTCACTACGAGCCGTTCGGGATCGTCTCGTTGGAGGCCGCCGCGGCCGGCACTCCGCTCGTGACATCGAACATCGGCGGTCTGGGCGAGGCGGTGATCAACGGCCAGACCGGCGTGTCGTGCCCGCCCCGAGACGTGGCCCGGCTGGCCTCGGCGGTACGCATCGTGCTCGACGATCCGGACGCCGCGCAAAAGCGTGCCCGCGCCGCCCGCGAACGGCTCACCTCGGACTTCGACTGGACGACAGTCGCCAACGAGACCGCGCAGGTATATCTGGCGGCCAAGCGCCGCGAGCGGCAGCCGCAACCACGGCTGCCCATCGTCGAGCACGCGCTGCCGGACCGTTAGCCGCTCTCGCCGGTAACGTCGAGGCATGGGGCTGGAATATTCGAGCGTGGTCGACGCGCCGCGCGCCGACGTGTTCGCCTGGTACGCCAGGCCGGGTGCCTTCGACCGGCTGTCGCCGCCGTGGCAGCCCATGCGGGTGATCACCGAGGCCACCTCGCTCGAGGACGGGCGCGCCACACTTGCGCTGCCCGGGGGCCTGCGCTGGGTCGCCCAACACCAAGCGGACTCCTACGATCCGCCAAGTCGTTTCGTCGACACCATCAGCAGCGACGGGCCGGCCTCGCTGCCGGCACGCGTCGCCGTGCGATGGCGGCACACCCACGATTTCGAAGACGCCGGCGACAACCGGACCCGGGTCATCGACCGGGTCGACACGCCGGTACCCGGGTCGTTGTTGCGCCCCATGTTCGTCTACCGGCACCGTCAGCTGGCCGACGACTTAGCCGCCCACCGACTGGCGGCGCAGCAGGGTCTGGCCCCCGCCACCATCGCCGTCACGGGATCGTCGGGACTGGTCGGTTCGGCGCTGACCGCGTTCTTGCGCACCGGCGGCCATCGCGTCATCGAGCTGGTACGCCGAACCGCCAAGGGCGACGATGAGCGACGGTGGGACCCCGATGACCCGGACCGTGAGCTGCTCGCCGGGGTCGACGCAGTGATCCATTTGGCCGGCGCCTCCATAGCCGGAAGGTTCACCGACAACCACCGACATGCGATCCGCGACAGCAGGATCGGCCCGACGCGCCGGCTGGCCGAATTGCTGGGCCGCACCGACTCGCGGCCCGCGGTTCTGATCTCGGCCTCGGCGATCGGGTACTACGGGTACGACCGCGGCGACGAAACCCTCACCGAGGACAACGATCGCGGCGACGGCTTTCTGGCCGACGTCGTCGCCGACTGGGAGGATGCGACCGCGCCCGCGGAGCGGGCCGGCGTGCGGGTGGTGCGGGTGCGCACCGGCATCGTGCAATCCCCGCGCGGCGGCACGTTAAAGCTGATGCGACCTCTCTTCAGCGCCGGGCTGGGCGGCCGGTTAGGTGACGGCCGACAGTGGCTGTCCTGGATCGGCATCGACGACCTGGTCGACGTCTACCACCGCGCGCTGTGGGACACCGCATTATCCGGGCCGGTGAATGCTGTAGCCCCGCTACCGGTCCGCAACACCGAGTACACCCGCACCCTCGCCCACGTGTTGCGCCGGCCCGCGGTTTTGCCGGTGCCGTCGCTGGGGCCCCGGCTACTGCTGGGTGAACAGGGTGCACGCGAACTCGCGTGCGCCAGTCAGCGAGTGATTCCCCGCAAGCTCAGTCAGGCGGGACACCGGTTTCGCCAGCCCGACCTCGATCAGGCCTTGCGCCATCTGTTAGGGCGGACAGGTCGCGGTTGATCCGCGGTTGAACCGACTTCCGTCCGAGCTTTGAAGCAGCGCTGGCCAACCGCACAGTCATTCAGTAAATTAATGTTTAAATAACTGAACCTAGTGTTCCAGTGCAACGTTAACCAGAGCGGGCTAACGACGAGCGCATCCGCTGCCGCCCAGAGTTTGTTTTGTCGTCAAAGGGGTACCAACGAGTGAATCTGACCCGTTCGAGCCAGCGGCTGACCGACCCCGGGAGGGCGGCTTCGTTGGGAGCTGTGCGTGCGCTTCCCCGGGCCCGCCTAGCCGAAGCCGCGCGGACGGACCCGGCTTGCCTGCCCAGTGCTGACCAATTGGACGCCTGGCGAACGGGGTTGCGGCGGGCGGTGCTGGCCCACGTCGCCGAATTTGTTGCCGCCCGCTGCGCCGACGAGCTGGGCGCCTGCGGCGTGGACGTGGCCGGTGAAATTTTGATGGAGTTCGTCAAAGGCGGCAAGTGCCTGCGATCGACGTTCATGTACCTGGGCTGGCTGTGCGGCGCGCCCGCAAGCGATGCGGCCTTGTCGGCAACCGCCAGCCTGGAGCTACTACACGCGTTTGCGCTACTGCAAGACGATGTCATGGACGATTCGGCATCACGACGAGGCCGCCCGGCCGCGCACATTCAGTTCGCCAGCTGGCATCGCCGGCGCGGGCTGTCCGGCTCGTCGCGCCGGTTCGGCGAATCGGCCGCCATACTGCTCGGCGATCTGTGCCTGATCTGGGCTGAACAGATGCTGCGAGACAGCGGTCTGCAGCACCACCATCTGCTGCGGGCATGGCCACGCTACGACGCCATGCGCACCGAGCTTGCGGTGGGCCAATTCGCGGATCTGGCAAACGACGTGCGCGACCTGCCTACGATGGAAGCCGTGCTGGAGGTGGCCCGACGGAAGTCGGGGAACTACACGGTGCGCCGGCCCCTGGAGATCGGTGCCGCGATGGCCGGCTGCGACGACCGAGTGTTGGCCGCGCTCGGCGATTACGGCTCCGCCATCGGTGAAGCGTTCCAGCTGCGCGACGACGTCCTCGGCATCTTCGGATCGTCCGCGGCGACCGGCAAACCCAATGGTGGGGATCTGATCGAACGCAAGGCCACCAGCGTTGTGGTGGCCGCGCATCAGTTGGCCGACGCGTCGACCCGCCTGCAATTTCGCGAACTGATGACCAGCGAGCGGCTCGACGATTCCGCGCTTGACCACTGGCGAGACTTGATCCTCGCCACGGGAGCGGTGCAGTGGATCGAAGGACTCATCGCCGACCGCGTCGATGCAGCACGAAAGGCATTGGACCGCGGCGTAATTGATGGTCCACTTACGGTCGCGCTGGTCGATATGGCCGGCGTGTGCACACGGCGTGCGGCATGAGCGCCGAGGTGGCGCACTGATGCGTACGATACCGGGGCGCACCGACCACGTCGTCGTGATCGGTGCGGGATTTGCGGGGCTTTCCGCGGCGATGCATCTGGCCGGCCGGTGGCGAGAAGTCACCGTGGTGGAGCGCGAAGCCTGGCCTGGCGGACGAGCGGGTCGACTCGACATCGACGGCTACCGGATCGACACCGGGCCGACAGTGCTCACCATGCCAGACATCATCGACGAGGTTTTCGCCGCCGTCGGAGAAGACCGGTCCGGGCGCCTGGATTTACTGCCGGTCGATCCGGCCTACCGAGCGGTGTTCGCCGACGGGAGCGCCGTCGATGTCCACAGTGACGCCGACAAGATGGCCGCCTCGGTCCAAGAATTCGCCGGTCCGCAACAAGCGGCCGGCTATCTGCGGTTGCGTGACTGGCTGGATCGGCTGTACCGCACCGAATTCGACGGCTTCATTACCGCGAACTTCGACTCGCCGCTGTCGCTGCTGAATGGCCGGTTGGGGCGGCTCGCGGCAATCGGCGGCTTTCGCCGGTGGGACACGATGGTCAAGCGCCACATCAGCGATCCCAGGTTGCGGCGGGTGTTCACCTTCCAGTCGCTCTACGCCGGCGTTGCGCCGCAGGACGCCCTGGCTGTCTACGCGGTGATCGCCTACATGGACACGATTTCGGGTGTCTTCTTCCCGCGGGGCGGCGTGCGGGCGCTGCCCGATGCACTGGCCGCGGCAGCCGCTGACGCTGGGGTGCGGTTCTGCTACGGGTCCGCGGTCACCGCACTGGACCGCACCGGCGATCGGATCACCGCGGTTCGTACCGCTGAAGGCCAGCGCATCGCCTGCGATGCGGTGGTGTTGACCACCGAACTGCCCCACACCTACCAACTGCTGGGCCGACAGCCACGACGGATCCTTCCACTGCGCGCCGCACCCTCGGCGGTGGTGCTGCACCTGGGCTGCCCCCCTGCGCCCACGGCGGCACACCACACCATTCTTTTCGGCGGGGCATGGGAGCAGACGTTCACCGACATCATCCGCGACGGCCGAATCATGCAAGACCCGTCGTTGCTGGTCACCAGGCCCACCGCCAGCGACCCCACCCTGGCGCCGGCCGACCGTGACCTGCTCTACGTGCTGGCCCCGGCGCCAAATCTGTCCCGCGGCGACATCGACTGGTCCCGCACCGGTGACGCCTACGCGGACACCATCCTCGATGCCGTGCAAGAGAGGCTACTGCCCGGCGTACGCGACAGCGCCCAAATGTTGCAGGTGGTCACCCCCGCCGACTGGGCGCGCCAAGGCATGTTGACGGGCACACCGTTTGCGCTTGCCCACACATTCGCTCAGACCGGGCCGTTTCGACCCGCCAACACCGTGCGCGGCATCGCCAACGCCGTACTGGCCGGGTCGTCGACCGTGCCCGGCGTTGGTGTGCCGACCACGCTGATATCCGGGCGGTTGGCTGCCGACCGCATCACCGGAACCGTCGACCGATCCAGCACGCGACTCGACTTGAAAGCCCAGTAGCCATGATCCGCACCGAATTGGACGCCGCCGGAATCGAGGATTCGCGGCTGCGCGCGGCGTATCGCCGTTGTCGCCAGATTGCCGCCGAACATGGCCGCACCTACTTTCTGGCCACCCGGTTGCTTGCGCCGGACCAGCGCCCGGCGGTGCACGCGTTGTACGGCTTCGCCCGCCACGCCGACGACATCCTCGATGAGCTGAACCCGGCCCTGGACATCGGCGCGCGGGCTGATCGGCTGCAACGGCTGTCCGACCAATTCCTTGCCGGCGGCGACCATCAGGACGAGCCCGTCCTTGTTGCGGTCGCCGACACCGTGCGTCGCTACGGGATCGCCGCGGACTTGTTCGAGGACTTTCTCGCCTCGATGCGAATGGACCTCACCGTCACCGACTATCCCGACCGCGCCGCGCTCAACCGCTATATGCGCGGTTCCGCGGAAGTCATTGGCCTGCAGATGCTTCCGATACTCGGGACGGTCGGCGCCGTCGACGAGGCCGCGCCCTACGCGGCGGCGCTGGGCCGCGCCTTTCAGCTCACCAACTTCCTGCGCGACGTGGACGAGGACCTGATGCGGGACCGGATCTACCTACCGGCCGACGAACTCGCCGCCTTCGGTGTAGACCGCGAACTGATGATGTGGTGTCATAGTCATCGCCGCACAGATGCACGTGTGCGTGACGCCCTGGCGGCTCAGCACGAAATCACCCGAAAAATCTATGAGTGCGCCGCCCACGGGATTGCGTTACTGGCGCCGCGTTCCCGGCCGTGTGTGGCAACCGCACTGACGCTCTACTCCGAAATCCTGGATTGCATTGAGGACAGCTACTTCTCGGTGTTCAGCCGGCGCGCAACCGTCGGCACGAGGCGGCGACTTCAGGTCGCCGGCGGTGGGCTGCTGCGGGCGTGGCGGGTTCGTATCGCCCATCCGGAGCACGGGAGGCCCGGTGCAGCGTGACTGACCGGTGGCAATACCTGATACTGCTAGGCATGTGCCTGGCGATCACCGCGCCGCTGGAGTTCTTCGGCGCCGGCGTGTACCGGCAACCACGCCGCCTGGTGTACGCGGTAATTCCGGTCGCGGCGGTGTTCCTCGTCTGGGACGAGGTAGCCATCGCCTGGCACGTCTGGACATACGACTACGGCTACATCACCGGCATCGATATCCCATTTCGGGTACCCATCGAGGAGGTGTTGTTCTTCGTGGTGATTCCGCTGTGCGCCTTGCTGACCTACAACGCGGTGACCGCCATCCTGGATCTGAGCAAGCGCCGATGACCGGACTGGGCTACACCGTGCCCGCGATAGCGGCTGTTCTCGCGGTGTGCGCGCTGGAGTTCGCGCTGTTGCACACCGGACTGTTCCGACGGCCCGCCTACTGGTTGTCGATGGTGATCGTATTCGGTTTCCAGATTCCGGTCGATGGCTGGCTGACGAAGCGCAGCGCCCCGATCGTCATCTACAACGAACGGCAGACCAGTGGCGTGCGGTTTCCGCTCGATATTCCCATCGAGGACTACCTGTTCGGCTTCGCGCTGGTCACCGCCGTGCTGCTGTTGTGGGAGCGTCAACGTGCAAGTCGGTAGTCATGGATAAAAGGGGTCTGCCCCGGCGCGACGTGCCGGATGCCTTTGACGGCGGCGCGGCGGCATACGACCGGCTGGTCGGCGCCAACCCGTACTACCACGCGAGCCTGGGACAGTCGGCGCGCCGCATGCGGTTGCCGGGACGCGGCCGGGGTTTGCGCCTGCTCGATGCGGGCTGCGGCACCGGCGCGTCGACGGCCGCGCTGTTGGCGGTGGCTCCCAACGCGGAGATCGTCGCCGTCGACGCCGCGCGCGGAATGCTCGATGCGGCGAGGGCAAAGACGTGGCCGCCGTCGGTCCGGTTTGTGCATGCCCGCGTCGAAGAACTCGACGAGCACGGCATCACCGGACCGTTCGACGCCATCCTGGCCGCCTATCTGCTGCGCAACCTCGCGGACCCGGACGGTCAACTGCGGGCCTTTCGCAATCTGCTTGGGCCCGGCGGCACCCTGGCGGTCCACGAGTACTCGGTGCGTGACTCCCGCGCCGCGACCCTGATCTGGCACGCGGTGTGTTGGGGCATCATCATCCCCGCCGGCTGGTGGCGCACCCGTGACACCACACTGTATCGGCATCTGTGGCGTAGCGTCCTGACCTTCGACGGGGCTGCGCGGTTTCGGCGCCGGATGCGCGACGCCGGATTCGCCGGCGTGCGCAGCGAAACCATGCCGGGCTGGGAACGCGACGTCGTCCACACCTTTTTGGGGGAGGCTGCGGGGGAGGCGCCGCAATGATCGACCGCCGCCGCCACGTTCACCCGGCGCCACCGGGGTTGCCCGACGCGAGCGCGCTGTCGTCGCGGCCCCGCGC
>NZ_JBKQOI010000385.1:0-2685 GCF_052145595.1 Mycobacterium sp. | reverse complement strand
AGCGGGCCTTCGAACTCCTCGACGTATCCCACCGCCACGGTCTGGCGTAGTCAGTAGCCCACACCCACCAGATCACAAAACCCCACGTCAACACCCCAACCCGTCAACACAGCAGGGGGAACTTCGGCTTAGTAGCGAGTCGGGTATGGGCAGCACTCGGCCGGCCGAGGCCGTCTTGGGATCGTCTTGATCAAAGGCGCGGCCTCCCACGTCGACGCGAGTCTTACCGATCCGCACCGTCCGCTGGCCGAAATCGACGTCATCCCAACGCAAGCCCGCGATCTCACCGCGCCGCAGGCCGGCAAGAGCGAGATGCCACGCATGCCGATTGCGATCATTGGCGATGGCGCCCAGGACGATTCGCACCTGATCGTCGGTAAACGTCTTGAAAATCCTGGCCTTGCCCGGCACACGATCGACCAGTCCGGCAACATTTCTCGCCAAGCGTCCCTCGGCGACCAGCTGCGCGAGGACCTGCGACACAGCACCGAGCATGTAATTGCACGACCGGGCGCTCCACGCCTTGCGCGCTCGGCCGCCAGGCCGCTCCAAGCTGCCGGCACGCAGCTTCACGATCAGATCGTCGATGTGTCGGCGGGTCAGGTCCTGGACGGCCAGGTCGCCCAGCTCGCCGCGTACCGGCTGCGGGACGTATCCATAGCCCGCGGCCGTAGTGGGTCGAATCTTGTGGCGAGATTGCAACCAGTCAGCACACGCCTGCTCCACCGTGAGCGTTGACGGCTGCACGTAAGAGCCCGCATTTACCTGGCCCTGTATCTCGGCAAGCGCCGCCCGGGCCTCCTTCTCGGTCCGATACCGTCGCCGCAGCTGCTTACGCTTGCCATCGACCATGCCCGTGTCCACAGTCAGCTGATAACGGACGGCAGGCCTGCTCCCGGCGCGGCGAGCAAGCTCAACGCGTCGGATCTGGGGCGGCAGCTGCTGGCGCTCACCCATCGTCGTGAAGCGTTACGACGCAGCTTCCGTATGCGCTGCGATGAAGCGGTGAATCTCCGCCGAGGTAACCCGGCGAGAAGCACCGATCTGGACCCATGCCAACTCGCCAGCATCGAAGAGCCTGTAGATCGACGAGCGTGAGATGCGAAGGGCCGCGGCTGCTTCGGAAACTTTGAGAAGCAAGCTGCCGTTGATCGGTCTGCCGGTGAAGGCGCTATGCTCGGTTGGGCTTGGGGAGTGTATTTGGGCCATGGGGTCCCCTCCTGGTGAGTGCTATTCCACCACTGTAATTGGCCCGGGGGTACTTCCTGCACAATCTTCGGGACCACCGGTAGCCCATAACGCTTTACGTTAATAACGCCTCGCGTTATCATTGATGAGTGATCCGCTCGTTCCGGGACAAAGACACCGAGGCGATCTGGCAGCGCCGCTACGTTAAGAAACTCAGCCCGGAACTCAGCAGGCTCGCATACAACAAGCTTGTTCTCATCAACGCCGCCGAGAGCATCAACGACCTGCGGGTGCCGCCGGGCAACCGACTCGAGAAATTGGCCGGCAGCCGCGCCGGCCAATACAGCATCCGCGTCAACGACCAGTGGCGCATCTGCTTCACCTGGAGTGCCAGCGGCGCCGGCAACGTCGAACTGGTCGACTACCACTAGAAAAGAGAAACCGATGACAGACTTCGCACCCACCCACCCTGGCGAGATCCTAAAGACCGAATTCCTCGACCCACTGGGCATCTCGCAGTACCGGATCGCCAAAACGATCGACGTGCCGCCCCGCCGTATCAACGAGATCGTGCACGGCAAGCGCGGCATCAGCGCCGATACCGCTCTGCGGCTCTCGCGTGCACTGGGACTAAGCGACATGTTCTGGATCAACATGCAGGCCCACTACGACGCGGAAGTCGCCCGCGAACACATCGGACCAGAACTAGCCGGGATCGAACGCATCGCCTGAGTCCCCGTGTGAGATCGGCCGCGACGCTGCTGCGGCCGATCTCACCGCCCGGCGTCTTTCCGTGTCCACCACCCAAACCCCTTAATTTCTAATCATTCTCACAATATCTATCTCCAATCGTCCCACCCCATTCCTCCCCGTATCATCTAAACCCGCAGCCCCACAAGGCGTCTCACTAATGGTTGCCCGAACGCCCCTGCCTAGGATTCCTGCACGGCACCGCGGCACCAAATGCGCCGCCGCGCACCACTTTCGGATGATCCTGGCCAACGATGACCGCGTCCGCACCATGCACACCGTCGCCGCACGCACCGACCGCAAGCTCTTGCCCGCCGCCGTGGCGGCCTCACTGGACCGCAACGACCAACGTTGCGCTGCCCGCGCGCAGGCTTGGCGCCAGCACGAGGCCCAAACCCACGCCCGCGAAACCGCATTCGAACGCATCACCGCTACCAGCCACCAGCGTCGTGAGCGCGAGCGCAACCGCCGTGCTCACCGTGGATACGGTCTCGAACTTTAATTGTCTACCCGAGCATTTCATCACCCGACCAGCAACCCTGAACGTCGTGGCCACGGATACCCCCGCCAAACCTCAGGACTACGCGGGCTTGCGGGCCGAATTATCCGCGCTGGCCGATGGGACCGGCTCGTCGCCGTCTGCCCGGGCCGCGCCCGCGGCGAGGTGCTTCAGCAGCTCGGCCTGGATCAGCCGGCGCCCGGGCGCGAGCCGGTGCGAGAGCCCGTTCAGCAGGATCAGCGTGCGCC
>NZ_JBKQOI010000384.1:0-2619 GCF_052145595.1 Mycobacterium sp. | reverse complement strand
CTGCCCGACGGCGTGATCTTCGCCAAACCCGACGTAGTGGCGGCCGTGGTCGCGATGCTCGGCGCCCCCGAGGCGTACTTCATCACTGGGACCGAGGTGCGGGTCGACGGCGGCTCACACATGTAACCGCGGGCGTCAACGCGCTTCGGGCCCTCGGCTTTCCACCATGTCCAGCGCCGAAAGGTGACTGAAGACCATCGATGCGCCGACCGGGTTACCGCCACCGGGATAGGTTCTCCCACTCACCGCTGCCATCGAGTTGCCCGCGGCGTACAGGCCGGGGATGACGTTTCCGTTCGCGTCGATCACGCGCGCACGGGCGTCGGTCCGCAGGCCACCCTTGGTACCCAGATCCGACAACCCGAATGCGGCGGCCCGAAACGGCGGTTGGTCGATCGGCACAAGCGGATTGGGGCTGCCCGGAACCGACTTGTCGAACGGCTCGGCGCCCCGGCCGAAGTCCTCGTCGACTCCAGAGGCGGCAAACCCGTTGAAGCGCTTGACGGTTTCGCTCAACTGATCGGCCGTAACCCCGATCTTGGCGGCGAGTTCGGCCAACGTGTCAGCGGCATGCCACAGTCCGGCCTGGGAGTAATCGTCGGGGTCAGCCAACGGGACGCCGGTGAACAGGACCGGCGGTGCCTGGCCACCCCGGCTGTCGTAGATCAGCCAGTAGGGCAGCGAAATACGGCCGGTCCGCATCTCTGCCAGCACATCGCGGGCGGCGCGATCGTAGGCCGTGGATTCGTTGGTGAATCGCCGCCCCGCGTCGTTGACAAAGATACCGCCGGAAAACCACAGCGAGAACGTCGAGCTGCCGTCGGGATGGGTCAGCCCGGGTGCCCACCAAGCCTCTGCCATCAGGTCTACATCCGCGCCGATCTTCACTGCGGCCTCCAGCGCAGCGCCGCAGTTGCCGGGCGGTGCCATGGAGTCACGGCTGGATCCTGGCACTCTGAACGCCTTGCGCAGCAAGTCATTTCGCTCACAACCACCTGCTGCAATCAGGACCCCACGGTCGGCCCGAATGCGGCGATTACCCCTGGGCGTGCTGATCACCGCGCCGGTCACCCGACCGCCGAGACGGATCAGTTCATCGCAGCGCGCGTTTACCCATAGCTGTACGTTCGGCAGCTTTTCTAATGCCAGCAGAAAGCGGCCGATCAAAGCCTGCCCGCCGCTGAGCTGTTCAGGCGGATCCTCGGTGCCGCGATCGGTGGCCAGCGGAGCCCGCAGCAACTCACGTTGCCCACCAAGCCGATCGGCCGGAAACGGGGCCGGAATGATCTGGCGGCCCTTGGGACACGCGTGCGCCGCGGCGCCGAAGTAGTCCGGCCACGGCAACACCCGAAACTCGAACGCCGGATCTTCTTCGAGATATTCGACCAGCGGGGCGCCACCGGTCACGAACGCCTCCTGCAGGTCGGCCGGTGTCTGGTCGCCCACTACTGCCCGGAAGTAGGCGAACGCATCTTCGATCGTGTCATCGTCGCCCGCCCGGCGCAGCACGGGATTGCACGGAAACCACATCCCGCCACCGGAGTACGCTGTCATCCCGCCAATTCGGTCGGTCGCCTCAACGACGATGACCCGCAGTCCCTCGCGGGCGGCAGTGTACGCACCGGTTAGGGCACCTCCCCCGGAACCGACGACCAGAACGTCACACTCGGCGTCCCAATGCACCATGGTGTCCCTTTCGCCTCGGGGTCGCCCGATGGTAAGGCCCTACCCCACCCGAGAACCGCGACGATTTCAGTGACCGAAACGGTTCCGCTCGTCGAATCACCTCGTAGCGGGGTCCTTCCAACCAGCGGGATTTCGGACCCGACGAGAAGGAGTAGCGACCTACTGTGAGGAATGTCCCCAACAGGCGATAACCCTTTTGCCTGATACCAATACCGGAGGTACGTCGATGTCGCACGTAGTCATTGGCCAAGTCGAAGAGATCGCCGGGCAGCTGGCGTCGACGGCCGATGAAACCGAACGCCTGGGCAAACTGTCCGACGACAGCGTGAAGCTGATTCGTCAGGCCGGCGTGATGCGGATGCTACAGCCCACCGACTTCGGCGGTTACGCCGCGCATCCGCGCGATTTCGCGGAAGCGGTCATGGCGGTAGCCAAGGTCTGCGGCTCGACAGGGTGGGTCTGTGGCGTCGGCGGTGTGCATCCGTGGGAGATGGCGCTGATGGATCGCAAACTGCAGGCCGAGGTCTGGGGCGAGAACCCGGAAACCTGGATTGCGTCGCCCTATGCCGCGCAGGGCGTGGCGACGCCGACCGACGGCGGCTACACCCTCAAGGGTCGATGGAACTTCTCATCTGGCACCGATCACTGCGACTGGATCTTCCTGGGCGCCCTCGTCGCCGGGCCCGACGGGAAGCCCGCGCAGCCGATCAAGGTGATGCATGTGGTACTGCCCCGGAAGGACTACACCATTGTCGAGGACTCGTGGGATGTCATCGGGCTGAGCGGGACCGGCAGCAAGGACATCATCGTCGACGGGGCGTTCATTCCCGAATACCGGACCATCGACTTCGCGCAGGTGGCCGAAGGGGAGGCGGCCGCGGCCAGAGCCGGCCGCACGGAGACGGTGTACAAGATTCCGTTCTGGGCGATGTT
>NZ_JBKQOI010000383.1:0-10678 GCF_052145595.1 Mycobacterium sp. | reverse complement strand
CCGACCCGCACGTTGATGGCCACGCCGAACTTGCGTTCGGCCCGCTCGCTGAGCTGAGCGATGGCGCGGGTGATTTCGAGCCCCGCCGCGACGGCACGCCGCACGTCGTTCTCATGCGCCTTGGGGTGCCCGAACACCGCCAAGAGTCCGTCGCCCTTGATCGAGCTGATATGGCCCTCATACCGCTCGACGACGCGGTGCACCTCATCGCGGTAGCGGCCGACCAGCGTGCGATACGTCTCCGGTTCTAAACGGGTGGACAGCGCCGTCGAGTCGACCAGGTCGGCAAACATGATTGTCAGCCGGCAGATTTCACCGTAGCGAGCCGGCGCGCTGAGCAGGTCCTCGGCCTCGGGGTTGCCGTGGTCGACCGAAAGGACCTGTCCGGCCAACGTGGTCGCGGTCGCACGATCGCCTTCGTTGATCGCCCGCACCGCGCGGTCCAGCAATTCATCGATCGATGTGCTGCTCTCGCCAGGGCTCACCTGCTCCTCCTGCCCAGGATTTGCTAAGGGTACCGGTCAGCCGCGCCGTTTTCAGCGTATGTCAAACAGCTCCAGACGCAGTGTGCTAAACGCGGATCGAGAACACCGCGACCACCGACTCGCGCAACCGCCCGCGCGGTTGACACCGTTCCCAAGACTCCCTCGCGCCGTCGCTAAACATGAGAGCCGCAACGCTGCCGCCAACATCCGGGCGCTCGAAGGAATCACGAAACAGCCCAGACAAGCGGGATAAGGCCTACCTCTGATCTGTTTGCGAGAGGATCTTCTGCGCCCGTGCGCATTCCGGCCAACTAGCGTCACCGGGGAAGCGGCTCATGAGGGCGGCCAGCTCCGTCCGATCCCCGTCGCCGAGCAGGTCGAAAGAATCCAGCAGGCAGCGCAGTTCGAACAGGGTCGCGCCCTGATGCCGTGCGAACTCGAGCGCGGCGGCCAGGGCGTTGCGACGTTCCTGCGGCTCCGCAAACGTGTGAGCGCGCACGCGCATCAGCTCGGCGTCGTGGAAGCGCATTCCCGTCTCTTGCGCGTGGCGCAACGCCATCTCCAATCGCTCGCGCGCTTTCTCCGGCTGGCCTGCGGCGATCAGGAGACGGCCGATGATCGCATCTTTGAACGTGAGATAGACGTTGAGATGCATGAGCCGCGAGCCGTCCACGTGCAGCGCGATCTTGTCCGCCGCGGCCAGCAGCGTAGCGGCGTCGGCGCCGGCGTCCAGCGCGGTCAGCGCCTTGACGGTGTTGTGTTCGGTTCTGCCGACCCACTGCCACAGGTCAAGCCCCGACTCCTGGCTCAGCTGGCGCAGGCGCGCAACCAGGGTGGCCGCCTCCGCGATCTGGCCGGCCTCCAGGCAAACCCAGATCTCCACGAAATACGTTTGCGCCCTATTGCAGGAGTCATGTGGAAAGCTCAGGCCATCGGAGCGCCGCACTGATTCGGCCAACTCTGCATTGGCACGATCGAGGTCCCCGCACACCGTGTGTGTCAATGCCAGGTACTGGTGTGCCGCCGCGATCGGATCCACCGTCACCCACGAAGGGGCGTCCACTATCGCCGGATCGGCGGCCGAACGGTCGGCAAGCGCTCGCAGCAGGTGTTTGCGGGCTGCGGTGAAGTCACCTTCCAGCCAAGCGACCGAACCCAAGAAAGAGGCTATTACGGGGCGACTCCAGGTTCGGTCTTTGGTAATCGGGGCGGACAGTGAGTCGAGCAGTTCACGGGCACGGCGCAGTTCGGCCCGCGGCAGGTAATAGCCGATCAGCGCGGTGAGTGTGGTGAACAACTCGTCTTCGTAGTTGCCGGCGCTCGCCAAAGCCAGGCACCGTTCCAAATCAGCGGGTGCCTCGCCGGTGGTGCCACCCTCGAGGGCACCCATTAGAAAGGCGCGCTCCAGCCGGATCGCGATCTCGCTGCGGTCCCGCGCGGATCCCGCCCCGCAGCCGGTGAGCTGACCGAGTGCGTTCGTGAGGCAAGCGATCGCTTCGTGTACGGCACCACGCCGCCGGGCGCCGACGGAGGCCTTTTGGTACGCCTCGACGGCTTGGACATATTGCTCTGCCTGCTCGAAATGGGTTGCGACCACTCGCCAGTCCGGTTCGGCGGCGGTTGCTGCGTCGACCAGCGCGCCGGCAGCCCGGGAGTGCAGGTCGCGGCGCAGCGATGGCGGCGCGAGCTCGGCGGCCACCTCGCGGAGCAGCTCATGGCGGAATCGCCAGCCATCGGTCCCACGTCGTTCGAGCACACGTGCCCACACCAGTTCCGTTACGACACCGTCGACGTCTTCGGCGCGGTGTCCGACCACGGAGCGAAGCAACGGCAGATCACCGGCGCGCCCAATCACGGCGGCGGCCTCCACCACCGGCACCACATCGCTGCGGGCGTGCAGTCGGGCAAACAGCGGCTCATACAGCGCCTCCGGCACCTCTGGCGCCTGACCGGCCACGTCCAGGCCGGCCACCACATGCTCGAGGTAGAAGGGCACCCCGTCGCAACGCTCGCGTATGGCGGCGCGCTGGGTATCGGTCACGGACGGGTCCAAAGCTTCGATCAATGCGTCGGACTGCTCACCGGTCAGCGGTGCAAGATCGAAAAGCGTCGTCTGCCAATCGGCTCGCAGCCAATCACCCTCGCGTCCGGTCAACACCACCAGCAACCGTCCGTCCGCGGATGCGAGCAACGAGTTGAGCAACTCCGTGGTCGACGGGTCGAACCAGTGCACGTCCTCGGCGATGACCAGGCCGGGCTGGTTGTGTAGGCACGACAGGACGTAGCGGTGCACCGTTGCGCCGATCATCTCGTACAGAGTGCGGCCTTCGACGGCGGCGGGGTGATAGCCATGCTCGGGGCCGATGCCCACTACCGGCGCCAGCAGAGGAACCGCCGTCACAGGATCCATTGCGCACGAGCGCAACTCGGCCTCCAGCAACCGCAACCGCTCAGCGGCGTCAGTGAGCCGGGTAATGCCGCATCGCCGCTCCACCAGCCTGCGCACCGGATGCAGGCCGGTGTCGGTGTGCAGCGGCGAACCCCTGAGTTCAATGACGGTCCCGCCTGAGCCCCCAACGATTTCGGCTGCTTCAGTCGCGAGCCGGGTCTTGCCGATTCCCGGCTCACCACGGAAGACCACGCCCGGAGTGCTCAGTACCCCGTCGCGGGCCCGCTGCCAGCTCTGCTGCAGCCAGCTCTGCTCACGGTCACGCCCGATCAGGGGCGGCGAACCCAGCGGCGGGGCTTCGGGTCGCTCACCAAGCACCTGATGATGGCCGATCAACCCCTCGACGCCCTTCACTGGGGCCGCCGGACGTGTGCTGAGGTCAAACAAGTGACCCACCAGCGGGGCGACCGCATCCGACACCGCCACCGTGCCCGGCTCGGCCAACCCAGCAACACGGGCGGCCAGGTTGGCGGCGAAGCCGTAGACGTCGTCTTGGTCGGTGTCGAGATAGACCAGACCGCGGTGGATGCCGACCCGCACGTTGATGGCCACGCCGAACTTGCGTTCGGCCCGCTCGCTGAGCTGCGCGATGGCGCGGGTGATATCGAGCCCCGCCGCGACGGCACGCCGCACGTCGTTCTCATGCGCCTTGGGGTGCCCGAATACGGCTAACAATCCGTCGCCCTTGATCGAGCTGATATGGCCCTCATACCGGTCGACGATCCGGCGCACCTCATCGCGGTAGCTGCCGACCAGCGTGCGATACGTCTCCGGTTCTAAACGGGTGGACAGCGCCGTCGAGTCGACCAGGTCGGCAAACATGATTGTCAGCCGGCGGATCTCACCGTGGCGAGCCCGCGCGGTTAGCAGGTCCTCGGCCTCGGGGTTGCCGCGGTCGACCGCAAGGACCTGCCCGGCCAACGTGGTCGCGGTCGCGCGGTCGCCTTCGTTGATGGCCTGCACCGCGCGGTCCAGCAATTCATCGATCGATGTGCTGCTCTCGCCAGGGCTCACCTGCATCCTCCCGACCGGGATCGGCTAAGAGTATCGGTCAGTCGCGCGGTTTTCATCACATGTCAAATAGCATTTACGCAATATCTGCGCTGGTCCGGACAATTCCGTGCGGCCCCAGGGACGCAGTGCCGTGCTAAACGCGGATGGAGAACACCGCAACCGCCGGCTCGCCCGGGAGCGCTGATCGGTAGCCGCCGCGGCGCAGCGCGTCGGTCGGTGCGGTCATCGGCTCGAAGCACACGACATCCTCGGCCAGCGGCGCGAAGATCTGGGTCGCCGGATACCCGTGCTCGAAGTGCACCTCGAGGCGGCGTCCGCCGCCGGACACCGCGAACACCGCGCCGTCGTTCACTTGGTCGTAGGCGTCATCAAAAGCGTGGTCGCCCAACCGTTCTTCCTTCGCCGGCTGTGGTTCGGACTCGCCGGTGGGCAGCCCTCGTTCGTCGAGGCTCAAATGCCGCAGCGGCGGCGTCTCGATCGTCCACCCGCCGCGAGCCACGCCCGGCAGGTGTAGGTAGGGATGGAAGCCGAAGCACAGCGGGACCGTCCTGTCGCCGGTTGCGGTGACCGTCGTGCGAACCGTCAGGGTCCGTTCGGCCAGTCGCACCGCCATCGTGAGCACATGCGGGTACGGGAAGCTGGCCAGCAGACTCGAGTCGGCGCCGAAGTCCAGCTCGGCGGTCAGCTCGTTCTCCGACTCCGCCGCCACCCGCCAGCCCGGGTAGGCGGCAAGTACGCCGTGGATGGGCAATCCGTTGGGGTCGGGACGAACACCGTCACGGCCCGGCGTCAGGGTCACCGTCACGTTTTCCGCGGTATAGGTGTTGTCGCCCAATCGATTTGCCCACGGATACAGGATCGGGATTCCCATCGTCTTGCCCGCCGCGACGTAGGCGTCCAGGCCGCGTCGTTGCCCGAGCAGCTGCACGCCGGCGTCGGTCAGCGACGTGCCGATCATGCCCGCCTCGGGCACGAACTGCGCCGCAACCGCTGATGACGGGTCGGTCAGGGTGACGATGCGCATGGCTTACCTCGACTCACCTCGACAGGGGATCATGCTGAATGCGCTCCGGCGGGGCCCCCTTGGCGATCAGGGCGGCCTTGGTGGCGCCGACCATGGCCGGTCCGCCGCAGATCAGGATCTGCCGGTCGCCCCAGCCGCCGTACTTGGTCACAACCTCGGGCAGCCGGCCGATCTGGCGCACGTGCAGGCCGCGTGGCGGGGTGACGTCG
Organism: Mycobacterium sp.; assembly: GCF_052145595.1. Lineage (GTDB taxonomy): Bacteria > Actinomycetota > Actinomycetes > Mycobacteriales > Mycobacteriaceae > Mycobacterium. The sequence continues at coordinate 5,497 of NZ_JBKQOI010000383.1, read as the reverse complement.
GGATAGTCGGCCGCCCACGACGGGTCGCGGCTGTACTCCGAGACCGGCGAGACCGACAGCCACGTATTGTGTGACGCAACCTCCCACAGCGTGGGCAGATCGTAGAGCTCGCAGAGGTATCGAGCCCCGAAGAACAGATGCACCCGTGGGTTGATCGCGTAGCGGCTCAAGTCCATGATCAGCGCCCGCAGCGGCGCCAGACCGGTGCTACCGGCCACCATCAGCACGTCCCCGGCGTCTCGGTCGACATGCAGGCCGCCGTGCGGGCTTGACAATCGCCACCGGTCTCCCAGTCGGGTCTCGCCGACGATGGCGGCGCTGACCAATCCGCCGGGGACCAGTCGCACATGAAACTCGATTCCGCCGTCGGGGTCAGCCGGAATGGCGGGGCTCAGGAAGCGCCAGCGGCGGGGGCACTGCGGAACCTGGACGTTCATGTACTGGCCGGGGTGGTAGTGCAGCGGGCGGTCCAGTTGCAGCCGAACCACCGCGAGATCGCGCGAGACCCGGATGTGCTCGACGACCGTGCCGTCCCACCAGGCGGGTCCCTCGTCGGCGTCGGCGGCGCCGCTCATCACCCCGGTGATCAGGTTGAGCGACTGATCGGCGGCGTCATCGACGGAATCGGTCCACGCCTCGCCCAGCTGACCACGCAGCGTCGCATACAGTGCGCGACGCAACGTGTCGTAATGGCTTGGCAGCACACCGTATTTGCGGTGATCCCGGCCCAGCTGGGCAAGGAAGGCCACCGGCTCTGCGGCCCGCTGCGCGACCAGTTCGCCGTACACCCAGTGCAACGCGTGGGCGAAAGCGGCTCGCTGGCTCTCCATTTCGGGTGGGAACAGGTCGCGGACGGAGACGTCGAGGGCAAACCAGTGGTCGTAGAACCGGTGGACGAGTTCGCTGGGGCCCGGGTCGTCCTGGTTGAAGGCGTCGCGTAGCACCTGCAACGCATCCCGGTCCTCTAGGCCCATGGGCCGTGATCCTTGTCCGACGTTTATATGTTGCACGGTCACGTCTGTGCTAGGGTGACCGACATCATATGACCAGGAAATGATACTAATGCACGTCGTTCCCCGCGATAATCAGACTGTCGATAATCCCAATTCGATTGCGCGCTTCGCCCATCAAGCACGGCTGAACAAGCCAAAACGACTTCTGATGCTATGAGGGGCCCGGCGGTCCTGTTGAACGAACTGAGTCGAGGCATTCTCTTCGGTCGGCGTTCTGACATAGCGGATGTGTCGCGCGTCAGCAAGCAGGACATTCCCGTGGCACCTTTTGCCTATACCAAATCTGGAGGTGCGAAATGTCGTATGTGATCGCGGCGCCGGAATTTGTCGCGGCGGCGGCTTCGGATCTGGCGAATCTTGGTTCGACGATCAGCGCGGCCAACGCCGCGGCGGCATTACCCACGACGACGGTGCTGCCGGCGGCTGCCGATGAGGTGTCGGCGAGCATCGCGGCGTTACTCGGTGCGCACGCACGGGCATACCAGGCGCTCAGTGCTCAGGCTGCGACGTTTCACAGCCAGTTCGTTCAGCTCATGAATGGGGCCACGGGCGCGTACGCGGCGGCGGAGGCGGCTAATGCCTCGCCGTTGCAGACGGTGGAGCAGGATCTGCAGAGCCTGGCGGTGTTTACGCCGGTGAAGGACCTGACGGGGCGCCCGCTGTTCGGCAACGGCGCCAGCGCGACGACGCCGGGGGGGACCGGCGGTGACGGCGGGTGGATTATCGGCAACGGCGGTAACGGCGGGCCCGGCTCCGCCACCTCGCCCGGTGGTAACGGTGGCGACGCCGGCCTGTTGGGTTTCGGCGGCAACGGCGGGTCCGGCTTCAGCGGCGGGACGCCTACCGCCGGCGGCAACGGCGGATCCGGCGGGCTGCTGCTTGGCGAGGGCGGTACCGGTGGGTCCGGCGGTAGTGGTCTGACCGTTGGCGCGAACGGCGCGGACGGCGGTACTGGGGGCGCGGGCGGGCTGATCGGCTCCGGCGGCGGCGGCGGCGGCGGCGGCAACGGGGACATAACCAGCGGCAACGGCGGTGGCGGCGGGGCCGGCGGCGACGGCGGGATCCTGACCGGCCACGGTGGGGCCGGCGGCGCCGGCGGCTTTGCCATCGGTTCCGGCGGCGTCGGCGGTAACGGCGGTGACGGCGGCAACGGCGGAGTGTTCGGAGGCCGCGGTGGGGGCGGCGGCGGCGGTGGCACGGCCACCAGCGTCGGCGGGAGCGGCGGTGACGGCGGGAACGGCGGGCAACTTGGCGGCGGCGGCGGTGCCGGTGGCGGCGGCGGCTTTGCCCTCGATTCCGGTGGACAGAACGGCAACGGCGGCAACGGCGGCAACGCCATCGGGCTAATCGGCGACGGCGGCACCGGCGGGAATACCTTTGGCAACGGGACTCCAGGCACGGGCGGTACCGGCGCGCTGCTGTTCGGCACCAACGGGGCGAACGGGGTGTCGATCTAGCGTCCGTTCCCGGGTGCGCAAAACTTGCTAGGGTTGAGCGGAACAGACTCAACCTTGACGGCGTTGAAGAACGCGACAAGCATTTTTTAGACATCCCCTTCTGACCCCAACGGAGATCGTCGTGGACTCTTTCAACCCGACTACCAAGACCCAGGCGGCGCTGACCTCGGCGCTCCAGGCGGCATCGTCTGCCGGAAACCCCGAGATCAGGCCCGCTCACCTGCTGATGGCCCTGCTGACGCAGACTGACGGGATCGCCGCGCCGCTGCTGGAGGCTGTCGGTGTCGAGCCCGCCACGATCCGCACCGAGGCGCAGCACCTGCTCGACCGGCTGCCGCAGGCCAGCGGCGCCAGCGCGCAGCCCCAGCTGTCCCGCGAGTCACTGGCCGCCATCACCACCGCTCAGCAACTGGCCACCGAGATGGACGACGAGTACGTCTCGACCGAGCACCTGATGGTGGGGCTGGCCACCGGCGACTCCGACGTCGCCAAGCTGCTGACCGGACACGGCGCCTCGCCGCAGGCGCTGCGCGAGGCGTTTGTCAAGGTACGCGGCAGCGCCCGGGTCACCAGCCCCGAGCCGGAGGCCACCTACCAGGCGCTGGAGAAGTACTCGACCGACCTGACGGCCCAGGCCCGCGAAGGCAAACTCGACCCGGTCATCGGGCGGGACAACGAGATTCGCCGCGTCATTCAGGTGCTGTCCCGGCGCACCAAGAACAACCCGGTGCTCATCGGCGAACCGGGTGTCGGCAAGACCGCGATCGTGGAGGGCCTGGCCCAGCGCATCGTCGACGGCGACGTGCCGGAAAGCCTGCGCGACAAGACGATCGTCGCGCTCGACCTCGGCTCGATGGTGGCCGGCTCGAAGTACCGCGGCGAGTTCGAGGAGCGCCTCAAGGCCGTCCTCGACGACATCAAGAACTCCGCCGGGCAGATCATCACGTTCATCGACGAGCTGCACACCATCGTCGGTGCCGGCGCGACCGGCGAGGGCGCGATGGACGCCGGCAACATGATCAAGCCGATGCTGGCCCGCGGCGAGTTGCGGCTGGTCGGCGCCACCACGCTCGACGAGTACCGCAAATACATCGAAAAGGATGCGGCGCTGGAGCGCCGTTTCCAGCAGGTGTTCGTCGGCGAGCCGTCGGTCGAGGACACCGTCGGCATCCTGCGCGGGCTGAAGGAACGCTACGAGGTGCACCACGGTGTGCGCATCACCGACTCGGCGCTGGTGGCGGCCGCGACGCTCTCCGACCGCTACATCACCGCGCGCTTCCTGCCCGACAAGGCCATCGACCTGGTCGACGAGGCGGCCAGTCGGCTCAGGATGGAAATCGACTCGCGGCCGGTCGAGATCGACGAGGTCGAGCGTCTGGTTCGCCGGCTCGAGATCGAAGAGGTGGCGCTGTCCAAAGAAGAGGACGAGGCGTCCAAGGAGCGGCTGGAGAAGCTGCGCGCCGAGCTGGCCGACCAAAAGGAAAAGCTCGCCGAGCTTACTACCCGTTGGCAGAACGAGAAGAGCGCGATCGACGTCGTCCGCGAGCTCAAGGAGCAGCTGGAGACCTTGCGCGGGGAATCCGAGCGCGCCGAGCGCGACGGCGACCTGGCCAAGGCCGCGGAGCTGCGCTACGGGCGCATCCCCGAGGTCGAGAAGAAACTCGATGCGGCGCTCCCGCAGGCCACCGCCCGTGAGCAGGTGATGCTCAAGGAAGAGGTCGGTCCCGACGACATTGCCGACGTGGTGTCGGCATGGACCGGCATCCCGGCCGGCCGGATGCTGGAAGGCGAGACCGCCAAGCTGCTGCGCATGGAGGACGAGCTGGGCAAGCGGGTCATCGGCCAGAAGAAGGCCGTGCAGGCCGTCTCGGACGCGGTGCGTCGCAGCCGGGCAGGGGTTTCCGACCCCAACCGTCCGACCGGTGCATTCATGTTCCTCGGGCCGACCGGTGTCGGTAAGACGGAGCTCGCCAAGGCGCTGGCCGAATTCCTGTTCGACGACGAGCGCGCGATGGTCCGCATCGACATGAGCGAGTACGGCGAGAAGCACTCGGTGGCCCGCCTGGTCGGCGCCCCGCCCGGCTACGTCGGCTACGAGGCCGGCGGTCAGCTGACCGAGTCGGTGCGACGCCGGCCCTACACCGTGGTGCTGTTCGACGAGGTGGAAAAGGCCCACCCGGACGTGTTCGACGTGCTGTTGCAGGTGCTCGACGAGGGCAGGCTCACCGATGGGCAGGGCCGCACGGTCGACTTTCGCAACACCATCCTGATCCTGACGTCCAACCTGGGCTCGGGTGGCAGCGAAGAGCAGGTCATGAACGCGGTGCGCGCCACGTTCAAGCCGGAGTTCATCAACCGCCTCGATGACGTGCTGATCTTCGACGCGCTGAACCCGGAAGAACTGGTGCAGATCGTGGACATCCAGCTCGCCCAGCTGGACAAGCGGCTCGCCCAACGGCGGCTGCAGCTGGAGGTGTCGCTGCCGGCCAAGAAATGGTTGGCGCAGCGCGGATTCGACCCGGTCTACGGTGCCCGGCCGTTGCGCCGGCTCGTGCAGCAAGCCATCGGCGACCAGCTGGCCAAGCTGTTGCTGGCCGGCGAGGTGCACGACGGCGACACCGTTCCGGTCAACGTCAGCCCGGACGGAGATTCCCTGATACTGGGTTAGTCGGCCCGTGATTGGGTTGTGACCTGGTCGGATTCTCTATTCCGGCCCAACAGCAGATACCCTGTGTTGGATGGTCCCCCTATGGTTCACGCTGTCCGCACTGTGCTTCGTCGGTGCGGTGGTGCTGCTGTACGTCGATATCGATCGGCGCCGCGGCCGCAGCAGGCGCCGTAAATCGTGGGCGCGGTCGCACGGGTTCGACTACGAGCGTGAATCAGCCGACATCCTGAAACGCTGGAAGCGCGGTGTGGTTTCGACGGTCGGTGACGTCGCGGCCCACAACGTCGTGCTGGGCCAGATCCGCGGCGAGGCGGTGTACATCTTCGACCTCGAAGAGGTCGCCACGGTGATCGCGCTGC
>NZ_JBKQOI010000382.1:0-2573 GCF_052145595.1 Mycobacterium sp. | reverse complement strand
GGTGTCACCCGGCGTCAGTTCGACCGAGCGGACCGCGGCGTATGCCGTGGTGCCGGCGACGAACAGGCCCCCTGCGGCTTCCCATGACACTGCCGGCGGCTTGGGCGTGAGCTGATCGGCGGGCACCACCACGAATTCGGCGTGGCTGGCTCGGCCGTTCGTGAAACCCAGCACCTCGTCGCCCACTGAGAAGGCATCGACGCCGGTGCCGACCTCGGCGACGACACCGGCGAGATCACTGCCCTGCCCGGACGGAAATGTCGCTGGGAAGATCTCGTCGAGCGCACCCTGGCGAATCATCGCTTCGCCTGGGTTGACGCCAGCTGCCTTCACCTCGACCAGCACTTCACCGGTGCCAGGTTGCGGGCGGGGAACCTCGCGTACATCGAGGACGTCGATGCTGCCGTAGCGATCGAATCGCACTGCTTTCATGAGCTGTCCGTCCTTATCTCCGTTTTTGGACCATGAGAGCTGGGGCTTATCGGCACCTAACTAACCTAACGCTTGTATCCGCGGATTCTTGGCCCACAGGATCGGTCGGCGTGACCGCCGACGAGATTTGAAAGCACGCGGGAGCTTTTCGCGAACCGCCCGGCCGCGGCGGGCGGCTGGGTGCCCGAGGACTTGTGCCACATGGGTTTTCCCGACTCCGACGGTTCCGCAAAGGATCATGACATCAGGGGATCGGGCGAGGTTGACAATGGCGTGGTGTTACCGGTCCTCGCTGTCAGACCTGCATCGAAAAATGGTCGCGTCTGTACGCTGGTCAGCGGCCCGGGTCATAGGATCGGCCAATGCACCTTGACGAGTACATGTCATTGGATGCGACCGCTCTGGCCGAGTTGGTCGAGCGCAAACAGGTCACCCCGGCCGAACTTGTTGCTTTGGCGCGGCGACGCGCCGACGCGGTCAATCCAAGGTTGAACGCGATCGTTCGTCGCCTCGACGACGTCGCCGATAGGCAAGCCGCCGATCCGGATCTGCGCGGAGCGTTTGCCGGGGTGCCCTTTCTGATCAAAGACCTTGATCAGGAGTATCGGGGCTTTCCCACGTCGTGCGGTTCGAGGTCGCTGGCCAATGACGTGGCCGACCGGCACGCCCTGGTGACGCAGCGGTTCCTTGACGCGGGGCTGGTGATCTTCGGCATGACCAATACCCCCGAGTTCGGGGCCAAGGGCGTGACGGAATCCGAGTACTTGGGTCCGGCTCGCAACCCCTGGAACACCGAGCACACTCCCGGCGGCTCGTCGGGCGGATCGGGGGCCGCGGTTGCGGCGGGCATCGTTCCGGCAGCGGGGGCCAACGACGGTGGCGGATCGATCCGCATCCCCGCCGCCTGCAACGGGCTCGTCGGCCTCAAGGCCAGCCGGGGGCTGTCGCCCTACGGGCCGCAGACCGGCGAGCCGATGTTCGGGATGGAGACCCAGGGCGTCGTTTCGCGCACCGTGCGCGACAGCGCCGCCCTCTATGACGCGATCATCGGCCCCAATCCGCTTGCCGCCTATCAGGTTGCGCTTCCCGACGTCCCGTTCGCGAAACACATCAAGAGTCGTCCCGGCGCCGTAAAGATCGGGTATTCGACCTCCTCGGCGATCAACCCCCATCCCGACCGGGAAGCGATCGCCGCAATCGAAGAAGCGGCGAAGCTGCTGCGCGACCTGGGTCACCAGGTCGAGGAAGTCCAGCCGCCCTACGACGACGCCGCATTGGCGCGCGACTTTCTCACCATTTGGTTCGCGCAGCTCTACCGACATGTCGCCGAGATCAAACAGCGAATCGGTGCCCGCGACAGTGACTTTGAGGCCGACACCCTGGCCGTGAGTGAGCTCGGCCGATCCGCTGGCGTCCTGGCACCGATGCTTGCGCTGGAGAACACAAACAACTACATCCAATCCCTGGCGACGTTCCACGAGAGCTACGACTACTTCCTGACCCCCACCCTGGCCACCCCGCCCCTTGCGGTCGGTGCCACGGCGACATCGCCCCGCTTGCAGACGGTGTCCCGGGTGATCAGCAAGTTGCACGCCGGAAAAGTGCTGGCGCTCACCGGGATTCTCGATGAACTGATCCAGGAGAGCCTGGGCTGGGTACCCTACACGCAGCTCGCCAACCTCACCGGGCGGCCCGCGATCAGTGTGCCGCTACATTGGACAGACGCCGGGCTTCCTCTGGGCGTGCAGTTCGTCGGACGGCTGGGCGCGGACGGCGATCTCTTACAGTTGGCGGCGCAACTTGAAGAAGCCCATCCCTGGTCCCACCGGCATCCGGCACCCGCCTTACCGGCAAGTTAGTCCTTGCCCTGTGAGGCAAACCAGGTATCTGGGCTCGGTGAGGTTTCGATGAGGGTGGCCCCAGAAATTCGAGATCAGTCACAGTTCGTCGGCCAGTTCGGCCATGCCTTGTCCGATGGATCGGCTGGGATGCCCAGGGCAGGGATCGATCCGCTTTACGGACGCTCGGCCGGCTCGCCGTAGCGTTCCTGAGCGGCCTGGCGGCTGGTGCCGAGCATGGTTGCGATCTGAGTCCACGTGTGTCCGTGCACGCGGGCCTCGGCCACGGCATCGGCCAACTCC
>NZ_JBKQOI010000381.1:0-15356 GCF_052145595.1 Mycobacterium sp. | reverse complement strand
GTGCGCCGGTTCCGATGACCAGTGCGCGATAGACCCCGCCGTGTACACCCGGGAAGGCGGCCCGCGTGAGTGCGCGAACGCGTGTGCGGGGCGGATCGCCGCGCTCGGAATCCAATTCGAACTCCAGCCGATAGGCCGCGAACAAGTGGCGGCCTTTCATTGCGAACCGCACCGGTCGTCGCGCTTCGTCCTGGACGAAGCCGATCGGCACGGTCGTCGGGTCGTGCGGGTCGCGGCACATCACCCGCAGCAGCGCGGACCACGTGTCTTCGCGATTCGCCGCGACCGTTATGGCATGCTCATCGATATAGAGTAATCGTTCCATATAGAAGGAATGTACTAGATCATGGCGCCACCGCGGAAGCACGGAACCGATGTGATCCTCGACGCAGCCAGGACGCTGGTGCTCGACGGGGGACCGCGCGCGGCCAGCGTGGCAGCGATCGCGAAAGCGAGCGGTGCGCCGGCCGGCACCCTGTATCACCGCTTTGGCAGTCGTGACGGCATCCTGGCGGCCGCGTGGCTTCGCGCACTGGAACGTTTCCAGGCTCGGGCCTTGACCGCCGAAGCGGATACGGCTGCGGAATGCGCCGTCGCGATGGCCGTGGCCGCCATCGGCTTCGCACGTGAGTTACCCGCCGATGCGCGGCTGTTGCTGACGATCCGGCCCGGTGACCTATTGGACGGCGAGCCCGATGCGGCATTCCGGGACACACTTGCCGCGATGAACGCACCGCTGATTGAGCGGGTGCGCGAGTTGGCCGAGGGGCTCTACGGCAGCAGCGATCCGCGCGCACTCGACGCGGTGAGCAGGGCGGTGGCCGACCTTCCCTACGCCGTGGTGCGCCGCCACGCCCGCGACGATCCGATACCGGATTGGCTGGAAGCAGATGTCGCGGCGTCGGCGCGGGCAGTGCTAAAGAGCTTTGGCGAACGCGCGTAAAGACTCCACCTGCAGCGGATCCAGCGAGGGGCGCACGGTTTTGCGTGCCGCCGCGAGGTCGGCGGCCGTCACGTCGGTGGCGTCGATGGAGCGCCGCATCGCGGTGAGCGCGGCCTCCCGCAGCAGTGCCACGCAGTCGGCGGCGCTGTAGCCGTCGAGCCCGGCGGCCAGGTCGTCGAGATCGACGTCGGCGCTCAGCGGGATCGATTTCCCGGCGGTGCGCAGGATTTCGCGGCGGGCGTCGGCGTCGGGCGGTTCGACGAACACGAGCCGCTCCAGCCGCCCCGGGCGCAGCAGCGCGGAGTCGATCAGATCGGGTCGGTTGGTGGCGCCCAAGACCACGACGTCGCGCAATGGGTTGACGCCGTCGAGCTCGGTCAGCAGCGCGGCCACCACGCGATCGGTAACGCCCGAGTCGAAGCTCTGACCGCGACGCGGTGCCAGCGCGTCCACCTCGTCGAGGAAGATCAGCGACGGGGCGGAGTCCCGGGCCCGCTGAAACAATTCACGGACGGCCTTCTCCGAAGAGCCGACCCACTTGTCCATCAGCTCGGAGCCTTTGACGGCGTGCACGCTCAGCTGACCGGTGCTGGCCAGTGCGCGGACGACGAAGGTTTTGCCGCAGCCGGGCGGGCCGTACAGCAGCACCCCGCGCGGCGGATCGACACCCAGCCGGGCGAACGTGTCGGGATGCTGCAACGGCCACAACACCGCTTCGGTCAACGCCTGTCTGGCCTCGGCCATGTCACCGATGTCGTTAAGCGTGACGTTGCCGACGCTCACCTCTGCACTGGCCGAGCGGGACAGCGGCCGGATAACCGTCAGCGCGCCGACCAGATCGTCTTGATGCAGCTTGGGCGGCTGGGCGTCGGTGCTGGCCCGAGACGCCGCCCGCAGCGCCGCTTCGCGAATTAGCGCGGCGAGGTCGGCAACGACGAAACCCGGTGTGCGGCTGGCAATCTCGTCGAGGTTGAGGTCGCCTGTGGGCACCGGTTTGAGCAGCGCCTCCAGCAGCGCCTTGCGGGTGGCCGCGTCGGGCAGCGGCAGGCTCAGTTCCCGGTCGCACAGGTCGGGCGCGCGCAGCCGGGCGTCGAGCTGGTCCGGTCGGGCCGAGGTGGCGATCAATGCGACGCCCTCGGTGGCGATGGCGGTGCGCAGCTCGCCCAGGATCAGGGCGGCCACCGGCTCGGCGGTGGCCGGCAGCAGGGCGTCGACATCGGCGATCAACAGCACGCCGCCACAGTCGCGAACCTTCTTCGCAGCCGCAGCCACGGTTTTCAGCCGGTCCTCGGCGGCCAGTGCGCCGACCTCCGGCCCGTCCAGTTCCACCAGCCTGCGTCCGTCGCACACCGCGCGCACCAGTGTCACCTTGCCCACGCCGGCCGGACCCGACACCAGCACACCGAGGTGGGTAGCGGCGCCCAACGTCTTCAGCAGGTGCGGTTCGTCGAGCGAGAGTTTGAGCCATTCGGCGAGCTTGGCGGCCTGCGGCTGCGAGCCCTTGAGCTCCTCGACAAGGATCTCCGGGGTCCCGGTGCTCAGCCGTTCATGGGACGTCCCCATGCCGGCCGGGACGCCGGTGCCCCAGGTGACCAGCGAGTTCGGCTGCACGCTGACCGGTCCCTCGGGCTCGACGCCGGTGACGGTCAACAGCTCCGAGGTCCAGCTGATTCCGACCGAGGTCGCCAGCGCACGGGTAGCCGGCGACGTCGAGGTACCGGGGCCCAGGTCGCGGGGGAGCAGCGACACGGCGTCGCCGACGGTCATCACCTTCCCCAGCAAGGCTTGTCGCAGGGTGACCGGCGTAATCGACTGGGTGGCCATTGACGAGCCACTCAGCGTCACCGACCGCGCGCCGTAGACGCTGACCGTACTGACGATCACCGCGGCGCCCTCCCGCAGGCCGGCGTTGGACAGCGTCACGTCGTCGAGCAGCACGGTGCCGACGGGGGTGTCCGTGCCGGCCAGGCCCGCGACCGCCGCCGTGGTCCGCGACCCGGTCAGCGACACCGCGTCCCACTCCCGGATGCCAAGGGCCGCAACGGCATTCGGATGCAAGCGGATGACGCCACGGCGCGAGTCGACGGCGGAGGTGTTCAGCCGGGCGGTCAGGGTGAGCTGGCCCGCGACGGAGCCGGGCATCATCGCAAGCGCCCGCTCGGCTTGCGCAACCCCAGCCGCGCCACCGACCGGCGGTGCGGCTGTGCCCGGCGGTACGCGCGCCGCGCGGCGCGCCGTTGCCCGGGTTTGTCGCCCCACGCCTCGGGGTGTTTCGCGAGCCAGCGTTGGTTGCGCACCGCGAACGGGACGTGGCACAGGTAGGCGACGATGATCACCCAGATCAACAGGTAGGGCCTCAGCACTGCGGCCGCAGCGCAGATCGTCAGCACCGCCAGCAGCGGGACCGCCCAGTTCGGCGGGACGGCCACGGCGTGCATCTTCCTCATCGGGATCTTGCTGACCAACAGCATCGACGTCCCTGCGACCCAGATGCTCAGGAACACGGTCGACGTCCACCAGCCCTCGCCGAACTGCAGTTTGAGCCCGATCAGGCCGATCATCGAGACCGCGCCCGCCGGCGCGGGCATCCCGACGAAGAATTCGTGCGTGTAGGCCGGCTGGGTCCCGTCGTCTTGCAGCGCGTTGTACCTCGCCAGCCGCAACACGACGCATACCGCGTACAGCAGCACCACGATCCATCCGACCGGCGACTTGGACAGCATCGTCACGTAGAGCACGATCGCGGGTGTCACCCCGAAGTTCACCGCGTCGGCCAGCGAGTCGATTTCCGCGCCCATTCGTGACTGGGCGTCCAGGATGCGGGCCACCCGGCCATCCAGTCCGTCCAGGATCGCGGCCGCGGCGATCAGCGCCATCGCGGCCTTCGGCTGATGCTCGAGGGCGAACCTGATCGCGGTCAAGCCGGCGCAGATGGACAGCACCGTCATGGCGCTGGGCAGGATCTGTAGGTTCACCGCTCGCCTGCCGCGGGGCCTGCTGATCATGGGAGTTCGGCCAGCACGGTCTCGCCGGCGACCGCGCGCTGGCCCACCTTCACGAGCGGTTCCGCGCCCGGCGGAAGGTAGGTGTCCAGCCGGGAGCCGAACCGGATCAAGCCGTAGGTGTCACCGATCGACAGCTTGTCCCCGACGCGCGCGTCGCAGATGATGCGCCGCGCCAGCAGTCCTGCGATCTGCACGGCCACGACGTCGGCACCGGTGTCGGTCCGGATGCGCAGACTGGTGCGCTCGTTCTCGGTGCTTGCGGAGGCCAGATCGGCTGACCCGAAGCGGCCGGGCCGGTGTTGCACGGCGATCACCTCGCCGCTCACCGGGGCGCGCTGCACGTGGGCGTCCAACAGCGACAGGAAGATGCTGATCCGGGGCAACGGCACCTCGCCCATGCCGAGTTCGGCGGGCGGGGCCTCCGAGTCGATCACGCAGATCACGCCGTCGGCGGGTGCGACGATGGCGCCGGGCCGAGTGGGTGGCACCCGCGGGGGGTGACGGAAGAACGCAGCGCAGGCACCCGCCGTCAGCAGCCCTGCCCGGCGCAGCCATCGGTAGTGGTGCCCGGCAGCGGCCACGACCAGACCGGCGGCGATGAACGGCACCCCGGCGGGGTGAACCGGCGGCACGGTTGAGCGGACCAACTCCAGCACGTGTCTGGGGCCTTCCTGAGAAGAAGGGCTAGGGGGGCGTCGTGCCACCCGGCTATCTTACGGAGCCGGGGCCACTGCCGTGCCAGAGCCGATCCTGGTCGATCCTGGTCAGTCCTGGTCAATCTGGCCGGTTACGTCAGATCCCAGACCTGCAGCTGGGTCCCGGCGGCCACCTCCACGACATCTTCCGGGATGTCCAACAGCCCGTTCGCCGACGCCAGCCACCGCAAATGATGTGACGCCGGTGGGCCGTAACTGATGACGCTGCCGGCTTCGCGGTCGAGTATCGCGCGACGGAACTGACGTTTGCCGCGCGGGGAGGTCAGCGATTCTGCGAGGACCGCCGGGCGGTGCGGCCGCTCGGGATCGGGCAGGCCCATGGCCATCCGCAGCGCGGGACGGATGAACACCTCGAACGACACCAGCGCGCTGACCGGGTTGCCGGGCAGCGTGACGATCGTCGCGCCGGCCACGCGTCCGATGCCCTGCGGCATCCCCGGCTGCATTGCCACCTTGACGAATTCCACCCCTTGATCGCCGTCACGGCCGAAGGCGTCCTTGACGACCTCGTAGGCGCCGGCGCTGACTCCACCGCTGGTGATGATCAGGTCGCAGTCGGCCGCGTATCGGTCGAGGATCGAGCTGAACTGCGCGACATCGTCTTCTGCGGTCGCGACGGCCATCACCTCCGCGCCGGCCTCGCGGACGGCCCCGGCCAGCATGATCGAGTTGGACTCGTAGATCTGCCCCGGCCGCAGCGGGATGCCCGGCGCCACCAGCTCCGAACCGGTGGACAACACCAGCACCCGTTGGCGTGGGATCACCGTCAGCTCGGCCATTCCCAGCGCCGCGGCCAGGCCGAGCACCGCCGGTGTCACGACCTGGCCCTTGCGCAGGACCGTGGTGCCGAAAGCGACGTCCTCGCCGGCTCGCCGGATGTGCGCGCCGGGCGGGCGGGGCTTCCGGATTGTCACGGAGTCCACGCCGCCGTCGGTGTCTTCGACCGGGACGATCGCCGTCGCCCCGGCCGGCACCGGCGCGCCGGTCATGATGCGGTGGGCGGTGCCGGGTCGCAGCCTCAATTCGTCGGTGCGTCCGGCCGGGATGTCCTCGGCGACCGGCAGCACCACCGGGTGTTCGGGTGTCGCGCCGGATGCGTCCTCGGCGCGCACCGCGTAGCCATCCATCGCGGAGTTGTCGAACACCGGCAACGCCAGCCGCGCGACCACGTCGTCGGCCAGGACGAGACCCTGGGCCTCCGTCAGCGCGATCGTGACCGCCGGGCGGGCGCGGATCATTTCCGTTACGACGCGCTGATGTTCCTCGACAGACCGCACGGGGCCATTATCGGCCCGTCAGACTCCGAAGCTGACGCCGGTGAGTTCTTCGGAGACGGCCCACAGCCGACGCTGCAGCTCCTCGTCGTGGGACTGCGCGCTGGACTGGACGATCTTCGGATGGCCACGCTGCTCGAGGAAGCCGTCCGGGCCGTAGTACTGCCCGCCCTGGACGGCCGGATCGGTGGCGGCCCGCAGCGTGGGCAGCGCGCCCATCGCCGCGCTCTGGAACAACACCGGCCCAAGCACGGCACTGACGGGGCGGAACACCGCGGGCAGGTTGCGGGCCAGCTCTGTGTTGGAGCCCCCGGGATGCGCGGCCACGGCAATGGTCGTTGCGTCGGCAGCGGCGAGCCGGCGCTGCAGCTCGTAGGTGAACAGCAGGTTGGCCAGTTTGGACTGTCCGTAGGCGGCGATCCGGTCGTATCGGTGTTCCCACTGCAGGTCATCGAAGTGGATTGAGGCCCGGAGCCGGTGGCCGAGGCTGCTGACGGTCACCAATCGCGAGCCGCGCACCCGCAGCAGGCGGTCGAATAGCAGCCCGGTCAGCGCGAAATGGCCGAGATGGTTGGTGCCGAACTGCAGCTCGAAGCCGTCCTTGGTGACCTGCTTAGGGGTCCACATCACGCCGGCGTTGTTGATCAGCAAGTCGATGCGCGGGTAGGCCGTGCGCAGCGCGTCGGCGGCGGAGCGCACCGAGTCGAGCGAGTTCAGGTCGAGGGCCTGCAGTGTGACGTCGGCGCGCGGGCTGGCGGCGACGATGCGAGACAGCGCGGCATTGCCCTTTTCGAGGTTGCGCACCGCGAGCACGACGTGGGCACCGCGGTAGGCCAGGGCGGCGGCCGTCTGGTACCCGATGCCGGTGTTGGCACCGGTGACGACCACGACGCGGCCGCTCTGGTCCGGCACGTCGGCCTCCGACCATTTGCGGTTTACGTCGGCTGCAGCCATGGCCCAAAACATACTCATCCGGATCGGCTGCCGCTGGGCTGGCGACGGCGCAGTAAGGTTGAGAACGTGATTACCGGGTTGGCCCACACCGGTGTGTGCGTTCCCGATTGTGAGGCCGCGGTGGCGTTCTACCGAGACGTATTGGGCCTGCGTGTGCTCTCGCCGCCGTATGTCATGAGCGGTAACGCCATTCGCGACGACATGGGTGAGCTGGTGTCCGACCCCACCATGAAGGCGGCCATCGTCGGATTGCCAGACGGCGGCGACCGGGTGCTCGAGGTGATCGAGTACCTCAACGTTGAAGGCGGTGACCAGCGAACCGCTGCTGCCCTGACCGACGTGACCGTCCAGGGGCTGTCGCACGTCGGCCTGATTTGTGAGGACATCGAGGCCACGAGGGCAGAACTCGAGAGCAAGGGAGTCCGCTTCCTCGTCAGCGGAATCGCGGACGTCGCGCGAGTTCGCACGACCTGGTTCGTCGATCCGTGGGGCGTGGTGTTCATCCTGGTGGAAAAGAGCCGGCCCGAGCGACCCTACTTCGCGCAATGGGAGTGAAGCCGAGTATCGGCATCATCGGCGCGGGCGCCGGGGGGATCGCGATGGGAATCCAGCTCGCCGAGGGTGGATACGACTTCACCATCTTCGACCGAGCCGACGGATTCGGCGGGACCTGGCGGCACAACACCTTCCCGGGCGCGGCCTGCGACGTCCCGTCGCATCTGTACTCGTATTCCTTCGCGCCCAACCCGCGGTGGAGCAAGACCTACGCGAACCAGCCCGAGATCCTGGACTACCTCGAGAAGGTGGCCACCGACCACGGGTTGGGTCCACACCTGCGGCCCGACACCGCGATCAGCACGGCGCGGTGGTCAGGGGATCGGCGGCGCTGGACGCTGACCACCGACCGTGGCGGCCAGCACGACTTCGACGTCGTGGTCAGCGCCGTCGGAATGCTCGACGTACCCCACATCCCGGACATTCCGGGGTCGGAGCGGTTTCGGGGCCGCCGGTTCCATTCGGCGCGCTGGGATCACAGCAAGTCGACGGCCGGAGAGCGGGTGGCGTCCATCGGCACGGGCGCCAGCGCGATCCAATACGTGCCCGCGATCGCGCGAAACACCGCGCATCTCACGGTGTTCCAGCGGACCCCGATCTGGATCGCGCCCCGGTTCGACTTCCCGTTCACGCCCGAGCAGCACGAGCTGTTCGAACGCGACCCGGCGACGGCGCAAAAGCTGCGCGACGAAGCCTTTGACGCCTACGAGTCGGCCAGCTTCGACGTTGACCACGCGCAGACCCGCGATGCGACCGAGCTGGCCCGCAGTTACCTGATGCGCAAGGTGGCCGACCCCGAGTTGCGGGCGAAGCTGACGCCGGACTATCCGGCCGGCTGCAAGCGGCCGCTGATGTCACGCGACTGGTACCCCACCTTCGCGCTGCCCAACGTCAGGCTGGAAACGACCGCGATCGCCGAACTGACCGAACGGGGAGTGCGCACCGTCGACGGCGTCGAACACCGCGTCGACACCATCATTTACGGCACCGGGTTCACCGCCGCCGACTATCTGGCCAGCATCGACGTGTACGGAACCGGGGGCCGTCGCCTCAGGGATGAATGGAGCAACGGCGCCGAGGCGTACCTGGGCACGCTGGTGGCCGGGTATCCGAACTTCTTCACGCTGTACGGCCCCAACACGAACGGCGTCAACTCGATCATCTTTATCCACGAGGCGCAGACGACATTCATCCGCCACATCCTCGACGTGATGGGTGACCGCGGAGCACACACGATCGAGGTGACTGCCGACGCGCAGCGACGCTACAACGACGAGATCCAGGCGGCCATGGAAGGCAAGGTCTGGCTCGCGTGTACCAACTACTTTCGCCATCCCAGCGGCAAGGTCGTCACCCAACTGCCCTACAGCGGGCGGACATTCTTCGAACGGACCCGCAGCATGGTCGACGGCGACTACGAGCTGCTTCCTTAGTTGCCGGCGAACTGGGTGCGCAGCCAGCCGATGATCATCGGCACCACCTCGGGGGCCTTGCTCATCGCGACATGCCCGGTGCCCTCGATCAGGTGCACCTCGGTGTTCGGGCGGCCCCGAAAGACCAGGGTGTCCGACTGCGGGATGAAGTAATCGTCGGCGCCGTTGACGACCAGCATCTTCGAATTGCATTGCCGGGCAAGCAGATCCCGCCGGTTCAGCTGCCCGAGACCGGCGCTGAGCTCGTCTAGGGTGGGCGAGTGGTCCCAGTGCATGGCATTGCCGACGATGTCGTGCATGCCGTAGGGCAGGTTCTTCACGTGCCCAGGGTCAAACGAGTCGACGACCGGACCGCCGAGATCGACGGCGGCGTCAACGATCCCTGCCAGTCCCGACATCGCCGAGAAGTTCTCGCCGAACGAGGCGCCGAAGTGAGCGACCCTGCCGTCGCCGAGTGACCGGGCGTAGTCGGCGATTCCGCGGATCACCTCGTCGGCGTGCTCGTCGAGCGGTCTCGAGGTTTCACCGGTGCCGGGGTGGTCGAAGGCCAGGGTGGTCACCCCGGGCGTCGGCCCACATATCGGTGGTTGCCGCCGCAACCCGCTCGATGTCTTCGAGCGGGATCCCGAACTTCTCGAACTGGCGGGTGCGGTCCTCGAACATGTCCGCGGCGGAGACGTCGTAGGTGTACATGGTGTTCAGCTCCTGACCTTGGTGAAGTAGTCGGCGACCGTTGTCGTGTCGTCGAGGGAGGCGACGGCGCCGATGTAGCCGTCCGGGCGGATCACGACGCGCCCACCGTTCTTGAGTCCGAATCGCTGTCCCACAAAGCCTTTCGGGTCGGCGATGACGGTGTCGTACCCGGCGACCGGGATGTTGTCTGCCGTCACCAGCACTCGGACCTGACCTTCCCCTGCGGCCGGGGCTGGTTGCCCGGACGCGACGGTGAGGACGACGTGACCGGTGTTCTGCACGCCGCACACCGCGGCGAGTTGCTTCTGTACCGCCGCGTCGACCACATGCGGAAGATGTTCGCCGGCAGCCACTTTGGCGGGCCTCGGGCGCCGACCCACGGCGATCGGGCTGTTGCGGTAGTTGACGTTGACCTCTTCGGCGGTCTCGGCCATGAATCGTCGCGCCGCGGGGATGCGCGACAGGACTCGAATCACCACGTCGCGGATCCGGCGCGGCACACCGGACAGCGTGCCGGCCCTGGTGAGCCGGTCGGTGAACGCGATGACACCGTCGGCGACCGGGATCCGCTCGGCCTCATAGCTGTCGAGCAGTGTCTCGCCGGCCTGGCCACTGATCACCGCCGCCAGCTTCCAGGCCACGTTGAACGCGTCCTGCATGCAGGTGTTCATGCCCTGGCCGCCGGCCGGGCTGTGGATGTGGGCGGCGTCGCCGGCCAAAAAGACCCGGCCCCACCGATAGGCCGGCACCCGCGCGTGGTGGATCTCGAAACTGGTCAGCCAGTGCGAGTGCACCACTCGAATGCCGCCGATCCGCCGGTCGAGGATCGCCTGCAGCTCGTCCTGGGTCGGATGCATGTTCATCGGAGTACCGGGTTCGTCGTGCACCTCGGCGAGGAAGCGCATCCGGCCGTCCCGCATTGGCAGCACCACGACCGGCCCGTCCGGGGCGAAGAAGGTGTGCATGCTGTCCATGTCGAGCGCGTGCTCGGCGTCGACGTCACCGAGCAGGAAGCGTTCGCCGACGAACGAGCCGGAGAGCTTGGTGCCGACCAGTTTCCGCACCGTGCTGTGCGCGCCGTCGGCCCCGATCACCCAGGGGGCGCTGACCTGCTCGGTCGAACCGTCTTCGCGCCGAAGGGTCACGTGCACGGCCTGCTCGTCCTGGGTCAGCCCGACTAGTTCGACACCACGCTCGACCGTGATCCCGAGCGACTCCAAGTGTTCGCCGAGCACGCGCTCGGTTTCGGTCTGAACCGTGGTCAGGGTGAACGGAAACGCGCTGTCGACCCCGCCGAGCGGGACGCGGAACAGCTTGCTGTGCCCGGCGTAGAGCTGCATCGCGGTGGCCTTGATCCCGGTGCTCACCATCTCGTCGACGACGCCCATCCGGTCGAACATGTCCAGGCTGCGGGCGTGTACCGCGATGGCGCGGGACTGGTCGGTGGGTTGCGTCAACTTGTCGATCACCCGGACGCGAATCCCGTGGCGGGCCAGTTCACAGGCGGCGACCAGGCCCACCGGGCCGGCGCCGACAACGAGGACATCGGGGTTTGGTGTCGCGCTCATGGCGTGCCTCCAATTTTTCACGCTTCGTTGAAATTCCGAACGAGTCTCACGGTACGTTGAAAAAAGTCTCACCGCAAGAGGAGATTCACGCTATGATGAAACTTATGACTGAGGTCGCTAAGAGAGCAATAGCTCCGGGTCCGCGAGATGAACGCGGGGTGCTGGCCGCGCGGATCGTGGCGGCCGCCCGTGACGAGTTCGCCGAACACGGCTGGGCCGGAACCACCATCCGGGCGGTCGCGCGGGGCGCCGACGTCGACCCCGCGCTGGTCTACCACTACTTCGGATCGAAGGAAGGCCTGCTGGACGCCGCGACGAACCCGCCGCAGAAATGGCTGGAAAGGGTTGCTAAGGCCTGGACGACGCCCGTCGACCAGCTCGGCGCGGCCCTGATCACGTTGCTGCTGGCCAGCTGGGCCGACGACGAGATCGGGCCGACGCTGCGTGCCATCCTGCAGACCGCCGCGCACGAACCGACCACCCGCGAGAAGCTGCGGCGCGTCGTCGAGGGCAGCCTGATGGGCGTCTCCGAACTCGGCAGCGACGAACGGGACCGGTTGGTGCGTTGTGGGCTCATCTCGTCACAGATGATGGGCTTCGCGCTGATGCGCTACGTCTGGAAAATCGAGCCCATCGCATCGATGTCAGACGACGAGGCGATCGCCGCGATCAGCCCCAACCTGCAGCGCTACGTCGACGGCGACCTGACAGCTTGTTGAGGCGCTCGCCGACGTAGGCCCACGCCGGTCCGAGTGCGCAATCCACGCCCGCCGCGCAGATGGCCGGGCGCCCGCATGCCGACCTCCCGCAAGGCGATTCGTGCCGGCGAACGCGGCCGAAATTTCGGTGCAGCCCGGCGTCTCGGGCGCCTGATCCGCTTCCCGGCCATAACCGGGGCGCTCATCGCCATTTCAATTTTCTGCCGCGCCATGGCCGCAGCCCGCTTCTTCCCCAGCACGGCCACACCCTATGGCCGAAAAGGTTACGGCAGAGGAAATTTCATCTGACCAATGCGAATCATTGCACCCAGTAGTTGTCGTGGCGGATGAACCACTCGCGGCGTTCGTCGTCCGTCATGTCGGCCAGCGCGCCGAAACCTTCGAAGTAGGCCTCCCGCGGTGCACCGGGCGCGAACAGCATCAAAATCGATGCCGGTTCCGCCGCCTCGTTACGAAAACCATGGATGCCGCCGGGCGGGACGTAGAGGAAGTCGCCTTGATGGCCGTCGGCCCACTCGGTGCCGTCGTAGAGCTTCATCGTCCCGGACAGCACGAAGAACGCCTCGGACAGGGCACGGTGAAAGTGCGCCGGCGGTCCGCCGCCGGCCGGGTCGATGTCGACTCGGTACAGGCCGTAGTCGCCGGCGGTGCCCTGTTGGTCGGCCAGGTAGTGGTACTTGACCCCGTAGGTGTCGTAGTCAGGCGGCGAGTCGGCTCGCTTGAGCCAGGCGCTTACCTCCGGCTCGTCTCTGGTGTAGCGGGGCGGTGGGTAGGGCGGGACGACGAGGGACATATTTCCAGTGTGGTCCCTGCCGTGCCGGTCAGCCGACGGGATACATCACCCCGGTGAGCTCCTCGGAGACCGCCCACAACCGGCGCTGCAAGTCTCTGTCGTGGGACTTGCCGCTGGACCTCACCGCCTTCGGGTAGCCCCGCGTTTGGGCGAAGCCGTCAGGTCCGAAGTATTGCCCGCCGGCCACCCCCGGGTCCGTTGCGGCGCGCAGCGTCGGCAGCGCGCCCATGGCGGCGTCCTGGAAGAGCGGTTCGATCACGGCGGAAACGGCTGCGACGGACCCGGGCAGGTTGCGGGTCAACTCGGTCCGCGAGCCCCCGGGATGGGCGGCCACGGCAATCGTCGTGCCGCGCGGGGCAAGGCGTCGCTGCAGCTCGTAGGTGAACAGCAGGTTGGCGAGCTTGGCCTGCCCGTAGGCGCCCACCCGGCTGTAGCTGCGTTCCCACTGCAAATCGTCGAAATGAATGTCCGCGCGGATGCGGTGGCCGATGCTGCTGACCGTCACGACCCGTGAGCCCGCGACGGGCAAGAGCCGGTCCAGCAGCAGGCCGGTGAATGCGAAGTGGCCCAAATGGTTGGTGCCGAACTGCAGCTCGAAGCCGTCCTTGGTGGTTGACTTCGGCGTGTACATCACGCCCGCGTTGTTGATCAGCAGGTCGATGCGGTCGTGGTCGGCCCGCAGTTGGTCCGCCGCGGCGCGGATCGACTCCAGCGACGTCAGGTCGAGCTCGGCCACCGCGACGTCGGCATGTGGGCTGTTGGCGGTGATCCGCGCGGCGGCGTCCTTGCCCTTGTCGAGATTGCGCACCGCCAGCACAACGTGGGCGCCGTGGTCGGCGAGCGCCAGGGCGGTCTCGTAGCCGAGGCCGGTGTTGGCTCCGGTGATGACGGCCACCCGACCCGTCTGGTCGGGAATGTCCGTGACGGTCCACTTGGCCATGAAAAACTCCTAAGCTTGTAGAGTAAACGGGGCGAACGCTCCGGTTGATCCAACTATACGGAACGCACGCCCCGTTTTGCAATATCAGTCGACACTGGGTGGTGAACAGATGGCGCAACCCGCACGACCCTTGCGCGCCGACGCGGCGCGCAACCGTGCCCGGGTGCTGGACGTCGCCTACGAAACCTTTGCGGCCGAAGGTTTGTCGGTGCCGATCGACGAGATCGCCCGCCGCGCCGGAGTCGGGGCCGGGACCGTTTACCGCCACTTCCCGACGAAGGAGGCGCTGTTCCAGGCGGTCATCGAATACCAGATGCAGCGCCTCGTCAACGACGGATACGAGTTGTTGAAGTCCGCAGGCCCCGGCGAGGCGCTCTTCACGTTTCTGCGCTCCATCGTGTTGCAGTGGGGCGCGACGAACCGCGGACTGGTCGACGCGCTGGCCGGATTTGGCATCGACATCGCCAGCGCCGCGCCTGATGCCGAGGACGCATTCTTGGCCGTGCTCGGTGAGCTGCTTCGCGCTGCGCAGGAAGCGGGCAGCGCCCGCCAAGACATCGGCGTCCGCGAGGTCAAGTCGATCCTGGTCGGCTGCCAGGCAATGGAGGCGTACAACTCGGCGTTGGCCGAGCGGGTAACCGAGGTAGTCGTCGACGGTTTGCGCGCGAAGCGATGGCGCGGCTATAGCATCGCGGGCGTGGAGGGGTTGACCGCCAGCGAACAAGCTCGAGAAGAAGTTCGAGTGGGACGGCTCCTCGACGCGCAGGACAAGGCGGCGCAACTGTTCGGCGAAATCGAGCGACGCGCGATGATCCGCCCGGGTGTGGGAGAGCAGCAGCTGTCCGACGAGATCCGCGACCTGGCCGCCGACATGTTCGGCGTGACGCGCCACTGGCACCGGCGGATCGTGCGGGCCGGCGAAAACACGTTGCAGCCCTTCAAGGAACGTCCACCGGACCGGGTGATCGCCGCCGACGACATCGCATTCCTGGACCTGGGGCCGATCTTCGAGGAGTGGGAGGCCGACTTCGGACGCACGTTCGTGCTGGGTGATGATCTGCGGAAGAGGGCCGTCTGCGACGCGCTGCCGCGGGTGTGGCAGGCCGGGCGCGACTATTTCGCCCGGCGCCCCGACGTCACCGGAGCCGAGTTGTTTGAGCATGTCGTCGGTGCGGCCCGCGCCGAGGGGTTCGAGTGGGGCAGCGCCATCGCCGGACATCTCTTAGGGGAGTTCCCGCACAAGAAGATCGCCGGTACCGGCGTCGAGTGGTACATCATGCCCGGATCGGCCAAGCCGATGCGGCGAAGGGATCCAAGCGGTCGCGTTTGCCACTGGATCCTGGAAATCCATTTGGTCGATCGCGCCCGCGGCTTCGGCGGGTTCTACGAGCAGCTGCTCGACCTGCCCTGAGCGGCCGGGCTTGCCCTGATTGCCCGGCTCCTCCTCACCCCGCTCCGCGGGCTGCATCGTCGCCGGGCGACCTTGCACTCGGCATGGGCGAGTGCTAAGAATGACGTTGGCACTCGCAACTGGTGAGTGCTAGGTCGGGACGGTGAGATCAGCTTTGGTCGTCCGTCGCGGGCACTGCGCCCGGCCAGCGTAAGTAACGGGTGGCCCCGACATGGGGATCACCCGGTGTCATCCCCAATCCGGAGGAATCACTTCGCAATGGCCAAGCAAATTGCGTACGACGAAGAGGCCCGCCGCGGCCTCGAGCGGGGCCTGAACGCCCTCGCCGACGCGGTACGGGTGACGTTGGGTC
>NZ_JBKQOI010000380.1:0-13280 GCF_052145595.1 Mycobacterium sp. | reverse complement strand
TCCTCTCGTGACAGGTAGACGTTCAGTTCCGCGCCG
This sequence comes from Mycobacterium sp., assembly GCF_052145595.1. Taxonomy (GTDB): domain Bacteria; phylum Actinomycetota; class Actinomycetes; order Mycobacteriales; family Mycobacteriaceae; genus Mycobacterium. The sequence goes on along the minus strand of NZ_JBKQOI010000380.1, from coordinate 13,244 downwards.
GTGCAGCGCTGAGCGCCCATCGCATTCCCGTACTGGCAGGCCACCACGTAATCCCGGTACGCGAGGTAGCCGTAGGCCAATCCCGCGGCGAACGAGTCGCCAGCACCGGTCGTGTCCACGACGTGCTCCACCTCGATACGATCGACGAGCTCGTCGGCGACCCTGCCGGAGCCGTCCCGGTAGAAGGCCACGCAGCCACGCTCGTCGAGAGTCACGCATACCGCCCCGACACCGCGGTCCAGACAGTGATGCGCCAGGTTGCGCAGTTCTTCAGTGCTCAGCCTCGGCGGGTCAGCCGTTACCTCCGCTGACTCACCGAGCCACGTCGAGCTCGCTTCCTCAACGTTCATCTTCAGGATGTCGATGTACGGAAGCCATACGTCCCGGTCAGCCCACACCCTTGGATGGCGCTCGCCGCTGCGGGTCAGCGTCATCGTAGGGCCATGGGCATCCAGCACCACGGTTGCACCGCTGTTCTCCTTGATGTGCCGCAGCGTCGGCTGCCCCACCTCGTAGTCCGTGATCGGGACGCAGACAAACACGTCGGCATCAAGCACCTTGTCGACGTCGGCCGGCAGGATCGGGTTCATGAAACTCGTCTGCCGCTCGACGCGACGGTTGTGCTCGATATAACGCAGCTCGATGACGTCCCCCTGGTCGCCCTGCGACGTTATACCGGAGGTGTCGATATTCGGGAAGGACCCGAGGATCTCCTTGATCGGACCCTCGTCCTGCCGGCGGACATGTGATATCGGGACGATCGTGTCATCAACATCCAGGAGAGCCGAGAGGGCAACCGCCGTATACAACGCGCATCCGTACTTCTCGAACCGTTCACCGGCATGTGTCACGATCTGGTCGCGAGGGATCGGGCCCAGCACGGCAACCTTGCGACTCGCCCGGCTTTGCATGTCATTCATCACGAATACCTCCGGCGCTTGTCGCCATCGCACTGCGCAACGTAGGGCCAGTTGCGCTGCAGGGACTGCCGGCTGTGCTGCAAGGACCCGCGGTCACCAGTGACCGCTCCTCTGATCCGACTGCCTCTGCGGAGCCGCCCACATTGCCTGTTCAGCCAACCACCGCCGAGCTCATCGCGCTAGGGCGTGCTCGCGAGCTGGTCCGCGACGCTCGACCAGGCCGAAGCGGCCCACGCGACGGACGGACCTTGACATGCCGTGGCAGACTGGACCGCCCCGGGTTCCTTGGAGGCTGTGACCTCTGGGAAAGTTGGGGCTCATGGCATCACGGAAGGCGCGTCCCGCGGAGCTGCGGGAACGCGCGGTGGCAATGGTCTTCGAGCTGCGTGCGGAGACGGGTAACGCGCGTGGCTCGATCGCACGGGTCGGCCAGCGGCTGGGCATAAATACCGAGACTCTCCGCAACTGGGTGCAGAAAGCGGAGACTGATTCCGGGCAGCGTCCCGGGATGACGAGCGATGATAAGAGAAAGATCGCCGAGCTGGAGCGTGAGGTCCGCGAGTTGCGGCGGGCGAACGAGATCCTGAAGGCGGCGAGCGCTTATTTCGCCCGGGAAGTCGACCCGAGACATCCGCGCTAGTCGGGCGAGCTGAACCGCGAGGGCATCGCGGTCGCGCGGTGCACGGTCGAACGGCTGATGGGCGAGCTGGGGATCGCGGGCGCGGCCGCCAGGAAGAAGCGGCCGCGCACGACGGTTCCTGCGGAGCCTGGCCAGGAGCGGCCGTCTGACCTGCTGGAGCGCGACTTCACCGCCCCCGCTCCGAACCGGCGGTGGGTCGCGGATATCACCTATGTCGAGACGGTGGCCGGCTTTGTCTATGCCTCGTTCATTCTCGATTTGTATTCCCGGATGATTGCCGGCTGGCAGGTATCGGATACGCTGCGGGCCGAGCTGGCCCTCGATGCGCTGGAAATGGCGATCTGGTCCCGTGGTGATCGGATAGACGGCCAGCTGGTGCATCATTCGGACCGGGGAGTGCAATACACGTCAATCCGCTATACCGAACGGCTCGGCGAGATCAGCGCTGTCCGGTCAGTCGGCCGGAAAGGTGACTTATGATAATGCGGCAGCGGAATCACTGAACAGCCTTTACAAGAAAGAGCTCATCGAACGGGAAGGACCGTGGCGCGGAACGGATGATGTCATGCTCGCGACCCTGGAATGGGTTTCCTGGTACAACACCGAACGGCTGCACTCCGCCTGCGGATATGTCCCGCCGAAAGAATATGAAGAAAGCTACTACGCCCGGCAGGAAAGCATGGTAAGTTAATCAAATCCGGCAAGCAGAGGCCTCCAATTTTGTCGGGGCGATCCACCCCGGCGGTCCGGTCCGGTCCGGGTAGGTCCATTTCCGGTGGACCAGGCGGCGGTGCCACCGCAGCACGGTTCCGGGCGTGACCAGCCGGTGCAGCCGCAGCCTTCCCCGGTAGGAGCCGGATCAGCCCGGCGAGGACCGCGCGGTCGGCCCAGTCCAGCCGGGGCCGCGGATGGGTACGGCGCAGCACCGCGACCTCCTGCCTCAGCACCAGCATCTCGGCGTCCTTGGAAGCCGATGACCGGCCGAGCAGGACCAGCCAGCCGCAGACGCGGATGAAGATCAGATAGAGCAGGCGGAGGGACACGAGCGATCATCATGGCCTACCGCTGACCCGTGGCGCATCGCTGCAGCTCACGGGCCGGGCATACTTCTGGCACCTCACAGGCGGGCCTCCTTCCGCCAGTCGGCCAATCGACGGACAGCCCGCCCCGTCACGATAGGCCGACTGGCGGGGCGATGAAAATGCTGTTTAAGACGGACCGGGAGGGTATGCGTGCGAGGCCGGCGAGGTATCAGCTGCCGGGATACGTCTCTCCAGCCCCGCTGACGTGAGCACCTGCTGGGGCCGGTGCAGGCCGACCGCCTAGAATCCGCCGCGGAGTCCACCTGCCCGAGGCCAGCGTGGTGATGGTGGTACTCAACGGTCTGCCTTTCCTGCGGCCGGAGGGCCGGGCCGGGCAAGAATGGGGTGTCAGCACCGCTGGCGACGGGCATGCCCAGGACCGGGAAGCCAGCCTCTTCAGAAGGTGACGGTGCCTTCCCAGGGGTACACGTCCGTCTGTATCCAGGAGCCATAGGGGCCCTTGACCACACTTTCGGGGAGCGAGCCGACGCTGACGGACTCGGCGTCCCAGTTGCCGTTCATCGCGGTGAGGGTGGGGGAGGTGCCGGTCGAGCGCGCGACGTCGGCGCCGAGAGACCTGGAGAGGGACCCGGCCGTTTTCTGGGCGTTGAGGGCGGCGGTCAGCCCGCGGTCGGTGCTGAGGACCGCCCGGTCGGTCACGGTCAGGTCGCGGGTGCCAAGCACCGTTCGCAGGACGTTGCGTATAGAAATCGGGCGGGTTGCTGACGGTGTGACCGGCCGCGGTCCGGCGGCGCGGCCGGAGACGCCGTCCAGTATGCTGTCGGTGCCGGACTGAGCGTTGTTGGGGTTGTAGGACGGGGTGACGTCGGAGGCTCCTTCGGTGCTCAGCAGCGAGTCCGGGGGGATCTCCTCTCCGGGCCGGAGATGCGGGTAGAGGTCATTCTGCTCTCCCTCGACGAGGGCGTAGCGCTTGCTGGCCGGGTTGGTCACGTCGGTCTCGTCGTCTGGGTCGAGGAGGAAGTCCGCGGCGTCCTGCGTGGCGCCTTCGGCGATGGCTCCGGCTGCCGACGCGCCGACGACGCTAAGCCCGGCCACCGTGGCGACGGCGCCGGCCGCCAGTTGCACCGTTCCGAGCGCGGAGCGCTGGTCGTTGGACAGGAAGTGCTTGCCGCTGACGGCGTCGTCGATGTCGTCGGCCGCCTTGACGGCCGAGGCAACGGCTCCGGTCGCGCTCGCGACGGCGCCGACCGCGGTGGCCACGGTAGCCACGACGGTGCTCACGGTGACCGCCCCGACCTCGGCTCCCACGAGGGCCGGCAGCGCGGCCAGCGCCGCTCCTCCGGTCGCGACCGCGGCGAGGGCGAACGCGATAAAGCTGCCGATGTCGATGAGGAGGTCTTGGAGGGAGAAGTGGCCGGTGAGGTCGACCAGGATGATCGGGTTGGCGGCGAAGCCCTGGTAGTGGTTGAACGCGTTGGCGGTGTCGCGGCTGGTGAACCGGCCTTGGGCCGGGTCGTAGCTGCGGGCCGGCAGCAGCAGCAGGCCGGTGGCCGGGTCGGTCATCGAGCTGGCCGGCGCCGCCCCGGTGTACTGGAACGGGTTGGCCCGCCCGCCCGGCGCGGGGTTGGGTGCCGGCTGGGTGCGAAGCTGCCCGCCGGGCTGGGCTGGCGTTCCGTAGTCGCCGTACTGGTAGGTGCTGGTCACCGTTGCGTTGGCGTCGACCAGCGCGGTCACTGAGGAGTGGCGGTCGCGCAGCAAGTACCCGGTGCCGGGGCCGGTAAGGACCGGGGCCGGCGCCCCGTCGGGGACGGTGCCGGCCGTGGTGGTGCCGGGCTGCAGCGTCCGCGCCTCCCGGCCGGCGGTGATCAGGTAGGACGCGGTGGTGGCCGCGGGGCCGGTGGTGGCGTCGGCGGTGGTGTCGTGGACCAGGGTGCCGTCGCAGCCGTAGTGGAACGTTGCGGTGCTCGGGCCGCCGGCCGCGGTTGTGGTCGTGGTGGACCGGCGGGTCCCGTCCGGCCAGTAGGTGTACGTCGCGGTGGTCTCCCCGCGGGTGGCGGTGACCATCCGGTCGAAGGCGTCGTAGGTGATGGCCCAGTCGTTCAGCGATTGGGTGACCCGCCCGTCACCGTCGAAGGCCTGGTTGACGGTGGTGCCGTTGGTGGTCTGGGCGGTGAGCTGGCCGGCCGGGTCGATGGTGTTGGTGGTGGGTGAGGGCGGCGGCGGCCCGCCGGCCGGGGGCCGGGTGGTGGTCGTGGTGGCCACGACGTCGCCGGCCACGTTGAGGGTGTAGGTGGTCGACGTCTGCGCCGGTCCCGACGTTCCGGGGCCAGCGTAGGTGGCCGAGCTGATCAGCCGGTTGTAGGCGTCGTAGCGGTAGGCGGTGGTCCAGGTGCCGGCCGTGGCGGGGGTGCCGGGCACCGCCGGGTGGGTGTCGGTGCGGGTCGCGACGTTGCCGTGGCTGTCGTAGGTGTAGTCGTGCTCCTCAATCACCGAACCCGGGCCGGAGGTGGTGCGCTGGCTGCTGAGCTGGTTACGGGCGGTCCAGGTGTTCGTCGTGGTGACGCCGTTGGCCCGGGTGGTGGCCTGGACGCGGGACATCGGGTCGTAGGTGTAGGTCACCGACGCCAACGTCGTGGTGCCGCGGGTCTGGGTCGCGGTCGTCATCCGGCCCGCCGCGTCGTAGCTGTAGCTGGTGACCGCGCCGGTCACGTCGGTAGTCGTGGACAGCAGCCCGGTGTCGGTGTACGTCGCGGACGTCGCCGTGCCGTCGGAGTAGGACCGGGACACCACGTGGCCGTCGGCGTCGTAGCCGAACGTCACGGTGCTGGTCCCGTCGCTGATGGTCTGCACGCGGCCTGCGCCGGGCTGCCCGGCCGGGACGTAGCCGTAGGTGCGGGTCACCGCGGCGCCCCCGGAAGGCTGCGCGGTCACGCTGGTCAGCCGGCCGGTGCCGGGGTCGTAGGAGTCGGCCACCACGGTGCCGGACGGGGTGGTGCGGGTGGCAACCGTGCCGTCGGAGTGGTAAGTGTAGCCGGTGGTGCGGCCGTCCGGGTCGGTGGAGGTGGCCATCCGCCCGGCCGGGTCGTAGCCCACCCGCGTCCCCTGGCTGGCGGCCTGGTCCGGTTGTGTCCGCGTGCTGCTGGTCTGCTGGCCGCCGAGGGCGAGGGTTTCCGACAGGTCGACCGGGTCCGCGGGGAACGCCGGGGTGTCTTGCGGGGTGGCGGTTTGCGCGGTGGTGGCCCCGCCGGCGGCGAGGTAGGCGTAGGCCAGGGTGAGGTCGTCGGAGGTCTGGGAGGTGATGCGTCCCAGCCCGTCGTAGCTGGTGGTCTGGGCCGCGTCGGCGGTGCCGTCGCTGTAGTGACGCTGGATGGAGACCGGCCGGTTGCCGTTGTCGTAGCTGGTGGTGCGGGTCGCGTCGGGGCTGGCTGAGCCGGCCGCGGCGGCTGCCTGCGTGGTGGTGTGGGCGACGTCGTCGTAGCCGGTGGCGTGGGTGATGCCGGCCGGGCCGGCCTGCTGGATCTGGCGGCCGAGGACGTCGAGCGTGGTGGTGATGGTGCGGCCCTGCTGGTCGGTCGCGGTGATCGTCGTGCCGTCCAGGGTGTAGCTGTAGGCCGCCAGCTGCCGTGCGGCCGGGGAGCCGCTGAACGCCTGGTTGCGGACGTTGTCGGTGACCCGGGCGCTGCGGCCGAGGGCGTCATAGGCGGTCTGGGCAACCCGGCCGTCCGGAGTGGAGACCGTGCGGGCGGCCGGCGTGGCGCCTGTCGCTGCCGCGTAGGAGGTCTTGGTGGTCAATCCGTCCGGGGTGATCCTGCTCGTCTGGCGGCCCGCGGCGTCGTAGCCGTAGCTGGTGATCCGGCCGAGCGGGTCGTTGGTGCGGACCGGCTGCCCGGTCACCAGGTCCAGCACGGTGCTGGTGCTCGCCGCGGCGGGGGTGCCGGCCACGGTGGTGATGGTGACGGTGCGCGTCCGGGCGGCGGGGTCGACCGAGGTCGCGAACGTCGTGGTCACCGTGTCCGGGCCGCCGCTGCCGCCGGCCGGCTTGGCGCCGGGTGCCCAGGTCATGGTGCGCTGCGCTGGCTGCCCGGAGACGTCGTAGCGGTAGCTGGTCGTTGACCGGGCGGTCAGCGGCTGGCCCGGTGCGGCGTACGCCGTGGTGGCGCTGCTGATCGTCTTGTGATCCGCCGACAGCACGTGGGTGGTCTGGCTGCGGGAGCCGTCCGCCCCGGTGATCGTCACGCTAGTGATCAGCCCGTACGCGTCGTCGTAGGTGATCGCCGTGGTGGTGCCGGTCTCATCGGTCGACTGGGTCACGCGGCCGTGGTCGTCGTAGGCCCGGCTGGTCGTCACGGTGCGGCTGCCAGTGGCGGCGGCGATGCCGGCCACGCCCGACGTGGCCGAGTAGGTCAGCGTCGTGGTCGCCGGGCGCGCGTAGTTCCCCGGCACGTTGACCGCGCGCACCGGCGGGTAGGTCGCGGTCTGCTGCTGCACCGTGACGGGCCCGGCCAGCACCGTCCGGGCGACCAGCCGGTGCTGGGAATCGTACGTCGACACGGTGGAGGTCGGCGAGCCGGGGCAGGTGGACGGCGGCGGCAGCTGCCGGATCACGCAGCTGGTCATCGAGGTGGTGTAGAAGTAGTTCGGATCCCCGGACTCGAACAGCCCGTCGGAGGACCCGCCGTTATAGCGCGGGTAGCCGGTGTAGTTGTGCCGGCCGGTGTTCTGCGCCGGGTCCATGGAAAACAGCCGCGCCGGGCCGAGCACCGTGTCCGAGGCGTCGACCGTGACCACCGCCTGCACCGCCGTCAGCCCCGGCTGGTACCCGATCGACTGGTAGGTGATCAGCGTTCGCGCCTGCGACGCGGAGGTGACCGAGGTCAGCAGCTCCACCGGGGACCCGGACACCGGCGAGTAGGCGAAGTGCGCCACCGCGCCGGCCGGGTCGGTCACCGACGTCACGCGACGCGCCGCGTCCAGCGCGATCGTGGTGCGGGCCACGACGCCGTCCGACCGCGGCGGAGCCGACACCACCACCGACGACGGGGTGTAGCTGAACGTGGTGGCCTGCCCGTAGCCGTCCACGATCGAGCTGGGCGCCCACCCCCCGCCGCCGACAGGCTGCCACGTCAGCACGGTGCTGTTACCGAACCTGTCGGTCCGGGAAATGAGGTTGCCGTTGCCGTCGAAGTAGTCGGTCCGGCCGTCGTCGTAGGACAGCACGAACGCGTACCCCGCGGTGGGCAGCCCGGCCCGGGCCGGCACCGTCCCGGACGCCCGCGTGTAGGCCAGATCGCGCAGCGGATAGTCCCGAAGCCCGGACGGGTACGAGCCGCCGGCGACGTAGGCGCCGCCGTTGGCCGGGTACACCGTCGCCGGCGTGGCCGGGTCGACGAACGAGACACCCAGCGACCAGCCGGGCCCGAACCCGGACCGGTCCAGCCCGCCGGCCGCCCGGGCCTGATCCCATACCAGCGACCAGGTGACCCCGGCCGAGCCCGGCCCGGCCACCGCCGCCACCGGCACCGACACCGAGAACAGCCCGGTGCGTTCGTCCACCGAGCCCGACAACCCGCCGCCGAGGCCGATCGCCCCCGACACCACCGATAGACCGCTTCTCACCTGGCTCACCTCAGCTGCTGGCCGGAATGTTGACGACCGGGACCAGCACGCCGTGCGCCACCAGGCAGGTGTCCACGTGGTCGCCGGGCAGGAACGCCGAGGTGCCGGTCAGTGTCGCTGCCGTGTCGGACACGGTCAGCGGCGCTGAGGCCAGCAGGTGCTCCGGCATCCCGGCGGATTGCTGCAGCGGCAAGCTAGCCACGCTGGTCGTCGCCTGTGCCGCGGTCAGTATCCCGATCTGCCCGCCGTCGGCGGTGTCCAGGAACAGCGCCGGGCTGGCGGCGGTGACCGGCGCCAGCCGGCACAGGCTGGAGCCGGTGAAGTCCGCGCACCCGGCCAGCGAGATGCCGGTCGACGCCGAGGTCGCGCTGGCCACCGGGGCGATCGCCGAGGCCCGCACCTCAATCGCCTGGCTCGGGGCCGGCACCCCCCCGTTGAGCGCACCGCCCGCATAGCCGGTGATCTTCTGGTCGTTGGTGCTGGTGGTCGACACGTAATGGTAGGTGCCCGCCACCGCCGGGCCCTTGGTCACCGACCCGTCATTGGGATACGCGCCCGCGTAGGGACTGACCCCGATGAAGCCGGCCGGGTCGTCGCCGGCGCGGAACAGGTTCGTGACCAGGTTGCCGGAGGCATCGCGGTAGTAGATCCGCTGGTAACTTGGGTCAGTGACCGGCAAGGGATTGCTGTTGCCGTCCAGCACCTGCACCAGCAGCGGAGCCTGGTCGACGCCGCTGCTGACCGGCCGGGCCACCCCGTCACTGCTGGCCGGCGCGATCTGCGGGCCGCTCACGTTGGTCTCGCCGGCCGGCGGCGGCAGGTCCGCCAGCGCCACCGGGGAGGCAACCCCAGCGGGTCCGAGCCCGACCCGGATCCACTGGTAGGCAGGTTGTCCCGGCGGGTTCTCCCACCAGAACCTGGCCGGCCCGAGCGTCAGCCGGGCCGGGGAATCCGCGGAACCGGCCGCCACGGCCGGCTCGGTTGCCGGCACCAGGGTCCCGAGGCTGGTCCAGCTGCTCCCATCGACGGAGCCCTGCACCAGCAGCGGCGCCACCATGACCTGGTTCCCGAACTGGTACGGCGCCGGCAGCTGGTAGGCCGCGCCGGTCACGTCGAAACGGTACACCGCCGGACTCGGCCAGCCCGCCGGCGTCACCCGGGAGCCGATCACCGTCGGCGACGGCTGCGGGGTGGGCGCGGGAGGCGTGCCGACCGTGACGGTCCACAGCCCGAACGCGGCCAGCTGGTTGTCCGCGTTCGTGATCGACACCGTGGCCGAGCCGCCAGCCTGATCCGCCACGTCCACGGTCATGTCACGGTTGAGCCGCAGGCCGACCAGGCGAGTGTCAGCGGGATGGCTGACCGGTGTGATCGTCAGGTAGCCGAGCCAGCCGCCGGTCACATCCGTCGCGGCGCACCCGCCGCTCGCTCCGGCGGTGTATGCCCCCATCGTGTAGATCGCCGAGCTCTGGCCGGCCGCCAGCGTGATCCCCCCCGGGGGGAACGCCGGAGCATCAGCCCAGCCCGGGGCGTACCAGCAGCCGTACCCGGGGCTGGGCGACGCCTGCAAACCCACCGTGACCGGCTCCCCCGAGGTGTTGCTGACCTGGAACCGTCCTTCCTTGATTCCCGGATACCATTCGCGGAACGAGTCCCAGTCCGGCGACACCGAATTCGGCGACCCGGCGCTCACCGGCTGGGCGGTCAGCCCGCTGGAGGTCCCGTCCCACCGCAGCAGGCCGCCATACCCGCCGGCAAGGACGTCGTACAACTCCTGCTGGTACGACACCGCGTAATCTGAGCCGCCGGCCGTGCCGTCCAACCTGGGTATCGGGTTCACCGCGATGATCCCGGCCCCGCCCGGACCGGGACCGGATGCGGCCAGCGTGTTCGTCGGCGCGCCGGTGCCCGTAGGGTCGACGAGCTGCAGTGTCGCGTCGGTCATGCCGAACGCGACGACCGGCGAGCCGTCCTGGCGCTGCCCGAACGCCGCGCACAGGGGCGATGGTACTAGCGCTATCCCGCCCTGATGCGCCCAGGTCAGCCAGTTCGGCTGCACGTTCCCGTCCCGGTCGACGTGCACGAAGAACCCCTCGTTGGCCCAGCTGATGACGCCGACGGCCAGCAGGCCAGATCCGGACGGGTCCCAGGCAAGCGCCGTCGGCGGGGTTTGCGACCCGTCCGGGGTGGCCATGCCGCCGAAGGTCGAGGTGAGTTGCGGCGTCCCGCTGACGTTGTAGATCTGCACGCCGCCGTCGCTCAGCCCGACGGCGAGATAAGGCACGGTGCCCACGTATCCAGCGGCAAGTGACGTCACCCCGATCGCGCGGACGATATCCTGGAGCGCGCCGGCCGGCCACGGCCACTGGTTCGGCAACGCGACCCGGATGGCGCAACTCGCGCTCGCGCACGAACCGTCGGGCGGCACCACGTAGAGCAAGTTCTGGTAGGCAGGGTCGCCGCCGTAGGTGTCGAAGACGTTTCCTGTTGTTCCAGCGATGAACAAAGCGTCGTTGTTGCGGGCGAGGTAGATCGTGTTCAGGTGGTAGGCCTCCCAGAGGGTCTGGAAGCAGCCGGAGCAACCCTGCGTGCTTTCCTGCCCATACTGGGCCCATGTGTAGTCGTACTCACCGGGAGGGGGGTTGTTGCCCCACGCCCCTTGGGTGTCGTTCCACACGCCGGAGTCGGGGGCGGGAGCCAGATCCAGGAGAGTGGACCGCAGGAGGGCGCCGCCGCGCGACGGCGAGTCATAGATGTTGAGGCTGCTGGTCTCCGCGCGCATGCGCTGGTCGTAGCCGCGGCCCAGGAAGTCCCCGGTGAGGTCGTCGCGCATCGTGCGCGGCATGCCCGCGGAGATGTCGACCGGCGGCGCCGCCGGCCCCCCGATCGGCCCAGGCGCCGACTGCTTCGGTGATCTGGCGGTAAATGGCATGGTCCTGCTCCAGCCGGGATAAACAGACACGGCGGTGGGTGACTAGGACCGGCCCGGGGCCGGTCATGACCTGTCATCGGGGGCAGGTGCCTGCGGCGGCGTGGCCGCGGGCCGCCGGAATCCGTGATGTCGCTGCGGCGGGTGCCCAGCCCCGCTCGCCCGATTGTGCGCGAGATCAGTGCGGTGATGATTTCGCCCACTATATTACAGTCGCGGTTTTCCGCAGCGGCGGCGTAGCGTCGCGTCCTGTGACACCTGGTGGGCGGGGTTCGGTTACACGGTGTCACCTCCTTCCGGTTGCCCGGGGTCAGGTTGCGGCGGCGAGGGGCACCTACGCGCTCAACACTCCGGCCAGCCAGACATCCTCGACAACTGCGCCCGACCCTTAACTACGTGGCCTTGCTGCGCGATCGGCATTCGCCGACCCTGGACCCGTCAACCGCTCAACGGGGACCGGCAGCTATGAGGAAGACGGGGGCGGGCCAGGATGTCTGAGCCGCTTCATCTGGAGCGGAATGGTCCACTCGTGAATGGCAGTCCCTGCTACCCTCCCCGCAGGTCGCTTCCCAGCCATTGCTGTCCCAGGTCACCCTCGATGGGTGAGCTGCCCCGCCCATGGAGAGGTTAGCGTGGCTGCATGCTCATCGCGCTGCTCGCTGTGCTCGGCAACGGTGCCGGGGGTCGCTGGCCGCTCGGGTCTCCGGCAACTGTCCGACGTTGATCCCAGTGCACGCGCCTCGCTATCACCTCCATATCAACCATGTGAGTGCGTCTCTAGCTTTCGCGAACGAGCTTGATGTCGGCCACCGACGGTCACGTGGATGACCGTGGCTGACCGCCCCGAATCGCACGCCGCGCCGCTGTTTCAGTCCCGATAATTCACGATGTTGATGACGTTGCCGTCTGGTGCCCGGACGAAGAACCGGCGTACACCCCACGGCTCTGTAGTTATCGGGTGCACGATCTCGTAGCCGAGTTTCTGAGCTTCTGCATAAGCACCTTCGACGTCATCCGTGTGGACGGAAATGATCGAGTCTTCGGGTGCGGCTCCGTCGCGTTACGCGCTGGACGTTCGCCCTGGTGCCGGGAGAGGTGTAGCGAGCCACCCATCCAATGTTGAACTCCTCGGTACTCAGCCCGGGGTAGTGGGCGTAGAGGCTCTTCGCCGCCTCAACGTCAGCCACCCGGAGGTTGGCCACGATGCGTGTGGCGCGTATGCGGTCCTCCGGTGGGACGAAAGGTGCGTGATCACTGCGGATGAGGTGGAGACCCTGCTGTTTCGACGTGCTCGGCACCGTGGTGGACGAGGCCGGGTCGATGCGCGCCGAGTTGGCGGCCGCGCTGGACCAGGCGGACGCGCGATGGCAGGCTGAGGCGCTGGCAGCAGCCTGGGCGCGGCGCTTCGCCGCGCTGGTGTCCTCGATCCGCGAGGGCGCGCCATGGCGGTCCACCGACGCCCTCAACGCCGAAGCGCTGGCCGACGTGCTGCGCGACGGCCCACCGCTGCCGGAGGCTACCGTCCGGCAGCTTGCACTGGCCGGGCACCGGCTCAGGCCCTGGCCCGACTCGCAGGCCGCGCTGCGCCGCCTCGCCGGGCGCTTCACTACCGTGGCAGTGCCGAACGGCAACCTGTCGATGCTGACGGACCTGTTCGCGGCTGCCGGGCTTACATGACACTGCGTGCTGTCCGGCGAGATGGTACACGCCTACAAGCCGGACCCCGCCGTGTACCGGCTCGCGCTCGACGGCTGGCGCTCGACCCGCGCCGGACGCTTATGGTCGGCGCCCACCCCTGGGACCTCCGCACCGCGGTAGCCTACGGGCTGCGCACCGCTTTCGTACAACGCGTCGGCGACGGCGTTCCCGCACCGTCGGACACGTTCGACCTCACAGTCCCCGACCTGGCTACCCTCGCCGCGCGGCTGCTCACCGAGGCGTGACGACGCTGAGCGCCGCTGCTGCGACGTGACACCAGGGCTCCTGACATAGAGCCGCGCGCCGGAGTGGTTGCGGCGGGGTGATCAGCAATTTCGGGCGTGTCGCTCACGTCCGCCGCGGCCGGTTCGTGAGAAAATTCTTACAAGATGACCGGC
>NZ_JBKQOI010000379.1:0-12494 GCF_052145595.1 Mycobacterium sp. | reverse complement strand
GGTGCGCGATACTGGGATTGAACCAGTGACCTCTTCCGTGTCAGGGAAGCGCTCTCCCGCTGAGCTAATCGCGCTTTGGGGATCGAAGCTGGAGGTGGAGACGGGAATCGAACCCGTGTGCACGGCTTTGCAGGCCGTTGCCTCACCACTCGGCCACTCCACCGCTGGGGATTGATGCCACTTGCACCTTCGAGCGGATGACGGGATTCGAACCCGCGACCCTCACCTTGGCAAGGTGATGCGCTACCAACTGCGCTACATCCGCGCGCAACGGGCGAGATCGGCGCCCGGTGCGAAGGACGACGATAGTCCAGTTGAGCGGGCGCACACAAATCTCTCGGTGAGTTGCGGCTCTAGGCTAGCGGGTCCTCGGGACGCACGTGGGCCGATCCGCGATGTCAGCTTCGTGCTAGTCTTCGACGTCGTTCGCCTCTCGGCGCCGGTCCCGTGGCTCAGTGGGAGAGCGTCCGCTTCACACGCGGAAGGTCGCTGGTTCGATCCCAGCCGGGACCACCACCGTCGATGCAGGTCATGGCCATTTCCGCTGTGCATATTTCGATCCATCGCCCGCACCCGCCCGGGCTTATCCGCCGTTTATCCGCCGCCATGGTTAGCCGCCGAGCCCGTCGAGCGCATCCGCTACACGATCCAGGTCGGAGTCGTAGAGATCGGCGTAGGTGTGGGCGGTGACCACGATCGAGGCGTGGCCCATCGTCACCTGAAGGAGTTTCATGTCGGCGCCCGCCGATCGAGCCAGCGACGCGTAGGTGTGTCGGAGGTCGTGCACGCGCATCGTGGGATGCCCGAGTTCGGCGATCCTGGTCCGCCAGCCAACGGCGCGTTTCCAGTTTTCGAGGCCGAGCCGCGAGCCCTTCGGCGACACGATCGCTGGCTCGCCAGGTGGACGCCCCTCGATTCGGCGTTCAAGGGTTGACATCAGCCGTTCTGGAATTGGCACGCTACGACGACCCGCACGGCTTTTCGGTGGACCTTCGAGGAGGCGACCAGATAACTGCGTGATCGACCGGCGAACGCGAATACGCCGCGCCTGCAGGTCGACATCTTCGACGTTGAGTCCGGTCAATTCTCCGAACCGCAGTCCGGTGTAGGCGAGGATCAGCACCACGTCGCCTTGCTTTGCGGCTCTTGAGCCCTCGCCTGTGGCCGTATCGCAAAGTTCGGCCAGCTTCGCCACTTCCACCGCGGTCAGATAGACATGGCTGGTTTCTCCCATCGGCGGGAACCGCACATTCGCCGATGGGTTTTTGCCGCGCAGCCTCTTGTCTGTGATGGCGTGGTCCAGCGTCATCCGCAACACACTGTGCGTCCATCGCACCGTGCGGGGCCCGAGGCCTGCAGCGGTCATTTCGTTGACCCATTCCTGGACGTCCTCTCGCAAGATTCGCCCGATCGGCCAGTTGCCGAACTTTGGCTCAATCCGCAGCCGCCAGTTGTCCTCGTAACCGCGGCGTACTTTCGGCGACAGATCGGGCCGGGAGGCAAGCCAACTCTTGTATACGACGCGCAGCTCGGTTTTGCCGCCGCGCGGATCGACCGCCTCGCCATCTTCGCGAGCGGACCTCAATTCACCGTCGAACAACTTGGCGGCCCGCAGTGTCTTGAATGTCTTGGATCGCTTAGTCCCATCGGGCAGCAGCCATTCGACGTCCCAGCGGGTGCCAGACTGCGCTTCACGTCTGCGAATAGTCATCGCTCAACACCGTGCTGCGGCGAGCCATTCCACGACATCAGCGCGCATCCAGCGCCGATGCCGGGATGACAACTTGCAATGATGCGGCCCCGGCGACTCCAGCCCTCGCTCTCGCTTAGCCGCCCAATCATGCAGTGTGGAGACCGGGATGCCCGTCATACGTGACACCTCGCCCGCGGTTAGCACGTCATCCATCGTGATAGCTCCTGCCCTTCCTATCCTGTCGCCGAAATTTGTTGTCCGCCTGGTGGTCCGGCGACGAGAAGCGCCTTTTCGTATTCGGTTCTCCAGGCGATGTGTTGGGCGACGGTAGGCATGATGAGCTCGTCCAGGGGTGCTGCGTCGCGGTCCCCAGGATCGACTCGGTAGATGAGTACGTTCTCGCGATCGCGGTCGGATTTATCAATTCTGGCGATGAGTTGGCGAGCAAATTCCTCCCGATCGCTGCGATGATCGGGCACAGTCTTGCAAGGCCATTGTTTGGTACACCAGCACACGACGTCCGGGAAGCCCGAATTTGGGTCGGCGGTGTGCCCTGTCCTTGCACTGGCCGGCAAGGGTTTTCGCGTTCGCGTCGTTGGGGACGATACCGACGATCGGCTGATTCGCAGCGCATCGAGGACGTCCTTGACAGCAAGCCGCTGTATGCGCCGAGTCGGAATGACCGAGGCACCTGGGTCATGCTTACTACTGGAGGTGCTCATTGTCCCAGTGTACGAAGGCTACAGGGCTAAGGCGACGGTCGTGCAAAAGTTCTCTCGCATGTATGTCGTTGCGCGCAGCACAGCCTAAACGTGGTGCACACCAGTAATTCCCGCTGGTTCCCGGTCGCGCGGTACCTAAGCAGAAATCCGCCACGCGACGCCTAACTGCGCCCCAAACCGACACGTCTCGACCGTCGCGTGGCCGCAACGGGGGTGGTTAAGGTCGCAAGATGGTGAAAGCGATGGATCCGCGCCGGCGGCCATACCCGGTTTCGCCGTCCCCCAATGTCGTCGAGACTGCGCGCAAGCGGGCCGCGCTGCTCACCGACGTAGTGTCCCACCTCGCCAGGTACCGAATCGCGCTCACGGCGTTGGCAGATTTCGAACGTCGTCAGGAAAACCCCGAGCGGGCTGCCGATTTGAAAGACATCTACCACTCGCTTGATAGCACAAAACAGCAATTCGGGATCGATGCCGACGATGCTCACGCGCAGTGGGTCAACCTTCGCCAACTAAGTGAATCGCCGTAGTGCAAATCCTCTCAAGTCGGTTCGCGAAAGACACGCTCCGAAGGCCCGCAACCCTGCCGAACATCATGTTGGCGAGGTCCGCTACCGCCACTTGACGGGGTCATCGAACGACGGCGTTCGGGTTCAAATTGCAAGAGCTGATCCTCTTCCAGGAGGCCGCGTCGACGGTCTGTCCCGAATCGGATTAGTGGGCGCATGGCCACTTTGTGCCGCGTTGCGCCATCAGCTGGGGCTAGCGCCGTATTGGTGGATGCTGGTCTTCTGTGCGACGCCGCCCGCGCCGAGTTTGGCTCGTCGTTTGTGCTGACTGGTGGTGGCGCCTAAGGCTCGTTTTTCGAGTCGACCATCGACAGCAAGGAAGCGCTCGCCGGGGGTGCGGTACGCATCGCGTTCGGCATATCGGCCCGTGTTGGCTCGAGGTCTGCGCGCGCACGGTAATCACCGCTGCCGTCGGTGAATCGGTTTCTGCTTCCGGCCCGCCGGGCCGCTTCGCAGTGCCATCGAATCACGCCCGAACACCCATCGCGTTGCAGATCGCCAGCCAGGACACGTCTCACGCGATCCGCGCACTAGCGATGCTGCAGCAACCCTGAGGCAGATCTTTTCGAATCTGTCCTGTCGGGTCCCGACTCGACACGGGGTGAATTAGTACCGCGTGGCATTCGGCAGTAGTACGTGCGCAAGCTCCCTGGCCGCTCGTAACACTCGCTTATCGAGCTCTTTCTTACGGGCGCGGACGGTGATTTGAGTGAGCACCCAAGCGCAGTGGTCGGGGTCATTGAGCACTTGCATTTCGAGGTCTTCAATCGTCGGAGGGCGGGGGACAATCACCGGCCGAACAACCGCGGGGGAGTACCGCGGAACCTCGATCACGCGAACCGCGGTGCCAGCGCGTTCGGCGGCGGCCCGCTCGGCGTGGGCCGCCCGCCGGCAGGCCGTTGAGCACCAAATTCTGCGCCGACCTCGGCGCGGACTGTCGCCGGGTAGTGGCGCGTCAATCGGCAGCCCGCAGCGGGGGCATGAGGGACTGGTGTCACTCGCGTCCATACCTCGCATTTTAAAACGTCGGGACGAAATGTTGCTGTTTCGAGACCTAAGTGCAAGAGGTGTGATGTTCGGTGAGGCGGTGAAGTTAGGGTGGCCTAAGTGCCGGTGGGCTGGTGTGGCGAGTGGTCGGGTGCAGGGCTGGTGAGTGGGGGGGGGGCATCGGGGAAAGTTTTTGGGTTCGGCCGCGGCGTAAGGGGTTTGAGGGCTTTAGCGTGTAATTGATGGGAAATAAGGCGATACGAAGGAAGCGCGGCGGGCGGCGCGCGAGGCCGCGGCGGTGGCCCAGGAGGAGTTGCTGCGGCGGACCCGGGCGAATGTTGAGGATTTGGCTGCGTTCTTTTCGGCGCGGGAACGCGAAGATGCGGTAGAGGCATGGCTGACTGAGCGGGTAAACGGGGTGCTTGCGCAGGCCGCGCGACGGCGCAGCAAGGCGCGCGTGTCGGCGGGTGGGGCTTTGCGGGCGATGCGTGATCGCGGGGAGAGCTTGCGGGAGATCGCAAGGATGGCCGGTGTGGCGGAAAAGACTGCGCGCGAGCTGATTCGGGAGGCCGATGCGGCACCGGATGCCGCGGCGATGCCGGAAGCGGCGGCTGGGGGTGCTGAACTGGCTGGCCCGACCGACGTCGATTCGGGGCCGGGAATCGCGGATGTTGGCGCGTCGATGTCACCGGTGAGCGTCGCCGCGAACGACGGATTGGCAGCGCGGCCGCCGGCGTGACGGGCCGGTGTCGGTGGGCGCGGCGATGATGAACGCGGATCGCGGCGAACGAGGCCGCACGGTACTGGAAAGCGTCGGGGAGATTGGGGCGTTCGCAACCGCACGGCTCGTGGTGGATCGGCGTATCCACGGTGAGGAGTTGGACCGGTTTGAGGCGAACGTGGTACGAGGCCCGGAGACAAATGACTGCGCGATCTGGCGGGCGTCCCTCGGGGGCGATGGGTACGGCCGGTGGTGGGTGCGCCGCGGCGGTATGCGGATCATGGTGCGCGCCAACCGGTATGCGTTGGCGTCCGCAGTGGATGGCGCGCCTTTAGAGCCGTGGGTGCGGGCGCTGGACGGCTGCAACAACACAGTGTGCGTCTGCGTGAGTTCAGCGGGCGAAACGGGTTTGCTTCATGTCGTGCCCGGGTCGCAGCGTGACATCATGGTGATGATGGCCCGGGCGGGCCGCGGCGGCGGGTGCGTGGCGGTGCGCCGCGGAGACAACGTTGTGAAGGCACGTCGGGCTAGGGCGGTGGCATTGCGCGATGCGGTGCGCAATGGTTGGGATGCCGATGCGGTGGCCGCCGCATTGCTGGGCTCGAAGGAACCAACGCTGTGGTGAGCGCGGCGTGGCGGATCGCGGCGCGCCCACTGCAATTCCGGTTAGCGCGGCCGGGGCGGGGAATCGCGTAGTGCGGCGTCGGCGGGTCGCGCCGCGGGAGCGGGGCGGGCCGTGTCGCCGGGGCGTAACTGCGGCCTTACAAGCGGGACGGGCGCACCGCATGGCGGCGCGCCGTCGAGGCGGAGCTGATGGTGGCCGGTTGGCGGCCTGGTGGCGGACGGTGGCGGCGGGCGATTGGTGATGTCGATGTACCCGAAGAAAAAAGGGGGCCCGACCAGCCCCGGTGGGTGGGGAGCTGGCCGGGCCCCGGTGGCCGGTGGGGCCGGTTACAGGGTTTGCAGCATCCGGAACGCTTGGGCTTTCAGGGATTGGCTGCTGCCGGCGGTGGTGATGTTGCGCAGTGCGCGTGCTGCGCTGGCGTCGCCGGCGGTGCGTGCTCCGCGGATGGGAACGACGTGGTCGAGGTATTCGGTCACGGCGTTGTAGGCGGCCCATCGGGTTCCCGCGATCGGAGCGATGGTGGGAAACGAGGTCCACAGCTTGACGATGCCGGTGGCCCGCTCGCGGCGGTGGCGGGCGGTGGCTCGGTGCCGGCGGCGTCGACCTCGAGCAGGGTGTCGGCGAAGCGGCGCACCTGCTCGGTATTCATCGGTTGCGCGTAGAGCTCGGCGGCTTCGGCTTCGAAGGCCTCCACGTAGCGCCAGCTGAGCTTGAGGGCGTTGCGGGCCTCCTGGATGGAGGCAAGTGCCCCGCCGGTGTGGCGGATCGCGAAACTGGCTTTGGCGGAACCGATCGCGGCGCTTTGGGTGTTTGCGCAGACGATGCGGATGGGCGTGACCAAGAACCGGAATGCCGACGATCCGTCGTTATCTGCCCTTCTGAGCCACGATGCGCACAATAAAGCCGCGGTGAGCAGCGTGTCGTGGCGTCAATATGTCGGTCCCCAGGCTTAAGTTATGTATGGCACGTTGCATGCCGCGTGGTGGTTGTTGCCGACAGATGGGTGTGGCAGATGGCTGGTCAGGGTCTGGTCCGGCGGTACTGGATGCCGTCTTCGCTGATCGCGGGGTCGGGGATCCTCACTACGTACGCGTTGGCGGAGGTAGGCAAGGCCGGCCACCACTGGTGGTGGGTGGTTGTCGCGGCCGGGTTTATCGGTGCGGTCGTGGGCGCGATCTGGTCGTTCCGCCTCCAGCAAAGCACCAGCGGGCCGAGCGCCGGCACGGTAAGTCAGCAGTCCGCGGTTCAGCAATCAGCCAAATCGACCGGTGGCACTTACTTGTCGTCCGATCGCGGTGGCGTCTCGGCGATCAACATCGAGGGTGGCGTGCGCACGTCGCAGCCGCCGCCCGACCCGGAGGACACGTCGAAGCCGTGAGTGTCTTCGGTCGTAAGAATCGCCGAGCCGTGGAGCCGGCCGGCACCCAGGTCAACGTCTCTGATCGCGGCGGCGTCTCTGCCACCAACATCGATACGGTCATTCAAGCACCGCGTACTCCGTACGAGATCATGGGGCGCGCAACATATCTTGAGCGCAGCACCGCGACAGCGATTGAACGAACTCGAGCCCGCCGGCGCGGCGCGGGATTGTCTGACGAGCAACTCAGCCGCAGTTTGTCGCTTCGGTCACCCGTGCCAGGTGAGCTTAGCGGCGACGAGTTTCCCCCGGGTTCATTCCGCGTTCTCACCGGGCCTCTGGGCGCTGGAAAATCAGACGTCGCTGAGGAGTGGTTCGGGGAACTCGTGTCGCAGGCGAGCGCCGATGCTGCTGCCCGGGTGCCCGTGTGGCTGAAGATGAAAGAACTGGATGGCCCGCTCGAAGCCGCGCTCGCAGGCGAAATTGGCCACGAGGTGCTCAGCACATCAGGATGTGACGTCGTAGTAGATGGGCTCGACGAGCGCACCGAAGACGCGGCGACAATGCTCAGTCAGGCTTCGGATTTCGTTGGCCGATGGCCGCAATGCCGGGTGCTGCTGACGTCCCGGGAAATGCCCGTTGAGATGCTGAAAAGTGCCTTCGACACCCGGCTGCAGATTCGCGTGGACGATCTGCCCAAGTCCCAGGCCGAACAAATCATCACGACAGTGGCCGGCTCGGATGTTGGTGATCTCGGTGCACAGCTCGAGCAGGCCATAACCCGCCCGTTGTTCGCGGTGCTCGTCGGCCGACATGCCGGAGCACTACACGGCGCGACCAGCATTTCGGAATTGATCGACTTAGTCGTCGCTGATGTCGTCGAGGCTGAAGGCTACGAGCTTTACAGCGAATTACGCACGCTGGCAGTGCAATCCGTTCGAACTGGCCGTGCAGTCGATCCGACGTCGTTCACGACAGCAGACACCGCAGCCAAGATCCGGCGTTCGCCGCTAGTGTCCTCGGATGGCCGGCACTGTTCTTTTGCGTTGGCCACATTCGAACAGTGGTTCGCCGCCAAAGCCCTCCTGGAAGGTGAGGTGCTGCCCGCGGAGATCCTGACGTCGTTGCAATCGTTCGACCGGTGGAAATATGTCCTCGCCATCGTTCTCGCCGCCGGGGAGCCCAGCCACGCCGACGAAATCATAGCCGCGGTCGCGCGCTGGAATCCAGGCGCTGCCTCCTGGATCGTGATGGAGACCCAACGCGGCGGACTGACCCGTCCGCGACCCAACCTCTCGCGTGAGGACTGGGAACACGTCGGCAACCGCATCCGGCTGGCGACGCACGCATGGCTGGACGGCGTCGGGCCCGTTGTTGCCCAAGCATTTTTCCCGTTCCGCCAACGCGGTTGCACACAATTCGATGAGACCACCGTCGCGGTGTCGGTCGATGGACCAAGCCAGGTGAGCATCGCCTGGATGCCCTCCCACGCCGGTCGCTTAGAACCTCTGCCACGGGTGGTGCAGCAGTCACGTGTCAAGGATGTGAAGCCACGAGTCCTTCGGCACGGGCCGGTGTCCGGCGGGATTAACTGGGTCTGGAACCGCACGCTAGAAGAGCTGGCCAACGACATCAGCGGCGAATTTCTGAACATCTTCCTCCATACAGGCCAACAGCTCCCGGGAGTCGCGCAGGAAGAAAAGCGCGACCTCGATGCAGCTTGGCAGGCACATCGGGCCGCCGCCGCAGACCCCACGGGTCAGCAATCTTGGAAGATTGAGAATCCCCGGTACCCCTACCCTGACATCGATCCCACTCCCGGAAACCCCTGGGGTTCGTTCAACGTCGACACCATGGCGCAGCGCGTCAAGGTTGTTGTGGGAGCCGCGATGACCTGTTATCTCGAGCTGTCCAATGCGGTTCTACCCAACTTCGGTATCACCCTGGCCCGCCGGGGCCTGATGCCGGTGGAATTCTTTGGCGTGATGCATTATTCAGCAAGCCAGCCACGCAGCCCATATGAGTTCTTCGGCCCCCGCGAGCCAACCGTCAGCTATCTGCTCAAGCCGCTGCACCGCGGCTCAGGTCACGACGACCCACCCACGGCGAACCGAGTGTCCTTGACGATCAATGACGACCGTCACAAACAGATCATGGACGACAAGGACGCCCTCTACGCCGAATTCCGGTCATATCTCGAAAGTAAACCGGAATACGCACCATTCGCCGGCGCCTTCACGATCACCATCGGCAAGATCGACGTGCTCAGCACAACACCGGCAACCCGATTGGCAATAGCTTGGCTGTGGGACGACCTCAAGCGACTCCGATTCGTTGAAGGCATGCTCCCCAACTGGAACTGAGCACAAATCGTCGATCAGGTTCACCAGATAAACGTCCACTCAGCATTTCAACAAGTAAGAAAACCAACGCTTTTAGGGCCACGGCAATCATGAACCAGTGCGGACCGGCACAGTTCAAAGGGTGGTTCCACCTACCTCTATCTCCGCACCACCGCACACCCGACATCCTCACCTGGGAGCCCACCGGCGAGGCGACGCTCGAGCTTGTTAAGCCCTCCTTCGCGGTGCCGCTCGCCGAAACTTCGTAACGCCTATGTTCTGGAGCATCCCGGGTTCGATGCACACCTCATTTCGTGAGACCGGTGTGCTTCCCGATCTGGTCCTGAGCGTAGTCCGTGATGGCAACGTTCAGAACCGGTTCAGTCGGACATATCGGGGCGCTCGGCGCGGGTCAGCGGACCGCGACAATGGCGGCGAGGTGGTGCCCGTAAGGGGATCCTCAAGCGGCTAGAGCTAGACTCGGTAGATTCGTTCGGCATTGGCCGCGAAGAATTTCTCCAGCTGGTCTGGCTTGTCGGGCTTCAGCACTTGGTCGAAGGCGCGCAGTAGGTCCTGGTAGGACCCCGCGATCCCGTCGACGGGGAAGTTGCTTGCAAAGATCACGCGATCCCAGCCGAACCGGTCGATGCAGCACTCGATCCAGGGCCTCAGGCTCGGCTCGTTTATCTCCAGGGTCACCATGGCCAGCCCGGAGACCTTCACCGCGGCGTCCGTGCCACGCGCGAAGCCGGTCAGCGATCTTTCCCACGCCTGATAGGACGCCTCGTCCACGCCGTAAGGCCATCCCGAGTGCTCCAGGACGACCCTGAGCTGCGGGCGCTCGGCGACGAACCGGGTCCATCGCCCGAGCGTGTCCGGGCGAGCGACGAGGTCGAAGACCAGATCGCGCTCGACGAGCCAGTCGGCGACGGTGCGGGCGGCGTCGCTGTCCGGGTCGAGGCCGTCCAGGACGCGGATACCCCGTAGCCGGCCGAATTCGAGCTGCGCGTCAAGGTGCGCGCGCAGCTCGGAGCTGCTCAGGGCCGGGTCGGCGGAGCCGACACAGCCGACCCCGAAGCCGGAACTCGCGGCGACGCCGTCGAGCCAGCGCAGTTCGTCGATGTAGTACTGGGTTCCGGGCACGGCGGAGACGTGAACTACCTTCGACACCGGGGCCCCACCGAGGCTCTGCCGGTAGTCGGCGGGGAGGTAGTTGCTGTACAGGTTCGTGCCGGTCATGTCGCCGACGTTGCGGATGAACTCATACCAGGGGTTCGCCTCGACGTCCCACCAGTGCACGTGGGCGTCGACGATCCGGTTGATTTGTGTGGCCATTAGTAGAACACCGACCCTCCGCAGACGTTGATCGCCTGCCCGGTAATGCCGCGCGCCCGGTCGGACGCGAGGTAGCACACCATGTCCGCGACCTCTTGCGGGTCGAGGAGGCGGTGCTGCAGCGACTGGGTGAGGATGTACTTCTCCATCACGACCCCGTGGCTCTCGCCGGTGAGCGCCGAGACGCCGTCTAGGAGCCCGCCCTCGCCGTACACCAGTGGGGTGTCGACCACCCCGGGGCAGACCGCGTTGGCGGTGAGCTCGCCGAGTCCCAGCATGGCGAACTCCTGCGCGAGCGTGCGGGTCAGGCCGATGACGCCGTGCTTGGACGCGCTGTAGGCCGAGTTCCCCAGGCTGCCCTGCTTGCCGGAGATGGAGGCGATGTTGATGACGCGTCCAGCCCGCGCCTGGACCATCTGCGGAACGACGGCCTTGGTGACGCGGTAGGTACCGACGAGGTTGATGTCGATTGTTGCCCGCCATACGTCCTCGTCGCCGTCCCAGGAGAACGCCCTCTTGCCGACGATCCCGGCGTTGTTGACCAGGATGTCGATCCGGCCCACACGCCGGTTGGCCTGCGCGACGGCGGCGGCGATGTCCTGGCTGGAGGTGACGTCGGCCTGCACCGCGATGACCTCGGAGGCCGGCGTGCGCTTGTTGATCTCGGCCGCGGTGTCCGCGATGGCGGGTTTGACATCCACTGCGGCAACGTTCGCGCCCGCGCCGGCGAGCGTCTCGACGATGGCCCTGCCGATCCCTTGGTGCCCGCCGGTGACGAAGGCGGTCTTGCCGCTCAGAGGCGTGTTTCTCATCGGAGGTGCTCCTTCACGTCCTTGCGGCTGATCTTGCCGATGGCGGTCTTGTGCAGGCTCTGCACGAAGGTCACCTTCTTTGGGCACTTGTAGCCGGCCAGTATCCGGCGGCAGTGTTCGATGATCTCCTCGGAGCTGACCTGGGCGCCGTCGCGGACCACGATGACGGCGTGGACTATTTCCCCCCAGCGCTGGTCAGGCGTGGCGACGACCGAGCATTCGAGGACGGCGGGGTGGGTGTAGATGACGTTCTCTACCTCAGTGGGGTACACGTTCTCGCCGCCGCTGATGATCATGTCCGACTTGCGGTCGGTGAGGAACAGGTAGCCGCGTTTGTCCAGGTAGCCGAGGTCGCCGGTGTGGTACCAGCCGCCCTTAAGGGTTCTTGCGGTCAGCTCGGGGTTCTTCCAGTAGCCGGTCATGACGTGCTTGCCCCGTACGCAGACCTCACCGATCTGGCCAGGTCCGACGCGCTCGTCGTTGTCGTCGACGACTTTGATCTCCGAGCAGAGCGCGGCCTTCCCTGCGCTCGCCAGCAGGTGGCTGTCTTCTCCGTCGAGGTGGTGATCTGCGGCCTCAAGAAAGGTGATCGGGCCGCCCGCGGTCTCGGTGGCGCCGTAGCCCTGGGCGAAGATCGGCCCGAACACGGTGATGGCTCGCTTGAGCACCTCCACGGGCATCGGGCTGCCCGCATAGGTGAGTGTTCGCAGGCTGCTCAGGTCGTAGGAGCCGACCGGCGCCATGTCCATGAGCCACCCGTACAGGGTGGGCACCGCGTTCATGTGGGTGCACTTCTCGTCCTGGATGAGCCGCAGGATCTCGCCGAGGTCTGGCTTGCGGACGATGACAACCTTCCCCCCGACCAGCAGCAGCGTGATGGCCGGCCACCAGGCGACGTGGAAGATCGGCAGGACGAAGCAGGTGGAGTCGTTCTTCGTGAATTCGAGCCCGAGGGCGGTGGCGATCGCCGCGGTCAGCACGTTGCGGTGGCTGAGCATGACTCCCTTGGGGAGCCCCGTGGTCCCGCCGGTGTACATCAGCACCGCCAGGTCGTCCTCGGACACCTGGTAGCGCCCGGGGTCGGGCTCGTCCCGGGGGGCCCGCGCCAGCGCCCCCTCGTAATCGGCGAAGCCGTCGAGGTGGTTGTCGAGCGAGAGGCCCAGCCGGACCGCCGGGGCGGACGCAAGCAGGGCGGCGGCTCGCTTCTCGTATCCGTCGCCGGCGACGATGGCCACCGCTTGGCTGTCGTTGACGATGTGGACGAGTTCGGGATCGCCGAGCCTGATATTCAGCGGGGTCACGCTGACGCCGAGCTTGGCGGCGGCCAGGTA
>NZ_JBKQOI010000378.1:0-2807 GCF_052145595.1 Mycobacterium sp. | reverse complement strand
TGGCCCTCGTCGAGGAACTCGAGGCCGGACGCATCGTGGCCGGAGAACGGATCGCGCTGGTTGCGTTGGCCTCCGGGCTGGAGATCGGCATGGTTTTACTGACCCTGGATGAGGATTTGGTGAGCCGCTATGGGCACAGTCATTGATCGAGTCGAAATCGCGCACGCGCGCTGGCGTGATCAGCACAGCGCGCTGCATCTCGCCGTCACCGCCGCCAAGGATTGTCTGAAACGGGCCGGATGCGACCCGGACGAGTTGGATCTTGTGGTCAATGCGGGGCTCTACCGCGACCGCAACCTGGGCGAGCCGGCGCTTGCCGCGCTGATTCAGGACGACATCGGGGCCAACCCCGAGGATCCGCACACCGGCGGTCATGGGACGTTCTCCTTCGACATCGCCAACGGCGCCTGCGGAGTGCTTACCGCGCTGCAGATCGTCGACGGTTTCCTGCGAACCCACAGCGTTCACCGCGCACTTGTGGTGGCCAGTGATGCCGATCCGGGACATGGGATGAGCAAGCATTTTCCGTTTTCGGCCGCCGGGGCGGCGTTGTTGTGCGGGTGGTCCGATGACGACTACGGCCTGAGCCGCGTGTCCTGGGTGAATTCGGCGGACGACAACGGGATATTCTCTGCGACAGTAGGTTTCGCTGACGCCCGTAATGTCCTCCGGTTCAGCGAGTCGGCCGATTTGGATGAGCAATTCGCCGCGTCCGCCGCGGAGGCGGCGCGCGCTTGCCTGGATGCGCATTCCGTGGGGCTTCCTGACATCGACATGATTGTCGCCGCTCCTCCGCGACCCGGGTTCCGCGCCGCGCTGAGCGATCGGCTTGGGGTACCGTTTGACCAGATCGCGGTCGCCGACGATCAGGGCATGCATACCGCCGCGCTGGCGGCCGCGTTCGAGGGGCAAGTAGAACGGCTCCCGGCGGGCACGCGGGTTCTGTTTGTCGCCGCGGGCGCGGGTGTCACGGCCGGTGCCGCACTGTACCGCCAGCCGCCTCGGAGCGGAAACGAAGCTGACCACCGTTAACAGACCGCTAAGCACCGTCCGCAACTGCGCACAGGGATCGTTGGCGCCCGAACCGAACTCGGGCGTAGGCGCTATCACCGGCGTAGGGTTCGCCTCGTGAAATCTCGCATCAAGCGGGTCGCTCTAAGCACCGGCGGCGGTGACGCACCGGGACTCAACGCCGTCATCCGCGCAGCCACCCTGGCCGCACGAAACCGCGACTGGGATGTCGTCGGGATCCGCGACGGCTTCAACGGGTTGCTGTTCCCGGAGGAGTACCCCGACGGTGGGCTGATCGAGCTGACTCGTGACAGGGTTCGCGGCATCATCCAACAGGGTGGCACGATCATCGGAACCACCAATCGTGGCAACCCGATCGCCTACCCGGTGCAACAAAGCGACGGCACCTGGATCGAGGTGGACCGGACCGAAGAGCTGCTCGGCCGCTTCGAGGAGCACTCCATCGACGCGTTGATAACGATCGGCGGTGACGGAACGCTGGCGATAGCCCGTCACCTGCACGAGGCCGGGTTGCGTCTGGTCGGCGTACCCAAGACGATTGACAACGATCTCGAGAAGACGGCGTCGACGTTCGGCTTTGACACCGCTGTTGAATTCGCTTCGCAGTGCATTGATCGGCTGTTCTCCACCGCCACATCGCATGGCCGGATCATCGTGGTGGAGGTGATGGGCCGCTATGCCGGATGGATCGCCTTGAACGCCGGAATGGCGTCGGGGGTGCACGTGATCCTCATCCCCGAGATCCCGTTCAGCCTCGAGCCGGTGGCAGCCTTGATCACCCTTCGCGAGCGGAATGGTGCGAAGTTCTCTATCGTCTGCGTCGCCGAGGGCGCCCGGCCGGTCGGCGGAGAGCTATCGATCCTTGGCAAGTCGGTGGGGCAAGCCGAACGCCTCGGTGGCATCGGCGCCAAGGTGGCCGCTGAGCTCGAGCGGATGACCGGTCGAGAGGCACGCACGGTCGTGCTCGGCCACCTGCTGCGGGGTGGTTCGCCAACCTCGTTCGACCGGTTGCTCGGCCTGCGGTTCGGCGCTGCTGCGGTGCGGGCCCTCGACGAAGGACGCGACGGTGTCATGGTGGCGCTCAACCCGCCGACGGTGGACTATGTGCCGCTCACCGAGGCCACCCGCCGGCAGAAGAAGGTTCCGCTCGACTGCGACGCGATGCTGACCGCCCGCGATGTGGGGATTTGCTTCGGCGATGAGATGCCCGCGCACAGCGCGATTGGACGTTGACCGCTGCCCGGCGGCAAAGGCGGCAATAAGACGCCGACGCGACTCCCACATTCGTGAGCGACCGAGTCCGGAATCAGCGGGCGTAACCATCGATCTCGCCGGCGGTAGATTCGGCGGAAAGGTCGGTCTCGGGAAGGTGCGCATGCAACAAGGCTCAGCCGATCCGGGGAGGTATCGGTGGCTCGCGCTGGGGGAGGAGGCGCTGCCCCCGGAAGAACAATGGTTGGCGCCCGGCGAGGCGGCCATTCTGGCCGGGCTGCGGTATACCAAGCGGCGGACCGAGTTCTTGCTGCGCCGGCTTGTGACCAAGCACGCGGTGGCTTCGGTCACCGGCCGGCCCACCGACTCGGCGACGCTTGCCGGTCTCGAAGTCCGCAACGCGCCCAGCGGCGCCCCATACGTGTGCGTCGACGGGGCTCCGATCGAGGTGGGCGTGTCGATCAGCGACCGTGCGGGATGGGCGGTTTGTGTGACGTCGCCGACCGGGCCGCTGGCGGTCGGTTGCGACCTGGAGCTGGTGGAGCCGCGCACGCCCGGCTTCG
>NZ_JBKQOI010000377.1:0-37658 GCF_052145595.1 Mycobacterium sp. | reverse complement strand
CCGGCGAAAAAGCGTTGGAGGTCGGACTGATCCTCACCGTGTTCACGATGCGCATCGCCGCGGCGATTGGGTTCTTACAGATGAAGCGGTGGGGTCATCAGTGGATGGTCGTCACCTGCTGGATGGGTGTGGTGATCTGGTCCTGCTATGTGTTCAACATGACGATGTTCGCCGATGTGCGCTACGCCGGTGTCGTATTCCCGGTCATCGGCTGGTGGCTCTACGACATCTTCTACATCACCCCGTTTCTCGCGATCCCGTACCTGCACACGGTTAACCGCGAAATCTTCTCCGACTGAACAGGTTTAAGGAGCATTGCCATGACTTCATCTTCTTTGCCGTCACCTACCGAGGAAAACGACCCGGCCAAAGATCCCGACGATCTCGAGCCGGGGACAACGCCGTACTACGCACGGATGCATAAATGGATCAAGCGGGCCGTCTTGGTGTGCCTGATCGCACTGGTCATCGAGGGTGCCTTCACGTTGCCGTTCATGGCGGTCTACTACGGTTACCCGACGCTGAGCCTCACCGAAATCTGCAGCGAGCTGCTGAAGATTCGATACTCCAACGACACGCTCGAGTGCCAGTACCCGTACCCGCCGTTGGGACCACCGGAGGGCACCGCCGGGAAGGCCACCGCCCAGGACGTCTGGGGAATTCAGCCGATACCCAAGTATCACCGCCTCGGGTTCCGCGAACTCGTCAGGATTCATAACGAACGGCTCGCTCGCCAGGCGGCCCAACAGCACGCGGTGCCGCACCCATGACACGAAAACTGCGTGTCATCCAATGGGGCACCGGCAACGTCGGCAAGCACGCGGTCGCGGCTGTGCACGAACACGCCGACCTCGAACTGGTAGGGGCGCTGGTCTACAGCGACGCCAAGGCCGGAAGGGATGTCGGCGAGATCGTCGGCATCGACCCGATCGGTGTCATCGCAACGAAAGACGTCGACGAGATCCTTGCACTGGACGCCGACTGTGTGCTCTACCACGCCCAGGGTGAC
Organism: Mycobacterium sp.; assembly: GCF_052145595.1. Classification (GTDB taxonomy): domain Bacteria; phylum Actinomycetota; class Actinomycetes; order Mycobacteriales; family Mycobacteriaceae; genus Mycobacterium. The sequence goes on along the minus strand of NZ_JBKQOI010000377.1, from coordinate 36,649 downwards.
TGGAATCCACCAGCCGCGCTTGACGACATCTGTCGGCTGCTGGCCTCGGGTAAGAACGTGGTGTCCACCGCGGTCACCGCGTGGATCTACCCACAGAGCACCGATGGGGACGTCGTCGAACGCCTCGAAGCGGCCTGCGCCGACGGGCAGAGTTCGTTTCACGGCACCGGTATCGAACCGGGCTGGGGCTCAGAAGTACTGCCACTGACCATGTCCGGACTGTTCCGCCGGATCGATTCGCTGGTGGTGCAGGAGCTGATGGACTACAGCACCTACGAACAGCCGTTCGTATTGTTCGACGTCATGGGCTTCGGTAAGCCGCCCGACGCGCGGGTGCCCATGGACGAACCCGCTATCGGCGCACTGTCGTTCAAGGCCCCGCTGATGCTGGTCGCCGAGGGACTCGGCGCCACGATCGAGGACTACGTCTGGCAGCGCCAGGTCGCCACGACCGATAAACCGATCGAGGTCAAGGCAGGCCGCGTAGAGGCCGGGACCGTATCGGCGGTGCGATTCGCCTACAGCGCCATCATCGAGGGGCGCCGGGCCCTGACCGTCGAGCACATCACCCGTCTCGGGCCAGACCAGGCTCCGCACTGGCCGAATGGGCGAGGCTGGAAAGTGACGGTCGAGGGCATTCCGTCGATGGTGCTCGAATCGCGGATCGCCGTCCACGACGAGGACGACACCGACCAGGCCTGTCTGGGCACCGCCATGCATGCCGTGCACGCGATCGCTCCGGTCTGTGCGGCGGCTCCGGGAATCCGTACCTTCCTCGATCTGCCCACCATCGTCGGCCGCGGCGTGCTCTCGACAGGACTGGCCCGTTGACGTATCGAGTCGTTCAGTGGACGACCGGCAACGTCGGCAAGAGTTCGGTACGGGCGATAGCCGCAAACCCGACACTGGAGCTCGTCGGATGCTATGCCTGGTCGCCGGAGAAGGTCGGGCACGATGTTGGCGAGCTGTGCGGGATCGATCCCCTCAATGTGAAGGCCACCAACGATGTTGAGGCCTTGCTGGCGCTCAAGCCGGACTGTGTGGTGTACAACCCGATGTTCGCCGACGTCGACGAGCTGGTCCGTATCCTCGGTGCGGGCATCAACGTGGTGGGCACCGCGGGATTCATCACCGGCCACTTCCTCGGTGCGGGGCGCGATCGCATCGCCCAAGCCTGCGAACAGGGCGGATCAACCATCTTCGGCAGTGGCATCAACCCCGGTTTCATCCAACTATTCGCCATCGTGTCGGCCGGGCTCTCGGACCGAGTAGACAAGGTGTCGATGCTGGAATCCGTTGATACCACTATCTACAACTCGCCCGAAACTGAAATACCCATGGGCTTCGGTTATCCCATCGATCAGCCAGATCTTCCGGCCATCACCGAGAAGGGCTCCGGCATCTTCCGGGACGGCGTGTTGCTGATCGCCGACGCTCTGGGTGCGGGGCTCGACGACGTGCGTTGCGAAGTCCAGTACGCCCAGACCACCGAGGATCTCCATCTTCCTGGCGAATGGACGATCGCGAAAGGCTGCGTCGCCGGCGTGGATGTCCGTTGGAAGGGGATTGTCGGTGAGCGAGAGGTCATCGAGATCCGTGGGCGCTGGCGCAAGGGTCAATCCCTGGATCCGGATTGGCCGCTGGACATGGGCTATACCATCGAGGTTCAAGGTCAACCGACAATCAAGACCACACTGAGCTTCCTTCCGCCGCCAGACTTCCAGGGCGAAACGTTGGACGACTACATCATGTTGGGTCTCACGATTACCGCCATGCCGGCGATCACCGCGATACCCGCCGTGGTCTCGGCTGCTCCCGGCATCGCCACCTACAACGACCTGCCGCTGCTACTTCCGCGCGGAGTCCTCCGTGCCAATGCCAATTAGCCGCAAATTGATAACTTTCGATAGGAATACGTCAATGACCCAGGAAATGACCACACCAGACTCATCCCCTCTGCTCCATCACGTCGTGTTCGCCGTGGCACCACATCGGCACGCTGATATGGCGAAGCTGTTCACCGACCTCGGATTCGGCTTCGAGGACCTCGAACTGACTGAGCTCGGCGTGCAGGTGTGCCTGGACTGGAATCGAGGCATCGAGCTGATCAGCCCGATTCCAGGGTCGACCGCGTCGGTGGCCGCTTCGGTGAATGAATTCCTCGAGCGTCACGGCGACGGGGTGTACACCGTGGTAATCCGGGTTCCGGCGGCCTCGGCGGCTGAAGCCGTCGCAGACCGCTACGGAGCGACAACGCGCTTCCGCCAGAACTTCGAGGGCGAGGGCACCTACCTCGACGAAGTCGACCTGTCGGTGCTCGGCCTTCCGCTGACATTTCTGTCCACCAATGTGCCGTGATCGCTGACGAGCCAACCGAAAGGAACAGACGGCATGGCCGAGGCTCATGACTCTCGGGGAATTCCCGAGCTCGACTTGACCGATCTGCCGATGTCCCTCGACCGGGGCGCCGGCTGGGCCAAATTGCGGGAAGCCGGTCCGGTGGTATTGAGTGACGGCTGGTACGCCCTGACTCGTCGGGCGGATGTACTTGCAGCGCTGCGCAATCCGAACGTGTTCTCGTCCAAGAAAGCATTCGAAGTGGTCGGCAGCCCACTACCGCTGGTGCCGGCAGCGTTTGATCCTCCGGAACACACCCGGTTTCGGAGGATTCTGCAGCCATTCTTCAGTCCGCATGCGCTCGCCGCGGTACTGCCGTCGATTCAGGCCCAAGCGATCGACATCATTGACTCGATTGCTGCACGCGACGAGTGCGAGGTGATGGCCGACTTGGCGACCCCGTACCCGTCGCAGGTCTTCCTGACGCTGTTCGGCCTGCCGCTGCAGGATAGGGAGCGACTCATAGCGTGGAAGGATGCCATCATCGAACTGAGTATTCCGAACGCCGCCGGCGAAACCCCTGATCTCACACCGGCGCTCGAGCTGTTCGCATACCTCACCGACGCCGTCGCCGAGCATCGCCAGAATCCGGGTAACGATGTCCTCTCTCAGGTGCTTGCAGGCGAGGACGCGCTCACCGACGAGGAAGCCCTCGGAATGGCCTTCTTCTTCGTTCTGGCGGGCCTGGACACGGTCACCTCGGCCATCGGGGCAGCAATCCTAGACTTGGCACGCCGTCCCGACGTGCGCGCTAGGCTTCGTGAAAAGCCAGAAGAAATTGGCGTTTTCGTCGAGGAGATCGTCCGACTGGAGTCGTCGGCTCCCGTCGTCCCACGGGTGACGACCGAGGATGTCACCGTTGCCGGGATCAGGCTGCCAGCGGGCTCTCGGGTGCGGCTGTGCCTCGGCGCGATCAACCGGGACGGTAGCGATGCGATATCCGGTGATGCCCTGGTGATGGATGGCAAGGTGCACAAGCACTGGGGCTTCGGTGGCGGTCCGCACCGTTGCGTAGGTTCGCATCTGGCTCGGATGGAAATGAACGTCGTCATAACCGAATGGCTAAGCCGCATTCCCGATTTCGAGCTTTCACACGGATACCGGCCCGAAATCAGGTGGCCATCCCCAACCTGCACATTGTCCCTGCTACCGCTGCGGATTACTCGCAAGGGCGACAAGGAGATTCGGTGACCGTCGACATTGAAATGCCCAACGTTTTCGACGCGGGTCTGCCGACGCTCAGCTATGACGTCACGGAAACTCCGCGTGAGGTCTATCCCCGGATTCGGGCAGCCCAGCAGCTGGCGCCGATCGCGATCGGTCCCTTGGGTCCGGAAGTCCTCAACTACGAACTCGCCAGAGCCGTTCTTCGGGACAATCGGTTCGTGATCCCGCCCGGTATCCACCTGACGGCTCAGGGTGTTACGTCGGGTCCGCTGTGGGACAGAGTCGTGGGCAGCATCATGTGCGCCGAAGGCGCAGAACACCATCGGCTGCGTAGCCTCGTATCGAAGGCATTCACGCCGCGCGCGACCGCGCGCCTGCACGACACGATCGGCAAAGTGGTCAACGAACTGGCCGATCGTGTTGCCGATGCGGGCGCCTGTGACGTCGTCGCGGACATTGCCCGGCCCTATCCGATCCCGATCATCTGCGCACTACTCGGTGTGCCCGATGCAGATTGGCAACAGTTTTCGCTATGGGCCGACGAGGTATTCAAGATGGTCAGCTTCGCTGTCAATCTCGTCGACGAAACGCCGGCCGTGCTGCGCGCGTGGGGCGAGCTGGACAGCTACGTCGATGATATGGTCGCCGGGCGACGACGCAGTCTGACTGACGATCTCCTCTCCGACCTCATCCGCGCCGAGGACCACGGTGACCGACTCAATGCCGACGAACTGCGAATGATGGTGGCCAGCTTGTTGGTAGCGGGAACGGATACCACCCGCAATCAGTTGGCTGCTTCCATGCAGGTCCTCTTCGATCACCCCGGCCAGTGGGCGATGCTGCGCGATCATCCCGAACTGGCAATGCCGGCGGTCGAGGAGAGCATGCGGCATTCACCGGCGGTGTGCAGCACGCTGCGTACCGTGAATGAAGACGCCGTGTTGGGCGGATACAACTTCCCCGCTGGGACCTTCATTTTCGTGAATACCTTCGCGGCCAACTGTGATCCCGCGGTTTATGACGATCCCGACCGCTTCGACATCACCCGCGATGAACCGCCTGCCATTCTGACCTTCGGCGGCGGCGTGCACTACTGCCTAGGGGCCAACCTAGCCAGGCTCGAACTTGCCGAAGCGCTCAAGATTCTTGCCGGGCGCTTGCCGAACCCTCGCCGGGTCGGCCCGGCAGAGTGGAAGCCGCTGCTGGGCATGAGCGGCCCGACGAGCCTGCACGTGGAGTTCGACACCGCATCTTTCTAGGAGGCGTTCGGACCTCGGTCGCTCGCCGGAAGCGACGACACGTCTTCGGGGTCAGCGTTGAGCACGTGGATCTCCCCTGTACTGCCGTCGACCTCGACGAGCGCTCCCGGCGGCAAAGACCGGGTGGCCCCCTGAACGTCCACCACACACGGGAACCCGAACTCGCGGGCCACCACGGCCGCGTGTGACATCGGACCACCCAGCTCGGTCACCACGGCCGCGGCGTAGCAGAAGGCGGCGGTGTAGCCGACGTCGGTGACCTCCGCGACGAGAATCTCGCCGGGTTGCAGATCGTCGATCGTCTCGGGTCGCACGATCCGCACCCGGCCGCGTACCCGGCCCCCACACACGCCGACTCCGCGCAGAATGCCCCCGGTGCCCAGCGCCGGCGACGACGCGATGGACGGCTGCCAGCTCCCGCTGAACACCGTAGGCGGAACGACACCGGCCAGCCTGCGCTGTTCGGCGCGCCGCCGGGCCACCAGCTTCGCGACGTCAATCGGGAGTCGGGCGGGTTCGTCGAGCTCATCGATCAGCAGATAGAACACGTCGTCGGCGCTGTCGAAGACGCCGGCTTCGGTTAGCCGGCGCCCGTACTCGCGCAGCAGGCCGCGCAGCAGCCAGATGGCGCGCACCATTTTGTCGCGGCGGACTTCGCGGTCGCGCAGTTGGCGGGCGGCCAGATACGCAACGGGCCTGGCCCGCAACGGAATCGCCGGGTGCCGGGGCCCAGAAATTGGAGCCGCGGGAGGCGCGCTGACCGCTCTGGCCACCATCCGGACCAGCAACTCGGGATCGTCGGCGTAGCTGGTCGACAGCATTTCGACCTCGGCCGGTCCGCGGTGACCGATGAGCGCCAGCTCGGACAGCACCGCGGCGTGAAACTGCGGCGCCCGGGCGGCCAGCACATCAAGGTGCTTGCCGGGTTCGGCCAGCAGGCGAGTCACGTTCGGGTCGCGCCGCGCGGCGCCCACCAGCCGCTGCACCGCCTCCACCGAACGCGCACTCACCAATTCGGGTCCGGCGGGCGGCGCGGTGTCTTTACCGCACAAGCCGCGCAACAACACGTTGAATGCCGCGCACAGCATGAACGAACCCGACGCCAGCACCCAGCCGTGCACCACATGGTCGCGTGCCAACAGCATCAGGCTGAGTAGTCGACGATCGTCGAGTTGGGTGAGGTCACCGCCGACAAGCCGCTCCAAACGATCCACATCGGCGATGAAGGCTTGGGTGTCTCCGGGCGAACCGGCGCTCAGGCCGACCAGGTTGACGCCGAATACCCCGATGTTGCGGAGGGTCCGCAGTTGCCTTCGGGCGCGGCCGGATTCCGACGGCGGGCGCTCCGCGCCGAAGATCGGCAGGGAGGCCATGCTGGGGCCGAAGAATCCGCTGTTGCTGACGATCGTCGCGGGCTTGGTGAACGGCACGGTCTCGGCCATGAAATGCGCCGACGTGATGGCACCGTAGAGCCGGTGCGCGAACACCGCGACGGTGCGCATGGCGATTTCACGCTGGATGATCCCGCCGGGCCGCAGCCGCTCCGCGATGGCCACGCCGCCGGCGCGCAGGCCACGCACGGTTGCCGACGCCGACGACGGTGAGAACGGGCCGGGCAGCGCCTCCGACAAATTGGTGGCCAGGTACGTCGGGAAGCGCGGGTCGATCGGCGTATCGAATTCGCCGTTATCTCCTTCCGGGCCAGCCAATCTCGGCACCACTCCATCATCGGAGGGTGCGTCGACGGCGGGCAGGTCCTGGATGTTGGCCAACCGCCAGGGCAGCGATATCACCCGCCTGCCCACGGCGACCCGGCCGCGCACCGCCAATGCGAAGTCTTCGACGCATTCGTCGGCGTTCCAGGCCGGTTGGAATCGCCAGTCATCGCGCAGCCGCGAGGTGTCCATCAGCGGCGCGTTCCGCACCAGCTCCAGCTCGGCCAACGGGGTCGGGCCGCGTCGCCGCCCCGCCCCAAGCCTGCCGCTCAGCGGCACGATCGGTCGTCCCACCGCGGCTGCGATCTGGCGAAATGTCGGTGCGCCCGGGGCGGCCAGATTGATCGGGCCGCCGCCGGTTTCGGTTTCGGTTTCGAAGATCGCGCGGACCAACAATCGAAGCGCGTCGTCGATGTGGATCACCTGCACGCGGCGATCGGCCGATCCATCGGGAAACGCCGGCAGCGCCAGCAGCCGGCGCACCCAATTGTCGACGCCGCGGCCGAGGATGAGCGCGCTGCGAATCGCGACCGATTCGACGTCGGAGGCCGCGAGCATTTCTTCGACGCGGGCCTTGTGCCGGCCCTCATCGGATGCCGGAGCCATCGCGTCGGACTCGGCCTTCGGACCGCCTCCCCCACCGTAGACGTGTGCCGAGGACGGGAAAACGATGCGCCGGGTGCCGGTCTCAGCCATCGCCTCGAGGACGTTGCGCGTGCCCCCGATGTTGACCTGCTCGCTGATCCGGTCGTCGGGACCGGGACTCTTTGCCCATGCGCAGTGCGCGACGACGTCCGCACCGGCGAGCGCGCGCTTGACCGCGGCGGTGTCGCGGATGTCTGCCGCGACGAAATCGGCCGCACTCGACCAGCTTTCGGGTCGATGGCGGGCGATGCCGACTACATCGTGGCCCTGGCCGAGCAATCGGGCGGCGAGCCCGCGGCCGAGTACGCCACCGGCCCCCGTGACCGCGATCCTCACTGACTAGCCCTACTCGTCGTCCATCAAGGCCACGTTGACCAGGGCGTCGAGGTCCATGTCCGCGATGTCCTTTTCCTTAGTGGCTGGGGTCGCCGCCTGACCGTCGACGTCGGCTTCATTTGCCAACGCGAGCAACAGCTCCAAAACTCCCGCCTGACGTAGGCGCTTGACCGGAATGGACCCCACAACCCGTTGGATTTCGGCCTCCCCGGGCGCGGCGGCCCGCGCGTGTTGATCGGAGGTGCCAACGAGTTCGCGGTGCATGTAACCGGCCAGCGCGGCCGAATTCGGGTAGTCGAAGATCAGCGTTGGCGAAAGGGCCAGTCCGGTCGCGGATTTAAGTCGGTTGCGCATCTCGACGGCAGTCAGCGAGTCGAAGCCCAACTCCTGGAACGCCCGGTCCGGATCGATGGCCTCCGGGCTCGAGTTGCCCAGCACCGTGGCGATGTTGGACCGCACCAAGTCCAGCAGAACCGCATGTTGCTCGTCTTCGGGCAGTCCTTCGAGGCGCTGCAGCAGAGCCGATTTCGATTTGGCGGCGGCCAGGGAGTCGTCAACCTGACGCCGGGTCGGTGCGTTGATCAAGTCGACGAACATCGGGGGCAACGTGCCCGCGTCGAACTTGACCCGGAGGGCGGCGAGGTCGATGTGGGCCGGCAACAAAAACGGCTCGTCGACAATCAACGCGGTGTCCATCAATTCCAGCGCCTGATCGGAGGACATCGCGACAATCCCGTCCCGGCCGAACCGGGCACGGTCGGCGGCGCCCAGCGCACCGGTCATGGCGCTGGCCTGATCCCACAGACCCCACGCCAGCGATATCGCCGGCAATCCCTGAGTCCGCCGGTGCACCGCCAACCCGTCGAGGAACGAGTTGGCCGCCGCGTAGTTGGCTTGGCCTGACGCTCCCGCCAACCCGGCCATCGACGAGAACATCACGAACGCAGACACATCGAGGTCACGGGTCAGCTCGTGCAGGTTCCACGCCGCATCGGCCTTGGCGCGCAACACCGCGTCTACACGGTCCGGCGTCAGCGACGAGATCACCGCGTCGTCGAGCACCCCGGCCGCGTGAATCACACCAGACAGCGGTCGCTGCACCGGGATATCGGCGAGCACCTTGGCCAGCGCCTCGCGGTCCGCCGCATCGCAGGCCACCACCTGGACCTGGGCGCCGGCTGCAGTCAGCTCGGTCATCAGCTCCGCGGCTCCTGGCGCATCCAGCCCGCGCCGACTCACCAGCACCAGGTTGCGCGCGCCGTGCCGGTTCACGACGTGGCGCGCCAACGCCGAACCCGCCATCCCGGTCGCACCCGTGATCAGCACCGTTCCGGCCACCCAGGCATCCGGCATGCTCATCACAACCTTGCCGACATGGCGGGCCTGGCTCAAATACCGCAACGCCGCCGGCGCGCGTCGCACGTCAAACCTGGTGACCGGCAACGCCTGCAAGACGTCGTCGGCGAACAGCGCCGCCAAGTCATCGAGCATCTGCCGAATGCGTTCCGGTCCGGCTTCGAAGAGATCGAAGGCGCGGTATCGGACGCCGGGGTGATCCCGCGCGACGATCTCGGGGTCGCGGATGTCGGTCTTGCCCATCTCCAAGAACACCCCGCCGGGAGCAACCAGCCGCAGCGAAGCATCCACGAAATCGCCGGACAGCGAGTCGAGCACCACATCCATGCCTCGCCCGCCGGTGACCGCCCGGAACTTGTCCTCAAACTCGCAACTGCGCGAATCAGAAATGTGATCGTCGTCAAAGCCCATGGCCCGCAACGTGTCCCACTTGCCACGGCTGGCCGTCGCGAACACTTCCAGACCGAAGTGCCGGGCCAACTGCACCGCGGCCATTCCCACCCCGCCGGCGGCGGCGTGCACCAGTACCCGCTGAGCGGGCTTGACACCCGCCAGGTCGACCAGCGCGTAAGACGCCGTGGCGAAGGCCACCGAAGCGGTCGCGGCGGCGGTGTGTGACCATCCGGCCGGCACCTTGACCAGCAAGCGCTGGTCGGTGGTCGCGATGGTCCCGGTCCCATCGGGGAACAGGCCCATGACGCGGTCGCCTACCGCGAAACGGCCATACCCCAAAGCGGTTTCGGGACCAGCTTCCAAGACAACGCCGGACGCCTCGATACCCATTACGGCGTCGGGGTCGGGATAGAGGCCCAACGCGATCATCACGTCGCGGAAGTTGGCGGCGATGGCCGACACGGCGACCCGCACCTGACCGGGACCCAGCGGCGCCTCGGCATCGGGGATCCGCTCCAACCGCAGATTCTCGATCGTGCCGTAACTGCTCATGCCCAGCCGCCATGGCCCGTCATCGGGTGGCACCAAGAGTCCGCCGACGGCGCGGCTGCCGTGCACCCGCGCGGTGTAGACCGTCTGATTCCGTAGCAACACCTGCGGTTCGGCAGTCGCCAAAACCGCTGCGATCGCGTCGGGATCCAACTGCGTGTCGGTGTCGACGAGCACGATTCGGCCGGGATGCTCGGTCTGTGCCGACCGCACCAGCCCCCACACCGCGGCGCCCGCCAAATCGGTGACGTCCTCCCCCGGCAACGCCATCGCGCCCCGGGTTGACACCACCAACGTTCCCGCCCCGTCGCGGGCCAACCACGACTGCAGCACCGGAAGCACCGCGCGGGTCGCCGCGTGGACCTCCGTCACGACGTCACCGGCCACCGGTGGCGATTCGAACAGCACCGCCGGGAGTTCGGCCTCGGTGTTGTCCAAATCCGGTGCTCCCCAGGCGGACACCGATACCGGCGGCGCTTCGGACGACGGCTGAGCGGACCAGATGACCTCGAAGAGCCTGTCCGGCCCGGAATTCGACACCGCGGCCAGCAGTTGCCGAGCGGTCACCGGCCGCGCCACCATCGACGAAACCGACAGCACCGGCAGGCCCAACCCGTCGGCCAACTCGATGGACACCGAGGACGGGCCCGTCGGTGCGATCCGCGCCCGCACCGCCGACGCGCCCGCGGCGTGCAACGACACGTGCTGCCAGGAGAAGGGCACCAGCACCGAGCCCTCGGCAAGTTCGCCGCCACTATCGGCGGTCAAGATCACCGCGTGCAACGCCGCATCGAGCACCGCGGGGTGGACGCCAAACCCGGCCACGGAAACCCCGGCATCCGCGGGCAGCGTCACCTCGGCGAACACTTCATCGCCGCGACGCCACATCGAGGTCAGGCCCCGGAACGCCGGCCCATATCCATACCCGCGTTCGGCCAACCGCTCATACCCGTCGGCGACATCCACCGGGACCGCACCCAGCGGCGGCCACGCCGACAGGTCCGCGCTGGGCTCTACCGATCCCGCGCTCAGCACGCCCTCGGCGTGCAACGACCAGCCGGACCCCGTTTCGGCCCGCGAGAACACCGACACCGCACGGACACCCGAATCGTCCGGGCCACCGACGACCACTTGTACTGCGACCGATCCCCCGGAGGGCCCAGCCGGCAAAACCAGCGGCGCCGCCAGATTCAACTCGTCGACGACTCCGCAGCCGACCTCGTCGCCGGCGCGAATCGCCAACTCCACAAACCCCGCTCCGGGGAACAGCACGACGCCACCGACAGCGTGGTCGGCCAACCAGCCCTGCGTGCTGGGCGACAACCGGCCTGTCAGCACCACCCCGCCCGAGGCCGGCAGCTCGACCACCGCGCCCAGCAACGCGTGCTCGCTGGCCGCCAGTCCCAAGCCGGCGGCATCGCTCGCGACACCATCGGCGGAGAGCCAAAACCGCCGTCGCTCAAAGGCATACGTGGGCAACTCCACGAAGTTGGCCTCGCCGAGCGCGGCGTGCCAGTTCACGTCCATACCGTTGACAAACCCTTGCGCGACGGCGCTGGCCAGGGTTGCCGGCTCGGGTCGGTCCTTGCGCAGCGCGGACATCGTGACCACGGGAACTTGCCCGTCAGTGGGTAGCGATTCTTCGATCGACACCGCCAGGCCACTGCTGGGCCCGACCTCGAGGAAACGGTTTGCGCCGGCCGAGTGCACGAAGCGGATGCTGTCGGAGAACCGCACCGCTTCGCGGATGTGGCGCTTCCAGTACGCCGCCGACGCGAAGTCGTCTCCCGCCAGCTGCCCGGTCACGTTCGACACGATCGGGATGCTGGACTGACCGATCGCGAGCCCCGCGGCGACCGTTCCGAATTCGTCGACCATCGGATCCATCAACGGGGAGTGGAAGGCGTGGGAGACGGCCAGTTGGTGGACTCGGCGGCCGTTGGCGCGAAGCTGATCTGTCACCGCGACCACACCGTTCTGGTCACCCGAAATCACCACGGAGGCCGGCCCGTTGACCGCCGCGATGCCGACCCTGGTCGTCAGCAGCGGCCGCACTTCGTCCTCGGTGGCCTGCACGGCGATCATCGCCCCGCCCGCCGGCAGGGCTTGCATGAAGCGGCCACGGGCCGCCACTAACACCGCGGCGTTTTCCAGCGACAGCACGCCGGCGACGTGGGCCGCCGACAACTCGCCGACCGAGTGGCCCATCACGAAGTCGGGCCGCACACCCCAGGATTCGAGCAGCCGGAACAAGGCAACTTCCACCGCGAACAGCGCGGGCTGCGCGAACTCCGTGGTGTTCAACAGGTTTTCGTCATGGCCCCACATCACCTCGCGCAGTGGGCGCAGCAGGTGTCGATCCAGTTCGCCCACGACGGTGTTGAACGCCTCGGCGAAAACCGGATATCCGGCGTGCAGACCCATTCCCATGCCCAGCGTTTGGGAGCCTTGACCGGGGAAGACGAAGACGGTCTTGCCGCCCGGCGTCGCCGTCCCGCGAATGACCGGTACGGCTTCGTCGGTGGCCAGCTCGTCCAGCCCGGCCAGCAAGCCGTCGCGGTCACTGCCGACGACGACGGCCCGATGCTCGAAGTTGGAACGGCCCGCCAACGACCACCCCACATCGGCGATCTCCAGCTCCGGATGGGCACGCACATGCTCGGCCAACCGCCCGGCCTGAGCCTCCAATGCGCCAGCCGATTTCGCTGAGATCACCCACGGCACCACCGACACCGTGGATCCGCCCGCTGCGCGTTGCCCGACCGGGACTGCCTCGACAATCACATGCGCGTTAGTGCCGCTGATGCCGAATGACGAGACCCCGGCCCTGCGAATACGACCATTCGCCGGCCACGACCGCGCCTCGGTCAGCAACGACACCGATCCCATCGACCAATCCACATGCGGGCTTGGCTCATCGACATGCAACGTCGCCGGCAACATCTCGTGGCGCATCGCCAGCACCATCTTGATCACCCCGGCGACACCGGCGGCGGCCTGCGTGTGACCCATGTTGGACTTGATCGACCCCAACCACAGCGGCTCTCCAAGCTCACCCCGTTGTTGCCCGTAGGTCGCCAGCAATGCCTGGGCCTCAATCGGATCGCCCAATGTGGTCCCGGTTCCGTGGCCCTCGACCGCATCCACCTCGGACGCCGACAACCCGGCATTGGCCAGCGCAGCGCGCACCACCCGCTGCTGCGACGGACCATTGGGCGCGGTCAACCCGTTGGATGCGCCGTCCTGGTTGATCGCCGAACCCCGCACCACCGCCAGCATCGGATGCCCGAGCCGCTGCGCGTCCGACAACCGCTCCACCACGAGCATGCCGCCGCCTTCGGAGAATCCGGTGCCGTCCGCCGCGCCGGCGAACGCCTTGCAGCGGCCATCGGCCGACAACCCGCGCATGCGGCTGAATTCCACGAAGATGTCGGGCGTGGCATTGACCGTGACGCCGCCGGCCAGCGCGAGATCGCATTCACCGGAGCGCAGCGACTGCACCGCCATGTGCAACGCCACCAACGACGACGAACACGCCGTGTCCACCGACACCGCCGGGCCCTCCAACCCCAGCACATACGACACCCGCCCCGACGCGACGCTGCACGACTGACCGGTCAGCCGGAACCCTTCCGCGGCCGGCACGGCGCCCATTCCGTAGCCCTGGGTGTACACCCCGGCGAACACACCGGTGGCGCTGCCCCGCAATCCGCCGGGTTCAATTCCCGCGCGCTCCAGGGCTTCCCAGGACAGTTCGAGGAACATGCGCTGCTGGGGGTCCATGGCCAGCGCCTCGCTCGGCGTGACGCCGAAGAAGGCGGGGTCGAAGTCGGCGACGCCCTCCACGAAGCCACCGGTGCGAGTGTTGCACGTACCCGCGACATCGGGGTCCGGGTTGTACAGCCCCGCCAGGTTCCAACCGCGGTCGCTGGGGAATTCGGCGAGCACGTCGCGACCCTCGATCAGCATGTCCCAAAGATCGTCGGGCGAATTCACCCCGCCCGGATAGCGGCAGGACATGCCGACGATCGCGATCTCATCGTCGTAGGTGGCACGAACGACCGGGGCGTGCCCGATCTCTTGTGGCACTCCGGCGAGTTCGGTGCGGATGTAGCCGGCCAAGCCGTTGGGTGTGGGGTAGTCGAAGATGAGTGTGGGCGAAAGTGACAGTCCGGTAGCGGTTTTCAGCCGATTACGCATTTCGACCGCCGTCAGCGAGTCAAAGCCCAACTCCTGGAACGCCTTGTCCGGGTCGATCGCCTCGGCGGTGGTGTTCCCCAGCACGGTGGCGATGTGCGAGCCCACCAGGCCCAGCAGCACGGCGTGCTGCTCGGCTTCGGGCAGCCCGTGCAGGCGATGCGCGAGCGCCGATTTCGATTTCGCCGCCGCCAGCGAGTCGTCGACCCGGCGCCGGGTCGGCGCGTTGAGCAGGTCGGTGAACATCGGCGGTACCGCGTTCGCATGGGCGCGCAGGGCGCCGAGATCGATGCGGGCCGGCGCCAGGAACGGTTCGTCGACGATCAAAGCGGTGTCGAACAATTCCATCGCCTCGGCCGAGGACAACGCCAAAATCCCGTCGCGGCCCAGCCGGGCGAGGTCGGCGGCGTCGAGTCCGCCGGTCATCGCGCTGGCTTGCGCCCACAGTCCCCACGCCAGCGAGATCGCGGGCAGCCCGTGCGCCCGCCGATGCGCAGCCAGCCCATCGAGGAACGAGTTGGCCGCCCCGTAGTTGCCTTGGCCCGAGGATCCCACCAGCCCGGCCATCGAGGAAAACATCACGAACGCCGACAGCTCCAGATCACGGGTCAACTCGTGCAGATTCCACGCCGCGTCCACCTTGGCCCGCAGTACCGCGTCCATCCGCTCGGGCGTCAGTGAGGTGACCATCGCGTCGTCAAGCACGCCGGCCGCGTGAATGACGCCCGAGAGCGGCCGTTGCGACGAGATGTCCGCAATCACCTCCGCCAGCGCCGCTCGGTCGGCCGCGTCACACGCGACGACTCGCACCCGAGCTCCGGCCCCCTCCAACTCGGCGCTCAATTCGGCAGACCCGGGCGCGTCCGGACCGCGCCGGCTCAGCAGCACCAGGTCCCGAACCCCGTGGTGGGCCACCAGGTGACGAGCCAGCGTCGACCCCGCCATGCCGGTCCCGCCGGTGACCAGCACGGTGCCCGCACCCAGCCCACCACCCGGCGCAAAAGGCAAAGTCATGACCACCTTGCCGATGTGGCGAGCCTGACTCAGGTACCGCAACGCCGCACGAGCGCGTCGCACGTCAAACGTGGTCACCGGCAACGGCTTCAGCACTCCGTCATCGAAAAGTTCGGCGAGCTCGAGCATCCACTGATGCATCCGGGGACGTCCGGGCTCGAACAGGTCGAAGGCCCGGTAGCGAACACCCGGGTACTCCTGGGCGACCACACCCGGGTCGCGGATGTCGGTCTTGCCCATCTCCAAGAACACACCGCCGGGGGCGACCAGCCGTAGTGAGGCATCGACGAATTCACCGGCCAGCGAGTCCAGCACCACATCCATGCCGCGGCCGCCGGTGACCGCGCGGAACTTGTCCTCAAACTCGCAACTGCGTGAATCCGCTATGTGGTCGTCGTCAAAGCCCATGGCCCGCAGAGTGTCCCACTTGCCACGGCTGGCGGTCCCGAACACCTCGAGGCCCAGATGCCGGGCCAACTGGACCGCCGCCATCCCCACGCCACCGGCGGCTGCATGCACCAACACCCGCTGTCCCGGTTTGACATCGGCCAGGTGGATGAACGCCATGTACGCGGTGGTGAAAACGGCCGATATGGCGGCGGCTTCGGCGTAGGACCAGTCGCTTGGTTTCCGCAGCAGCAGGCGGACATCGCCGGCGACCAGCGTGCCGCTGCCGTCGGGGAAGAATCCGTACACCGAATCACCGACCGCGAACTCGGTGACACCGGGGCCGACCTCGACCACCACGCCGGCGCCTTCACCACCGAGCAGAGCGTCGTGGGTGAACATGCCCAGTGTGATCATGACGTCGCGGAAGTTCGCGGCGATCGCGCGAAGAGCCACCCGAACCTGACCCGGCTCCAGCGGCGCATCGGCGTTGGGAACCGGCTCCAGTCGCAAGTTTTCGAACGTGCCCGCGGTGCTGATGCCCAGCCGCCAGGGCCCGTCGCCGGGGGGAGTCATGATGCCGTCGACTGCGCTGCTGCCATGCACCCGTGCCGTGTAGACCTTGCCGGCGCGCAACAACACCTGAGGCTCACCGACCGCGAGAACGGTGGCAATCGCGCTATCATCAAGGGACGCATCGGAATCCACGAGCACGATCCGGCCGGGATGCTCGGTCTGCGCCGACCGCACCAGCCCCCACACCGCCGCGCCGGCTAAGTCGGTGACGTCCTCCCCCGCCAACCCCATCGCCGCCCGCGTCGCCACGACCAGCACTCCCGAGTCATGTTCGGTCAGCCAACATTGCAGGGCAGCCAGCACTTCACGCGTGCGCTGGTAGGTTTCCGCCACCGGATCTTGGCCAGTGGCAGGTGATTCGATCAGCCGGTGGGATGGCGGCGGATTGACACCGGCCGCACGGGTCGTCGTCGCCGGTGACCAAACGAGCTCGAAGAGCCGGTCCGGGCCCGCGCCCGAAATTGCCGCACGCAGCTGCTGCTCGCTCACCGGACGGGCCACCATCGCGCCCACCGACAGCACCGGCAATCCCAACCCGTCGGCGAGTTCGATCGAGACGGCTGAAGTTCCAGTGGGGCCGGCCGGCGCGATTCGCGCCCTTACCGCCGATGCACCGGCGGCGTGCAAAGACACGCCCTGCCAGGAGAACGGCAACATCAGTCCGGCACCGGTTTGGTTGGCCATCACCACCGCGTGCATCGCCGCGTCAAGCAACGCCGGGTGCACGCCGAACCCGGTGACGCCGCCGGCGGCGTCGGGCAGGCGCGCCTCGGCGAACACCTCGTCGCCGCGCGCCCAGGTCGCGGTCAACCCTTGGAAGGCCGGGCCGTAGCCGTAGCCGCGCTCCGCCAACCGCTGGTAGGCGTCGGCCGTGTCCACCGCGACCGCGCCCGCCGGCGGCCACGCCGTCAGATCCGCGCCCGGCTCGACCGATCCGGTTCTCAGCGTTCCCTCCGCGTGGCACACCCAGCCGGAGCCGGCATCGGGGCGCGAAAAAATCGACACGTTGCGCTGACCGGATTCTTCGGCGGGACCCACCACTACTTGGACGGCAACCGAGCCCGATCGAGAATCCTTGCCCGGCAACATCAACGGCGCTTGTAGCGTCAGCTCGTCGACCGTCGAACAACCGACTTCGTCGCCGGCGCGGATCGCCAACTCGACAAATCCGGCGCCGGGGAATACCACCGCACCGGACACGGCGTGATCGGCCAGCCAGCCTTGCAAACTCGGCGACAGCCGGCCCGTCAGCATGACCCCGCCCGACGCCGGCAGCTCGACGACCGCCCCCAGCAACGGGTGTTCGCTGGCTCCCAGCCCCAAGCCGGTGGCGTCGGCTGCCATGCCTTCGCCGGACAGCCAAAACCTGCGCCGGTCAAAGGCATACGTCGGCAGCTCGACAAACCCCGCACCACCCAGTACCCCGCGCCAATCCACACTCACTCCCGCGACGAACGCGGTGGCGGCCGACGTCAGGAACCGCTCCAGTCCGCCGTCATCGCGGCCCAGGGTGGGAATGGCGGTGGCCTCAGGGGCCTCGATGTCGCCGGCAGTGCCGGTCGCGCAGTGGTTGGCGGTGTCTTCGATCCCGGCGATCAACGCGGGATGCGGACTGGATTCGATGAATGTCCGGTATCCGTGGTCACACGCGTTTCGCACCGCCTGGTCCAACTGGACGGTCTGGCGGATATTGCGATACCAGTATTCGGCATCCAATCCCGCCGTGTCCAAACGGCTTCCGGTCACGGTCGAAAAGAAGGCGGTGCGCGAGGATCGCGGCTCGATACCGGCCAGAACCTCGGCGAGCTCCCCGCGAATGGCCTCCACCTCAACCGAATGGGAGGCATAGTCCACGTCGATCCGCCGGGTTCGCAGGTCGAGGTCGGCGCAGAAGCCGATGAGCTCCTCCAGTGCGATCACGTCACCGGACACCACGACAGCCGACCGGCCGTTGACGGCGGCGATGCTGACTCGATTACCGTAGGGCGCCAACAACTCCCGGGCCCGCTCGGTGCTGCACGCGATCGACAACATCCCCCCTGGGCCGGCCAGTGACCTCAGCAACTTGCTGCGCAGCGTCACCACCTTTGCCGCATCGCGTAGCGACAGCGCGCCGGCGACGTACGCCGCGGCGATTTCACCTTGCGAGTGGCCGATAACGGCGTCCGGGGTTACGCCAACCGACTTCCACAGTTCGGCCAGCGACACCATCACCGCGAACAGCACCGGCTGCACCACGTCGACGCGATCCATGCCCGGAGCGCCCGGCGCGCCGCGCAGCACGTCGATCAGCGACCAGTCGACGAATTCCGAGAACGCCTCCGCGCACGCCTCGATCTGTTGCGCGAATACCGGCGCGGTATCCAGCAATTCGATGCCCATGCCCGGCCATTGGGAGCCTTGACCGGGGAAGACGAAAACGATCTTGCCCGCGGGGGTGGCGGTGCCCCGAATCACCGAAACGATTGCGTCGGTGACCAGCTCGTCCAGCCCGGCCAGCAACCGGTCCCGATCACCCCCGACAACGACGGCCCGATGCTCGAAAGTCGACCGGCCCGCCAACGACCACGCCACATCAGGAGCATCCAGCTCAGGATGGGCACGCACATGCTCGGCCAACCGCCCGGCTTGAGCCTCTAATGCGCCCGCCGACTTCGCTGAGATCACCCACGGCACCACCGGCACCGTGGATCCGCCCGCAGCGCGTTGCTCGGCCGGGGTTGACTCGACGATCACATGCGCATTGGTGCCGCTGATCCCAAACGACGACACCCCCGCTCGACGCGGCCGAGCGTCGGCCGGCCAGGGCCGCGCCTCGGTCAGAAGTGACACCGATCCCGCCGACCAATCCACATGCGGGCTGGGCACATCGACATGCAATGTCGCCGGCAGCGTCTCGTGGCGCATCGCCTGCACCATCTTGATCACACCGGCGACACCGGCGGCGGCCTGCGTGTGACCCATGTTCGACTTGATCGACCCCAGCCATAGCGGCTCGGCCCGGTCCTGTCCGTAGGTCGCCAACAAGGCCTGGGCCTCAATCGGATCGCCCAACGTGGTACCCGTGCCGTGGCCTTCCACCGCATCGACCTCGGCCGCCGACAGCCCGGCGTTGGACAACGCCGCGCGTACCACCCGCTGCTGAGAGGGACCGTTGGGCGCGGTCAACCCATTCGACGCCCCATCCTGATTAACCGCCGAACCCCGCACCAGCGCCAACACCGGATGACCCAACCGCTGCGCGTCCGACAACCGCTCCACGACCAGCACGGCCCCGCCCTCGGACCAGCCGACCCCGTCGGAGGCCCCGGCGTAGGCCTTGCACCGGCCGTCCGGGGCCAGCCCGCGGTGCCGGCTGAACTCCACGAAGACCGTCGGCGTGGCGTTGACGGTCGCGCCGCCGGCCAGCGCCAGGTCGCACTCGCCGGAGCGCAGCGACTGCACCGCCATGTGCAACGCCACCAGCGACGACGAACACGCCGTATCCACCGAAACCGCCGGGCCCTCCAGCCCCAGCACATACGACACGCGGCCCGACGCGACGCTGGACGTCATTCCGGTCAGCCGATAACCCTCGATCTCCTCGGCCAACATGCCGTAGCCCTGGACGATGAGTCCGGCGAACACCCCGGTAGCACTGCCGCGCAGCCCGCCGGGATCAATCCCGGCCCGCTCCAACGCCTCCCACGACAACTCCAGCAACATCCGGTGCTGGGGATCCATCGCCAGCGCCTCACTCGGCGCGATGCCAAAGAAAGCCGGGTCGAAGTCGGCGACACCATCGACGAAACCACCGGTGCGCACGTAGCACTTGTGGCGCGCGTCGGGATCCGGGTCGAACAGGCCCGCCAGGTCCCACCCGCGATCGGCGGGAAACTCCGATATCACATCGCGGCCGTTGGCCACCATTTGCCAGAGGGCCTCCGGGGTGTCCACCCCGCCGGGGAACCGGCATGACATACCGACGATCGCGATCGGCTCACTCGACCGGTCCAGCAACGCACGGTTGGTGCGCTTCAGGCGCTCAACCTGGACCAGCGCTTTGCGCAGCGCTTCGGTTGCATGCTGGAGTTGATCCGCCATCACTGCCCCTCGCCTAACCCTCACCCAAATTTTGGCCGTCTTTAACCGCAGGATGCGGCTGTCGCCGAGTCACGGGAAGCGACGTCTGCGATTTTTCGACCAGCGCCGATTTTTCGACCAGCGCCGATTTTTCGACCAGCGTGGTGCTGCTCTCCGGCCCAAGAATGTCGTTGGTGAGTATGGCTAACTCCGGCAGGATTTCAAAAACGTCCGATACTCCCGACTTGCCGAAGGGGAACGGCTTCGCCCGTGCATGGGGAGGCGCCCCTGCGCGCCGACACGCCCGGTGCACTCCGGATGTCCGGTTCAGCTGGATACACCTGGCGCGCCGTCCATGGCGCGACTGTACCGGGACATCCATCGCTGGTGGTCAGGGGCAGGTCAGACGCCCGCTCGGCGCCAGCCGTCGGCGGCCCGGGCGGCCCGTATCAGCACATCGCACAGTTCGCGCAATTCGGTCGCCCCGGCTCCCTCGTCGAGCGCCGTCACGACATCCTCCGCCGCGCATCGCACCTGGTAAACGCGGTCCGATAGGTCGGCCGCATCGTCGGCGGACAGCACCACCGCGTCCGCCGGCAGGGCCCCGGCCTCACCTCGGCTCAGCGAGGCACGTTGCTCGTACGCCCGCTGCCGGCAAGACTGCCGGCAGTACTGGCGGCGACGGCCCATCCCGGCGTCGGTGACGTCTCGACCGCACCAACGGCACGGCTGAGGGTGGGCGCGACGGGTCACGCCTGCCGACTTTAGTCCGCCGTCTCGCGTGGTCCGGGTATCATTGAGGGTCGCCGATGGTCGCGTCGCGTATCCCGCCTGTCGGCCTGGGAACTATGCAGACCGTCATAGCGTTTGCCAAACGGACAGAATTGCACCAAAACCCAGCGGAAGCCCAGAGGACCCATAAGGAGTAGCACGCATGGCTGATCGCGTCCTGAGAGGCAGTCGCCTTGGAGCCGTGAGCTACGAGACCGACCGCAACCATGACCTCGCGCCACGTCAGATCGCCCGGTACCGCACCGACAACGGCGAGGAGTTCGAGGTTCCCTTCGCCGATGACGCTGACATCCCCGGCACCTGGCTGTGCCGCAACGGCATGGAAGGCACCCTCATCGAGGGCGACCTGCCCGAGCCCAAGAAGGTCAAGCCACCGCGCACGCACTGGGACATGTTGCTGGAGCGCCGCAGTGTCGAAGAGCTTGACGAGCTGCTCAAGGAGCGCCTCGAGCTGATCAGGTCGCGCCGCCGGGGCTGATCCGCCGACCGGTTACGTGCGGTCGCTGGCCCGCGAGGTGCGCGCACGCGTCACGCGCCCCTCGACGCCCCATCGAGTGACTTTGACCAGCGCCTCGCGAAGGTTCGATCCGCTCATTTTGGAGACGCCGAGTTCACGCTCGGTGAAGATGATCGGCACCTCGACGACGACGAACCCGTTACAGATGGTGCGCCAGGTCAGGTCGATTTGAAAGCAGTATCCCTTGGAGTCCACACCGTCAAGATCGATCGCTTCGAGAACTTCGCGGCGGTAGGCGCGGTAGCCGGCGGTGATGTCGTGGACGCCGATACCGAGCGCTAGCCGCGAATAGGTGTTGGCCGTCTTGGACAGGGCCAGGCGTCGCCACGGCCAATTTCGCACCGCGCCCCCCTCGACATAGCGGGAACCGATGGCCAGATCGGCTCCGGCGTCGACGGCTTCCAGCAAACGGTGCAGCTGTTCGGGGGCGTGACTGCCGTCGGCGTCCATCTCGACGAGCACCGAGTACTGCCGGCTCAAACCCCAGGCGAATCCCGCCAGGTATGCCGCACCCAGGCCGTCCTTGGCGGTGCGGTGCATGACGTACGTGCGACCGGGATCGGCCGCCGCCAGTTCGTCGGCAAGCTCGCCGGTGCCGTCGGGGCTGCTGTCGTCCACGATGAGCAGGTGCACGTCTGGGCACGCATCCTTCAGTCGCCGGTGAATCACCGGCAGGTTCTCCCGCTCGTTGTACGTGGGGATGATCACCAGGGCGCGCTGGCTGGGACGGTTGCCCGGGGCTTGCGGGGCCGACTGGCCGGTGGTCATGTAGCTCCTCTGTGTCGCCCGAGATAACGCGGGAATCGGCCGCTCCCGTGGAGCGGAGTGTAGTCACCGCCTTTACCTGGCGGCGTGTGATCGTCACCCTCGTCGGGCGCACTGTCTTGAGGTGTCTCTGCGTCGCCTTCGTCAGGCGCGGGTTCGTCCGGGGGCGCACCGGCGTCTTCCCCTTCAGCCCGAGGCCGACGCGCGAACCATCCATTGTGCCGTATTCCGGCCAGAATGGCCGCTCCGGCCGACAGCACCAAAACCCACTGCACGATCGGACCCCAGCGGGTTGCCGGCGTCAGCTTCGTCTTGAGGCGCACCTGCATGTCCAGATATGCAGGCTGGAAGAAGTCGGTGCGTACCAGCTCGACGCCGTCTGGCGCGATCAACGCACTGATCCCGGTGGTACCGGCCACCACGACGTATCGGTCGTGCTCGACGGCCCGGACCTTGGCGAACGCCAGCTGTTGTTCGCTCATGGCTTTGTTGAAGGTGGCGTTGTTGCTGGGTACCGCGAGCAACTGGGCACCGTTCAGGACCGCTTTTCGCGGGGCGCGGTCAAAGATGACTTCCCAGCAGGTAGCCACCCCGACCGGCACCCCGGCGATCTGCACCACACCGCTGCCTTTGCCGGGCGCCATATGGCCGGCCCGGTCGGCATACCCGGAAAGATGCTTGAAGAGCCACTGCATCGGCAAGTACTCGCCGAATGGCTGCACGATTTCCTTGTCGTGGCGGTCGGCCGGCCCGGTGGCCGGGTTCCACACGATCACCGTGTTCGTGTATTGAGGATTTGCTTGCGCGGGACCTGGCAGATCGAGCACGGTGCCGACCATTATCGGCGCGCCGATCGCCGTGGCGGCTTGCGCGATCTGTTGCGCGGCGTCGGCGTTGACGAGTGGGTCTATGTCCGACGAGTCTTCCGGCCAGATCACGAATTGAGGTTGTGGGGCGAGCCCCGCATGCACGTCCTCCGCCAGCCGCAACGTCTCCCGGACGTGGTTGTCCAGCACCGCTCGGCGTTGCGCATTGAAGTCGAGACCCAGACGCGGCACATTACCCTGCACGGCTGCGACGGTGACTGAGGGTTCGCCACCCGATCCGGTGCCGGCGTGCCGCACCTGCGGCCACACGATCAAAGCGGCGAACAACACCAAGCAGATGCAGACGCCCGGCAGCACCACGGCCGGCGGCGCCGAGTGGGCGTCCTCGGTCGAGTCGTCGCCGCGCGCGTGGGTCCCGGTTTTGAACCACTTCACGATCTCCAGCTCGATCGCGGTCACGCTGAAACCCACCAGCATGACCGCCGTTGACAGCAGCGCGACGCCGCCGAGCTGGACCAACGGCAAAAACGGCCCTTGCGCTTGACCGAATGCCACCGATCCCCAGGGAAAGCCGCCGAACGGAAAGAGCGACTTCATCCATTCCTGGGCCGCCCACAGCAACGCGAACCAGATCGGCCAGCCAGGCAGCCGACGCACTATGACGGCGAACAGGCCGAACAGGCCGGGATAGAGCGCGCACGTCGTCGCCAGCACCAGCCAGGGCATGGCGCCCACCAGACTGCTGATCCAGGGCAACAGCGGCAGATAGAAGGCCAGTCCGAACAGGAACCCATAGCCCAGGCCACCAACTGGTGTGGTGGCCGGGTGCGTCAGCACCCAGGCCAGCAGCGCCGCGGCGACGACGGCGGCCCACCACCAGTTCGACGGCGGGAAGCTGGCGCACATCAGCAAGCCGGCCACGACGGCGAGCGCCAATCGTGCCAGCCGCGGCAGCATCGCGGCCCGAACGGCGGGCAGCCGCGCGATCGCGGCCGCGCTCAGCCCCGCCAGCGTGCGGCGTGTTACGGCGCCCAGCCGGTCGGCGACGCTCGGACCGTCGGGCGCGTTCGCGGGTTGATCGTCTCGCGCTTCCGACCCCGGCGAGTGGGTGGCCGGTTCCTGGTCGATGTGGACCTCGGTGGCCTCTTCGTCGCGCTCGGATTCGGCTTCATCGCTAATTGCGTCGGCGTCGGTGCGATCCGCGAGGTCCCCAGCCGCCGGGTCGACCTCGTAGGCCCGGTCGGAGCGCTCCTTCCGACCGAACCACTCCCTAGCCATGAATGACAGCCCCCCGATGCACGGTTTGCCGGCAACGCGGCAAGGCGTCGGCCAGGCCCATCCGCGGCAATGCGGGCACCCGGGAACGCGGGTCGGTGGACCAACGCTGAACGGTGTCGCGAGGTGGGTGGACGTCCAGGTCCCCGGCGTCCCACACGGCGTAGGAGGCCGGCGCACCGGGTACCAGGGTTCCCATCTGGCCGTCGCGCACACCGGCCGCCCGCCAGCCGCCACGGGTCGCGGCAGCGAACGCGGCGCGCGGCGAAACCGCACTGCCCGGAGTCCGATGATTGGCCGCCGCGCGCACGCTCACCCACGGGTCAAGACCCGTTACCGGGGCGTCGGAACCCAGCGCGAGGGGCACGCCTTGGGATGCTAACAGCGCAAGCGGGTTAAGTAGACTGCCTCGCTCGGGGCCGAGTCGCCGGGCGTACATGCCGTCGGCGCCGCCCCACAGCGCATCAAAATTGGGCTGCACGCTGGCGATGACGCCCCACGCGCCCAGTTTGGCGGCCTGGTCGGCGGTGACCATCTCCACGTGCTCGAGGCGGTGCCCGCACCAGGCGACCGCGGCCACCCCGAGGTCCGTGACGACCCGCTCGAAGGCAGCGACCACCGCCGAGACAGCGGCATCGCCGATGACATGGAAGCCCGCGGTCACCCCCGCTTGGGTGCATGCCCGCACATGAGCCTCGATGGCGTCGGGGTCCAGGTAGCAGGTGCCGACGCGGTCCGGGGCGTCGGCGTAGGGCTGGTGCAGCCAGGCGGTGCGCGAGCCTAGTGCCCCGTCGACGAACAGATCACCGGCCAGCCCGCGGGCTCCGGTCTCGCCGATCAGGGCGTGGGCCCGGGCGGGCGTGGTCACCGCCTCACCCCAGTAGCCGATCACCTCGACGCCATGATCGAGGCCACGCAGCCGCAGCCAGTCATCGAGGCCGCCGATTTCAGGGCCGGCGCACTCGTGGACCGCGACGATGCCGGCCGCCGCGGCGGCCTGCAGCGCCGCGGCTCGGGCTGCGGCCAATTGTCCGGCCGTCAGCAGGTCTCGGGCGACGGCCCGGACCAGGTGGTGAGCGTCGCCGACCAGCGGCCGCTCCGCGGCGAAACCGGTCGCCGCGGGTAACTGCGGGACCAGCCGCCGCAGTGCCGTCGAGGCCAGCGCGGAGTGGACGTCGACGCGGGCCAGGTAGGCGGGCCGGTCACCGAGCACGGCGTCCAGGTCGCCGGTGCTCGGCGGGGTGTTCTCGGGCCACGACGATTCATCCCACCCATGCCCCCATACCGGCTCGCCGGGGTGGGCGGCCGCATAGTCGGCGACCATCTGGACGCACTGCGCGCGCGACCTGGCCGGCCGCAAATCCAGACCGCCGAGCATCAGGCCGGTCGCCGTCAGGTGGATGTGGCTGTCGACGAATCCCGGCGTCACGAAGCCGCCGTCCAGATCCTCGACGTCGGCGCCCGGGAACTGGCTGCGACCGACATCGTCGCTGCCCAGCCACGCCACGACACCGTCGCAGACCGCCATCGCGGTCGCGTCGGGGTGGGTCGGGCTGTGCACGCGGCCGTTGACCAGCAGCTTGGTGCGAATCCCGTCAGTCTCGGTCACAGGGCAAAACTACGTGTAGCAGCGACGAAGGCAATCAGGTCGAGCCCGGTTACGATCCGGGCCGCCCTGGGGGCTGGTCGCCGACCTTCGGCAACGCAGGCGGCGCGAAGTCTGTCACGTCGATGACCTCGCCGTCGATGTAGTCGCGGCCATCGTCCGAGTAATCACGAGGGGACTCTGTGAAGACCGTCGTATGAGTAACCAGCGGCGCCCGCCCCTGCAAGCCGCGCAGCGCGATCGCAGTGAATCCGGGGCCGGCGACGGAGCGTATCGGCGGGACCAGCAGCAATATCCCCAACGCCGTGGTGACCAGCCCGGGAATGAGCACCAGCGCCGTGGCCACGGTGACCGCCGCGCCGTCGCCCAGAGTGCTCCGCGGTTCCTTCAGGCCAGACCGCATCTGCCCGAGTTGGCGAACAAGCTGCGAACCCGCCATCGGCGCCAAGAGACCCCACCCGAGCACAAAGGTGCCAAGCAGAATCAGCAGGGTCCAGCCCCACCCGATCGTCGACACCAGCGTGAAGATCACCGCCAGCTCGACGACGGCGTAGACGAGTAACAGCCGGCTCATCATGTGAGGCGAACGTCTGCGGGTCACGCTCGAGTTCCCCTAGTGGTGCGTATCGCGGCTGCAGTTAGATGACGTTATGACCACGATTCAGGTCGATACGCCCGACGGACCGATCGATGCGCTGCTCAGCCTTCCGCAGGGAGACGGACCGTGGCCCGGTGTGGTGGTGATTCACGACGCGATCGGCTACGGCCCGGACAAGGAGGCGAGCAACGACCGCATCGCCCGCGCAGGCTACGTGGCTCTGACGCCGAATATGTACTCGCGGGGTGGCCGCATCCGCTGCATCACTCGAGTCATGCGCGAGCTGATGACGCAGCGCGGCCGCGCCCTCGACGACGTTCTGGCTGCCCGCGATCACCTGCAGGCGATGCCGGAATGTACCGGGCGCGTCGGCATCGCCGGCTTCTGCATGGGCGGCCAGTTTGCCCTCGTCATGTCACCCAAGGGTTTTGGCGCCTCCGCCCCGTTCTACGGCACTCCCCTGCCCCGCAACCTCAGCGAGACGCTGGAGGGTGCCTGCCCGATCGTCGCGAGCTTCGGCGGCCGTGACCCGCTGGGTCGGGGCGCGCCCGACCGATTGCGCGAAGCGACCGAGGCTAAGAAAATAAAAACCGATATCAAGGCTTACCCCGGCGTCGGGCACGGCTTCGCCAACGCCCTTCCGGGCCAGCCGCTACTCCGCATCGCGGGTTTCGGCTACGACCGGGCCGCCACCGAGGACGCGTGGAGCCGGGTCTTCGCGTTCTTCTGCGAGCACCTGGCAGCGGGAGCGACGATCTAGCGTTGGTTTGCCGGTAAGGAGACGACGATGCGCGAAACGGCGACTGGGCGGCGTCCTCGGTGGATCCTCGCCGGTGTCGCCTTCGCCGCTTTGGCAGTGTTGATCGGCATAAGCGTGATCCTGTTTCGCCGTGACGAGCGCGCGCCCGTCCGAGAACCCGTGCAAGGCGTTGCCACCCGCCCCGTTCCTGCAGCCGAGTTCAGCCCCGCCGAGCAAAAGATCGTGGGACTGCTGCCCGCGGGGTACACCGCCAGCGCCTGCGCGCGAGCCACCAACCCGTTTCCCAGTGCGATCGCCAGCCTGGACTGCAGTCAGGCCGGTTCGGAGAATCCGACCTACGCGCGCTTCACGCTCTACGACGACTTGGATGCGCTGACCGGCGACTTCCAATCGACAACCGATGGCATGGCGGTGTCGCCGTGCCCGGGAGGAAAGGCATCGCCGGGCACCTGGACCTTCGGCCCAGATCCGAGCCACATCGACGGCAAAATCGTTTGCGGCAGCATCGAAGACCGCCCCGATATCGCATGGACCCGCGACGCTCAGCTGCTACTCACCACGGTCAACGGAGGACCGGACCTTAACGTCCTGTACCAATGGTGGCAGCGGTTCGGAAACGTCGCACAACAATGAAAAACCGCTGCAAAGCCGCCGACAAATATCGTGCCCGTTGGGCAACGTTATGAGATCGAGTTCAGCTTCTGCGACAAGACGGTCGCGAAGGTGTGCGTGTCGCCGGGCCAACGCGCCGACACGTAGCCGCCGTCGTCGACGACGAACGCCGGCCGCGAGTCGGTCAACGTGTCCCGCACCATTCCCGACGACTTGAGCCACCAGTGCGGCGATCCGCGGACGACGTCGCAGAAATCCGCCGGATCTTTTAGGGCGCGAGTGACTTCCGACTGTACGGACATGTACCCGCCGGGCTGGCCGGGCTCCTCGGTATAAGTCCTGTAGTAGTCGGGATCCCAGAATCGGGTGATCCGCGTGAGCTGCCAGGCCAGGCGCTCCATCGCCCAGGTCAACGACGTGGTCTTGCGTCCGTAGAGCACCGAGTGACCCGTGCCGGGGTCAACGCTGCGCGCGGCCAGCAGCACACCGTGACAGATCGCGGCCACGATCACCCCGCCGGCGAAGGCGTCCACGACGAGCCGCTGAAGTATGTCGCTGTCGATATAGCTGCGCATTCCGCGGGCACGATGTCCGCCGGGCAACAGCAGCGCGTCGATGCCATCGAGGGTGGCGTTGGCCCAACTGACCGGGTGCTGGTACTCAGCTGACCGCAGCATGTCCCGATATGCGCTGCGGCCGTCCTTGTTTGCCCGCAGCATCAGCCCGATCAGCGGAACGGCGCCCAGCACCGGTAGCGCGGACCAGGCGTCCAACCCGCGCCCGGTCACCATGATTTCGTCGGCCACGCCGGGCGTGCCGCTCTCGGTGGCGAAGACCACCCGGTGACCGTTCCGGGTCAAGACGCGCCAGCTGACGGCCACCTCGGTCGGGTCGAAGTCGCGGTCCGGGATCGGAATCAAGACGGTGCCCATGGGCGCTAGCTTTGGGCCACTCTGAGCTCGACACCGACGTTGTTTTTCACGCCGCCACGCAGCTTGCTGAAGAAGTTGAATACCTTGCCCACGATGCCGTAACGCCTGCCGATTGCGTCGTAGACGGCGGGCGTGTGTGACGCGTCGAGGATGGCCGCGGTACCCTCGACGGCCTCGCTTGTCGGGCGACCGCCCATGGTGCAGGTGGCCAGCGTGACGCGGGGCGTGTTGCGGATCCGCTTGACCTTCCACGAGTTTCCCTCGGTGATCACCACCAGCCGGTCGCGGTCAGCGGCGGCCCAGATCGGAGTGGGTTTCGGCCGGCCGTCCTTGGTGAAGGTGGTCAACAGGATGTATTGCGACTTGGCGAGATCGTCGAAAGTGGGCGTCACGGTGCCAAACCTACCCGCGAGCTGGGGGCACCGGACTCGGCGTTGACATTCTCGGCCATCGGCTGCGATAGTCAGCAGGCGTTAAACGAAAACGTTGTTTTCACTTAAGGGCTGGTAACACCGACCGAAGCGGGGAAACGTGAGCGCCCCAAAGAAGCCACTGGCATGGTTGCCGTTCTCGATCGCTGAGGCGGCGCTAACCGCGGATCCCGGCAACGTCGACCTGGCACAGGCGTGGTCCTACCTCTCGGACCGGCTTCGCCAAGCCGCGCAGCTCGTGCAATCAGACCCGGCAAGCCGAAATCGAGTCGATCTCGCCGCGGGCATGCGACATCTCCTCGTCCTGCTCGCCGCGGGTATCGATGAGGCGTTGCGGTTCGATGCGGATCCGATCCTGTCCGTCCAGCGCACCAGTACCGATGACATCGTGACCTGGGGAATGGAGTGCCCGGACTGCATCTACACCCGCGCCGTGCTGCGCGGCGGGGAGAGTTACCGACTGTTCGGCAATCGCGGCACCGCCCGCTACGTCGGGCTGCAGACGATGAACGGGATCGCGACAACGGCGAACGAACTGGTCGACGAACTCGAGGTGGATCCCGACGGGAACTTCGAGGTGGTGCTGTCAGCCTCTGAGCGAGTGGGAAATTGGATGCGTATCGACGGCGACCATCCCACGTTGACGGTGCGGCACTTCTTCTACAACTGGGACACCGAAGTGGCATCGTCGCTGCGCATTGAGCGGCTCAGCGACGCGGTGGAGGCCACCAGCCGTGCGGTCGATCCGGACGTGGCGGTGACCAGCCAGCTCGTTGCCCTCGGCGACTTCGTCCAGGACAACCTGGCGTTCTTCTTGCAGTTCGGTGCGGCGGCGCCGCCGAACGGCTTCTTGCCGCCGATCGACCGCACCGATATCGGAGCGGCCGCGGAGAACAGACCGGTGATCGGTCGGTGGGAGCTGCGCCCCGACGAGGCGCTCATCGTCGAAGTGGTACCGCCGGAAGGTATTTACTGGAGTTTTTCCGTCGGTAATCCGTGGTGGGAGACCATCCATTACGGGCGACACCAATCCAGCCTGAACGCCCATCAGGCCGTGGTCGATTCCGACGGCCTCGTGCGCGTG
Source organism: Mycobacterium sp. (assembly GCF_052145595.1). GTDB lineage: Bacteria > Actinomycetota > Actinomycetes > Mycobacteriales > Mycobacteriaceae > Mycobacterium. The sequence continues at coordinate 6,397 of NZ_JBKQOI010000377.1, read as the reverse complement.
GTGCTCTGTGCTGACGACCCCGGGGTGGCCAATTGGCTCGATACCGCCGGCCACAGCAACGGTCCCATCATCCTGCGCTGTGTGCGCACCAAAACCGCGCCGACACCGTCGACGCGGGTGGTGGGGTTCGACGACCTTCCTGCGCAATTGCCTTCGGACACAGCGAAGGTCACCCCAGAACAGCGGACATCCATCCTCGCGGCACGCCGCCGCGCAGTGCGGGAAAGGTTCGGACAGTGACGTTCGACGCTGACGAGTTGGAGGAAGGCGCCTGCGCCGCAACCGGTCTCGAGGATTTCGGTTCGCCCTGCTATCGCGAGGGGCTCGAACGCATCGTTGAAGCTCTGAACACCGAGGCGGACCTCAACGACATCGGACGGGTCATCCAGCACGCCACCATCAGCAACGCCCTGATTCAACGCCTCAGGATCGAGGACACCTACGCTCAGCACCCCGAGATCGACGACCAGGTAGTTGGCGGACCCGTCTTCGTGATCGGATTGCCCCGCACCGGGACCACCGCGCTTAGCCAACTGGTGACTGCCGATCCTCAGTTCCGTTCGCTACGGATGTGGGAATCCCAGGCACCCACCCCGCCGCCGGAGACCGCAACTCAACACACCGATCCGAGGATCGGGCAGGCCGAGGCCGGCCTGCAGATGCTCGACGACATGTTCCCGCTGATGAAGACGATGTACAACTCCGAACCAACGGCCCCGACCGAATGCCAGGACCTGATGGGCATGAGTTTTCGTACATTCCACTTCGACGGCGCCGTCCGCGCACCCGGATACCTGGCGTGGCTGATGGATTGCGACATGCGCGAGACGTACACGTTTCACCGGCGGGTGCTCAAGCTCTTGCAATGGCACTGCCCGCCAGTTTTATGGCACCTCAAGACCCCCGTGCACATGTTCGCCCTGGACGCGCTCGTCGAGGCATACCCGAACGCCAAATTCCTCTGGAGTCACCGCGACCCGGCCAAGGTGATGGCCTCGGTGTGCAGCCTCATCCAGTACGTGCGCAGCTGGAGTAGCGACCGAAACGACGCCAAGGAGCTCGGCGCCGAGCAGGTCGACAGCTGGGTCGAAGGTGTCCGGCGGGCAATGGATTTCCGTAACCGGGTGGGCGACGACCGATTCGCCGACGTCTCCTTCGCCGATTTGCAAACCGATCCGGTACGTACCCTGCAAACCGGTTACGAGTCTCTGGGGTTGACCTTTACCGATGCCACCCTGCAATCGGTCAAGCAGTGGGCCGAGGTGCACCGACCCGGCTCTCGCGGTGTGCACGACTACGACCTGGCCGACTACGGCCTGACACCGGAGGGCGTCCGCGAGCGGTTCGCGGACTATCTGGCCACCTACGATGCCACCGCATAACCGCGTGAGCGCCCCGCGCATACGGCGACGCGACAAACAGGGTCCCGACCCCACTGTTCGCCGCGAAATCCTGGCCGCCGCATCGAAAACTCTCCGCGAACAGGGAGTTCGAGGGGTCAGCATCGCCGCAATCCTGGAACGAACCGGACTGGGCACCCGCGCGTTCTATCGGCATTTCGCTTCCAAGGACGACCTGGTGGCCGCGGTCTTCCTTGAAATGGCGCGAGTCGAAGAGCGGCGACTACGCCGCCGAATGGCGTCTGCCGCGACGGAGATCGATGCGGTGGCGGTGTGGATCGACGGACGACTCGACTTGGCGTTCGACGCCAATATCAGATCCGATTTGCGCCGCGTGTCGCTCGAGGCTCAATCGCAGATGTTCGCTTCCCCCAACCTTGTCCAGCCCGCGTACGCCGAATTGCTCAAGCCGCTGAGCGCGGCTCTTCAACGCGGCCTGCAGCGTGGGGTATTCCATGACATCGATCCGGTGACCGACGCGCAGGTCGTCCACGCCGTGGTGTGGGCGGGCATCGAGCGACAATGGAGGACCGGCGATTGTGACCGCGACGATGTCCGCCGGCGCGCGCTCCGTTTCTGCCTGCGCGGGCTCGGTGTGACAGCGGAGGCGATCGCCGAGGTTTCGCTTTAAGTAGCCGCAGACCGACCAAAGGGAGACATCGATGGACCTGGGTTTGACCGGATCGACGGCCGTTGTCACGGGCGGCAGCAAGGGGATGGGGCTGGCTATCGCCGAAACCCTCGCGGCCGAAGGTGCGAGCGTGGCGGTGATGGCCAGAGGCCGGGGAGCGCTCGACGCCGCCGTGCTGTCGCTGCGCGAGGCGGGCGCTCCGGATGCGGTGGGGATCAGCGTGGATATGGCTGATGCCGAGTCCATCGCCGACGGCTTCGCCGCAGTCTCGGAGCGTTGGGGCCGACTCAATAGCCTCGTCCACACGATTGGACCGGGCGACGGCTATTTCGAGCAGATGGACGACACACAATGGAACGATGCGTTCGCACTCGGCACGATGTCGGCTGTGCGATCGATCCGCGCCTCGTTGCCGTTGCTGCGCGCCGCGGATTGGGCCCGCATCGTGACGCTGTCCGCGCACTCGATTCAGCGGCAGAACCCGCGCATCGTCGCCTACACGGCGTCGAAGGCGGCATTGGCCAGCGTCACCAAGAATTTGTCGAAAAGCCTTGCTAAGGACGGTATTCTGGTCAACTGCGTGTGCCCCGGCACCATCGTGACCGCCAGCTTCACCGAAGTACTCAAGGACATCCTCGCCGCCGATGGCCTCGACGCCACTAATCCCGTTGATGTCATGACCTGGATCGACAACAACTTTCACCAGCCCTGTGACCTCGGTCGCGCCGGACTTCCCGAAGAGGTCGCTTCCATTACCGCCTACCTGGCATCCCGGCGAAACGGCTACGTCACCGGCGCCGCGGTCAACGTGGACGGCGGGTCCGACTTCATCTGACACACTGCCCGCTCGTGCCGAGTGTGCGGCCAGCCGCACGTTCGGTGCCGAGTGTGCGGCCAGCTGCACACTGGCGTGGGGCGGCGATCTCCGAACCCGCGGGAATCAGCCCTCCAGCTCGCCCTCGGTTTCCAGCAGCGCCTGACGCAGCCCGTCGAGTGTTTCCGGTTGCGGGGCCGCCCACATGCCGCGCCCGGCCGCCTCCAGCAGCCGTTCGGCCATGCCGTGCAGCGCCCATGGGTTGGATTCCGCCATGAACTTGCGGTTCTCCTGATCCAGCACGTAGCGCTCGGTCAGTTGTTCGTACATCCAGTCGGCCATCACCCCGGCGGTGGCGTCATAGCCGAACAGGTAGTCGACGGTCGCCGCCATCTCGAATGCACCCTTGTAGCCGTGCCGGCGCATCGCCGCCATCCAGCGCGGATTGACCACGCGGGCGCGGAATACCCGGGTGGTTTCCTCCGACAAGGTGCGGGTGCGGATCGCGTCGGGTCTGGTGTTGTCGCCGATGTAGGCGGCCGGAGCCTGCCCGGTCAACGCGCGCACCGTGGCGACCATGCCACCGTGGTACTGGAAGTAGTCGTCGGAGTCGGCGATGTCGTGTTCGCGGGTGTCGGTGTTCTTGGCGGCCACCGCAATCCGCCGATACTGGCGGTTCATGTCGTCGATCGCCTCGCGACCGTCCAGGTCGCGCCCGTAGGCGAATCCGCCCCAGGCGGTGTACACCTGTGCCAGGTCGGCATCGTCGCGCCAGTTGCGGCTGTCGATCAGTTGCAGCAGCCCGGCACCGTAAGAGCCCGGTTTGGAACCGAAGATCCTTGTGGTGGAACGCCGTTGATCACCGTGCTGGGCCAGGTCAGCCTGGACGTGGGCGCGTACGTAGTTGTCGTCGGCCGGCTCGTCGAGATCGGCGACCAGCCGCACCGCGTCGTCGAGCATGGTCACCACGTGCGGGAAGGCGTCCCGGAAGAACCCGGAGATGCGCACGGTGACGTCGATGCGCGGGCGGCCCAGCTCGGCCGGCGGAATCGAGGTGAGCCCGACGACCCGTCGTGATGCGTCGTCCCAGACCGGCCTGACACCCAGCAGCGCCAGGACTTCGGCGATGTCATCCCCCGCCGTGCGCATCGCCGAGGTGCCCCACACCGACAGCCCAACCGATTGCGGCCACTGCCCATGGTCGTCGCGGTAGCGGGCCAGCAGCGAATCCGCCAGTGCCACGCCGGCTTCCCAGGCCAGCCGGGACGGCACCGCTTTGGGGTCGACGGAGTAGAAGTTGCGCCCGGTGGGCAGCACGTTGACCAGGCCGCGCAGCGGTGACCCCGACGGGCCGGCCGGGATGAACCGGCCGTCCAGCGCCCTTAGCACCTGATCGATTTCGGCGGCGCTGCCGGCGAGTCGGGGCACGACTTCGGTGGCCGCAAACCGCAGCACCGCCGCGACGTCGGCGTTGTCGGCGAGCCGTTCGGCAGCGTCGGGATCCCAGCCGGTGGCCTGCAGGGCCGCGACCAACTCCCGGGCCGCGGCCTCGACCCGGTCGACCGATACCCGTTCGTCGGTGCCGTCCTCGGCCAGGCCCAACGCCTGTCGCAAGCCGGGGATGACGTGTTCGCCGCCGAACAGCTGACGGGCCCGCAGGATGGCCAGCACGAGGTCGAGTTCGGCTTCTCCCGTTGGCTTTTGCCCCAAGATGTGCAGCCCGTCGCGGATCTGGACGTCCTTGATCTCACACAGCCACCCGTCGACATGCAGGATCATGTCATCGAACGCGTCCTCGGCGGGCCGTTCGGTCAGGCCCAGGTCGTGGTCCATCTTGGCGGCCCGGATCAGCGTCCAGATCTGCTGGCGGATGGCGGGCAGCTTGCCGGGATCCAGCGCGGCGACGCTGGCGTGCTCGTCGAGCAACTGCTCCAAACGCGCGATGTCGCCGTAGCTTTCGGCGCGCGCCATCGGCGGGATCAAATGGTCGATGAGCACCGCGTGCGCTCGCCGTTTGGCCTGGGTGCCCTCGCCGGGGTCGTTGACCAGAAACGGGTAGACGAGCGGCAGGTTGCCCAACGCCGCGTCGGATCCGCAGGCTGCCGACATGCCCAGCGTCTTTCCCGGCAGCCACTCCAGGTTGCCGTGCTTGCCTAGGTGCACCACGGCGTGACACCCGAATCCAGCATCCAGCCAGTGGTAGGCGGCCAGATAGTGGTGGCTGGGCGGCAGGTCCGGGTCGTGATAGATGGCAACCGGGTTCTCGCCGAAGCCGCGCGGTGGCTGCACCATCAGCGTCACGTTGCCCGCTTGCATTGCGGCGATGACGATCTCGCCGTCGGGGTCGTTGGAGCGATCGACGAACAGCTCGCCGGGCGGCGGTCCCCAATGCCGTGTGACCGCATCGCTCAGTTCGGCGGGCAGGGTGGCGAACCAGTCGCGGTAGTCCCTGGCGGACACCCGGATCGGGTTGCCGGCCAGTTGCCCGTCGGTGAGCCAGTCGGGGTCTTGTCCGCCCCGTTCGATCAGGGCGTGCATCAAGGCGTCGCCATCGTTCCAGCCGTCGGAGTTGTCCACACCGGGCAGATCGCCCACCCGGTAGCCGCGCTCGCGCATCGCCCGCAGCAGCGCGACCGCGCTGGCCGGGGTGTCCAGGCCGACCGCGTTACCGATGCGGGCGTGCTTGGTGGGGTATGCCGAGAACACCAGGGCCACCCGTTTGTCCGCCGGCGCGACATGCCGCAGCTGCGCGTGCCGGATCGCCAGCCCCGCGACCCGCGCGCAGCGCTCCGGATCGGCGACATAGGAGATCAGCCCGTCGTCGTCAATCTCTTTGAATGAGAACGGAACCGTGATGATGCGGCCGTCGAACTCGGGCACCGCCACCTGGGTGGCCACGTCGAGCGGGCTGAGTCCGTCGTCGTTTTCAGCCCACTGACGCCGAGGGCTGGTCAAACACAAACCCTGCAAGATCGGGATGTCCAGGGCCGCAAGGTGCTCGACGTTCCAGCTGTCGTCGTCGCCACCGGCCGCCACCGTAGCCGGCCTCAGCCCCCCGGCGGCCAGCACGGTCACCACCATGGCTTCGGCGTCGCCGAGCCGTTGCAGCAGTTCGGGCTCGGCGGTGCGCAGCGACGCGCAGTAGACGGGCAGCGGTCGGCCGCCGGCATCTTCGATAGCGTCGCACAGCGACTCGATGTAGGCGGTGTTGCCGGCCAGCTGCTGGGCGCGGTAGTAGAGCACCGCGATCGTCGGGCCTTCGGTGTTGCCGGCATTCGGCCGCTCCAGCTCACCCCAGGTCGGCGTCACCACCGGCGGTGCGAACCCGAAGCCCGTCATCAGCACCGTGTCCGACAGGAAGGCGTGCAGCTGGCGCAGGTTGTCCACGCCGCCGTGGGCCAGGTAGATATGGGCCTGCACCGCGATGCCGGCCGCCAGCGTGGACAGGCCGGTCAACTCGGCGTCGGCGGCTTGCTCGCCGCTGACCAGCACCGTCGGGACACCGCTGGCGATCACCGTGTCGATGCCGCTCTGCCAGGCGCGGTAGCCGCC
>NZ_JBKQOI010000376.1:0-5717 GCF_052145595.1 Mycobacterium sp. | reverse complement strand
GACACCTCGACGCGTCAGCGGATCCTCGCGGCCACCGCCGAGGTGCTCGGCCGAAACGGCAAGACCAAGCTCAGCCTGTCCGAGGTCGCTGCCCAGGCCGGAGTATCGCGCCCCACGCTCTACCGCTGGTTCGCCTCCAAAGAGGAGTTGCTCTCGGCGTTTTCGAGCTACGAGCGACAGATCTTCGAAAGCGGCCTGATCAAGGCGACCGCCGGGTTGAAGGGGATCGACAAGCTCGACGCCGTGTTGCGATTCATCGTCGAGTACCAGCATTCCTACTCGGGTGTGCGCATGGTCGATGTCGAGCCCGAGCACACCATCGCCCAGTTTTCCCGCGTCATCCCGCAGATGCGCGACGGCCTGCAACGGCACCTGCCCGGACCGAATGCCGCCGTGAAAGCGGCGACGGTGATCAGGATCGCGATATCGCACTACATAGTCCGAAGCGACGACGCCGATCAGTTCCTGGCCCAGTTGCGGCACGCCGTCGGAATCAAGGGTGCCTGACGGAGTCGCCTCGGTCACATCCGGTAAGCGCAAGCCGTTGCGCGACCGACCAATAGGTGAGTTTCATTTGTGATATCGCCGGTGATAGCGCAAATGGAAATCGCCTCATGGCCGGCTCACGGTACTCACGTGGCTCATGGGATTACTGGTACCGTCGATCGCCTCAGTCGAACAACACCGCGGCATTGAGGTAACCGGTAGGGTCCAAAGCCGCCTTGACCGCCCGCATTGCCGCGATGTCGGCGGGCTCCCGTGACATACCGAGATAGGGCCGCTTGCGGCTGCCCACGCCATGCTCGGAGCTGACGTTGCCCCCGCACCGCGCGATGAGATCCATCATCGGCTCGTAGAGCGCCCGCTCCCGCTCGAGCGGGCAGCGCAGGACGTTGAGGTGCAGGTTGCCCTCGCCGATGTGGCCGAACAACAACGGCAGCGCCTCGGGCACCTGCGCGTGGATCAAAGCGACCGCGTCGCGGGCGAACCCGCCGATCGCCGACAAGGGCAACGACACGTCGAACTTCAGCGGCGGCCCGTACACGCCAAGCACCTCGGCGAGGGATTCGCGCACCCGCCACAACCGTTGCTGCGCAGCGACATCCACGCCGACCGCGGGATCGCCGCACATCGCTGCGCCGTCGAGTAGCTCGGCGAGCCGATCGGTCTGGTCGTGGTCGGCGGCCAGCTCCACCAGCAGCAGCCAGTCCCCCTCGACCGGTGCGCCCACCCCGAGATGCTCGGCAGTCAGCGCGGCAGCCCGGGCGTCGATCAGCTCCAGCGCGGCGATCCCGTCCACATCGCGAAAGATCCGGCCGGCATCGACCAGCGCCTCCAGGTCGGCAAACCCGCAGACCGCCGTTACCCGATGCGACGGCGTCGGGTGTAGCCGCAGGTCCAGCGCGGTGATGACACCGAGAGTGCCTTCGGCGCCGACGAACAGGGCCGGCAGGTCGTAACCGGTGTTGTCGCTGCGCACCAAGCTGTGCCGGCGCATCAGCGAGCCGTCGGGCAGCGCCACCTGCAAGCCGACAACTTGCTCGCCCATGTTGCCGTACCGAACGGTGCGCAGGCCGCCGGCGTTCGTCGAGGCCATGCCGCCGACGGTCGCGGTGTCCCGGGCAGACAGGTCCACACCGAACACCAGGCCCGCCTCGCTCGCCGCGCGCTGCACCGCGGCCAGCGCGGCCCCGGCACCGACCCCGATGCGGCGCTCGACGGTGTCGACATCGCCGAGGGCGCACAGCCGTTCGGTGGACAGCAGCACATCGTCGTGCTCGGGAACCGTGCCGGCCACTAGCGAGGTGCGACCGCCCTGCACCGTCACGTTCGCCCCGGCGTCGCGGCATAACCGCAACACCTCGGCGACCTCCTCGGCGGACCCCGGCCGCACCAGCGCGCTGGCCCGTCCCCGGTAGCGGCCGGTGTGGTCGACGCTGCGACCGGCCAGCACGTCGGGGTCGGTGCTGACGTGATTGGATCCGACGATGCTCTTCAGGGTCACCAGGCTGGGCAGCATGCTCGCGGTTATAGCTGAAACTCCTAGAACTCTTTGTGCGGCACGTCCGTCACCAGTCCGCCGTCCATGACGAACTCACTGCCGGTGGCGTAGGACGATTCGTCGCTGGCGAGGAACAGCACAAACATCGCGACTTCTCTCGCCTCGCCCGGGCGGCCCAGGGGGATGGTGACCATGTCTTCCGGCAGCTTGGCGGTCATCGGGGTACGGATGAAGCCGGGGTGAATCGAATTCACCCGGATGTTCAACGGCGCCAACTCCAAAGCCGCCGACTTGGCCAGGCCGCGCACTCCCCACTTGGACGCGACGTACGGGTGCACCGCCGGCGCGCCGCGCAGCCCTTCGATCGACGACACGTTGATGATCGAGCCGCCCCCGGCCGCGGTCATCGGCTCGACGGCCACCCGCATGCCCAGGAACGTGCCGGTCAGGTTGACGTCAATCACCTTCTGCCACTTGCCCAGATCGAAATTCTTCAGTTGCCCGAGCGCCACGATGCCGGCGTTGTTGACCAGCACGTTGAGCTTGCCGAACTCGCCGGTCGCGGTCGCGACGGCGGCGTCCCACTGGTCGGGTTGGGTGACGTCGAGGTGGACGTAGCGCGCCGCATCACCAATTTCATCGGCCAGCGCTTTGCCCTCGTCGTCCAGGATGTCGCCGATCACCACTTTCGCGCCTTCCTCCGCGAGCAGGCGCGCGTGTGCGGCGCCCATCCCGCGGGCGCCACCACTGATGAGCGCAACTTTTCCGGCTACCCGTCCCATGTAGGACTCCCTTCGATTGGTATGGGCCTAGCTGGCCACGAGTTCGCTTGGCGCGTACAGGCATTTGCCGGTGACCAGCGGCAGGTCGAGGGTGGTCCTGATGCCGGGCGGCGCCGCGATCACCGCCGGGATGGCGTTGACGATGCGGCCGGCGGCTCCCGCGATCGCGGCGTGGTTGTGGTCGCCCTTGCGGCTGCTCGGAACGATATTCACGGCGTAGGACGGCTCGCCGGTGATCTCGACGCGGTACGAGCCGCCGCCCGCGGCAGGCTGAGGCAGGTCGGGCCGCAGGTCGGGCCGCAACCGGGTGATGTGCTCGATGACGATGGCGGGGCGGCCACCGACCATGCCGCGGATCTCGAACTGCAGCACGGCCAGGGTGCCCTTGGCCACTCGCCCCACCGCGATGTCGAAGTCCTCCGGCGCCGGCTCGCGCTGATACGACTCGGCGATCTCGTCGACCTCGATGCCCAGGCCGGCCGCCAGCTGACGGATCGCCGTCCCCCAGGCGATGCTGAGCACTCCCGGCTGCAGCAGCATCGGAATTTCGTCGAGGGGCCGGCCGAACCCCATGTAGTGCATCACCTCTGCGCCGTCGTAGCTCGCGTAATCGGCGATCTCCATGCAGCGCACCTGCTCGATGCGCTGGCAGGTCCCGGCGAGCGCGAACGGAATCAGGTCATTGATGAATCCGGGATCGACGCCGTTGATGAAGATGCTCGAATCACCTTGCCGGGCGGCGTCTTCCACGCGGGCGATGTACTTGTCGGGCATGACACCCCAGGGGTATTGCAGCAGCCCCGGCGACGACCCGACGACGTTGATGCCGGCGGCCAGGATGCGCATGACGTCGGCCATCGCGTCGGGCAGCCGGGTGTCGCCCATGGCGCAGTAGACGACGCATTCGGGCCGGGTTGCGATGACGGCGTCGAGGTCGCTGACGGCCTTGACGCCGGTGACGGTCGGGGCGTCCAAGCCCACCCCGCACAGCTCCCCTGCGTCCTTGCCCACCTTCTCGGGCGTGGACACGCACACGCCTGTGAGTTCGAACTGCGGATTGGTGATCAGTTCGGCCAGGGCCAGCCCTCCGACATTTCCGGTACCGACGTGCGCGACGCGGATCGCCATGAGAGTCTCCGTCCCTTAAACCCTGAAAACTTTTCTAGACACTAGTCCACAATTTTCGACGCGCCTACCTCGCCCGCGTTCAATCCGGGCAGGCAGAATGGAAATGCCTATGGCACAACGTGAGGATGTCCAATTCGCCTCCGGCGACGACCGGATCAGCGCATGGCTTTACCGGCCGGCGAGCATCGGCCCCGCGCCGCTGCTGGTGATGGCGCACGGCCTGGGCGGGGTGCGCACCATGCGGTTGGGCGCCTACGCCGAACGATTCAGCGCGGCCGGCTATGCCTGCCTGGTGTTCGACTATCGCAACTTCGGCGACAGCGAGGGCCGTCCGCGTCAGCTGCTCGACATCGGGATGCAGCTCGCCGACTGGGCCGCCGCGCTGGCCTTCGCCCGCACCCTTGACGGCATAGACCACAACCGAATCGGATTGTGGGGTACGTCTTTTGGGGGCGGACACGTGATCGCCACGGCGGCCCGGCTACCGGGCATCGCCGCCGCCGTAGCCCAATGCCCGTTTACCGACGGCGTGGCTTCCGCGCGCACGCTGAGCCTGTTGATCTTCCTGCGTGTCGGTGTCCGGGCCGCCCGAGACATGATCGCGTCCCGGTTGGGGAAACCGCCGGTGATGGTCCCCGCGGCGGGCAAGCCGGGTGAGGTCGCATTGATGAACGCGCCCGACGTCTACCCGGGCTTCATGCGGCTGGTACCCGAGGGCCAGGCGGTGCCGAACGAGGTCGCAGCCCGGTTGGCGATGAAGCTCATCACCTACCGTCCGGGCCGCATGACCGCGAAGATCACCTGCCCAATCTTGTTCTGCGTGTGCGAATCCGACTCGGTGGCTCCCGCGGCCCCCACGCTGCGCTATGCGGCCAAGGCTCCGCGCGGTGAGGTCAGGTTGTATCCCGAGGGGCATTTCGCGATCTATGTCGACGACGCGTTCGAACGCGCCGTCGCCGACCAGCTCGCTTTTCTCGATAGGCACTTGAAAAACCCCGACGCGTAGCCGAAGCAAGCTTCTGCGACTTGCGCGAAATGCCGGACTTCCCGGCGGGACGGCCTTACTCTCTCAATACCTCATACCCACGGTTGCGGGTAAGTCCCGTTTGACCGGAGAAGGGGTCCCGGTCGGTGGGAAGGACGGCGAGATGTCGTATTTGATCACTGCCCCCGAGATGTTGGCGTCAACGGCCGCCGATGTGGAAAACATCGGCTCGGCGCTTCGCGCGGCCGGCGCGAACGCGGCGGGCCCGACAACCGGGGTATTGGCGGCGGCCGAGGATGAGGTGTCGGCGGCCATCGCGAATCTGTTCGGCGCATACGGCCGGCAATACCAAGCGGTCGTCGCGCAAGCCGCAATGTTTCACAGCGAATTCACCGAGGCGTTGGCGGCCGCGGCGAGCACCTATGCGCAAGCCGAGGCCGGCAACGCGGCCCTTGCGTCCGGTATCTCGAACGAGCTGGGTGCACCGCTGCGGACGCTGTTGGGACAGGCGCCGATCGCCGGCGGTGCCTCCGGCAGCACGGGCGCGCTGACTTCGATCGTGAAGTTGGCCGCCGGGGACCCCTTGTACGCGTTGATCATGGGCGGCACCAATAACCCGGGCCCCGACCCCATCTACCTGGGCAACATTTACACCTCCTACATCCAGCCCAATCCCCACTTCCCTTCGCCCAACGTGCAAGGCCTGTTCACGCCCGAGCAGTTCTGGCCGGTCACCCCTCTGCTCGGCAATTTGACGTTCGGCCAGTCGGTCGCTCAGGGCGTGGGTCTGCTGAACAACGCGCTCGTAGGTACCGGCGGG
>NZ_JBKQOI010000375.1:0-6718 GCF_052145595.1 Mycobacterium sp. | reverse complement strand
TCTCGTCGATCGGCTTGCCGGCCCCGAGTTGTTCGCCGACGTGGCGGTTGCGGCTGCGCTGACTGGTGCAGGTGACGATCAGGTCGCCCAGACCGGCCAGGCCGGGGAAGGTGTCGGGGTCTCCGCCGATCGCTACGCCCAGCTTCGTCATCTCCCGCAGCGAGCGCGCGATCACCAGTGCGCGGGTATTTTCGCCGATGCCAAGCGAATAGCCCATCCCGACGGCGATGGCGAAGACGTTCTTCAGCGCCCCGGCCATCTCAACGCCGACGACGTCATCGGTGGTGTACACGCGGAAGCGCCGGGTGCGGAACAATCCCGAGAGCCGGGTCGCCAGATGCTGATCGGGCATCGCCAGCACCGCGGCGGCGGCGTAACCCTCGGCCACCTCGCGGGCGATGTTCGGTCCGGCCAGGATGCCTGCCGGATGGCCGGGCAGCAGCTCCTCGATGATCTGCGACATCCGCATGTTGGTGCCCTGCTCGAGCCCCTTGACCAGCGACACAACCGGCACCCATGGCCTCAGTTCCTTGCCCAACTCGGTGAGCACACCCCGGAAGCCATGCGACGGCACACCCATGACCACGACGTCGGCGCAGTTGGCGGCCTCGGCGAAGTCGGTGGTGGCGCGAAGAGTGTCGCTCAGGATCACATCGTTGCCGAGATAGCGGCTATTGCGGTGATTCTCATTGATGTCCTTGGCGGTCTCCTCGGAGCGCACCCACTGCAGCGTCGGTCCGCGGCGTGCACAGATTGACGCCACGGTGGTCCCCCAGGAACCGCCACCAAGGACAACCACTTTGGGTTCGCGCGTCTCAGCTGCCATGACGATCAGGGTATTGCCGACACCTGAGATTTAGAAGCAGTTCACGAACTCCCGCCCGCCCGCCCGACGGCCCCCCGACCGCCCTAGTCCAAACCAATGACCTCAGGGCATGGGACTTCCGTCCCTACCCCCACCACGCGACATATCGCATCGTCGAAGGCACATTCTTTACAAGGAGGAAGCATGCCCAGACGCGGCGGCCGGGCGTTCGCGTTGCTGTCGGCGGCTGCGCTCGCGGTGTTGGTTGGCTCGCCGGGCATCGCATTCGCCGATGACGGTCGTCCGCAGGTCAACCCGGAGGAACGGGCGGCGGCGATGATACGGCCGGCCGTGATGTACCTTGTCGGCCAAGGTCATGGCCAGGTAAGGCTGCCCGACGGCCAGATCCTGTCTCAGTTCGGCGCGGGCTCAAACATGCCCTTCCTCGCGACTTGGAGCTGCACCGGTTTCGTCATCAATCCCGACGGTTGGGTGGCGACCGCGGGGCACTGTGTCGATCCGCTGATCGCCACCGACCTAATACTCAAACGGGCCGCAGGCGAATACGTCAATCAGTTTCCGAACGCGCCTGAAGCGCGGGATCCGAATACCGCAATGGAATGGCTTCGGAAAAACGCAAGGGTGGAAGGCGACACCGCCGACCGGGGTCCCGAGATCAGCCTCATGCTGTTGTACGGCACCGGAACAAAGGTCGCCGCCAAGATGCCCGCCAACGTCGTGGATTTCCGGCCTCTCGGCAAGGGTGACGTCGCTCTTCTCAAGGTGGAAAAGCACAACCTGCCGTCGTCCGAGCTGGCTACCGACGCCGACGTCAGCATCGGTACATCAATTCTCGCGGTGGGCTACCCGGAGACGACCGGACGAATCACGGATCCGTCGCTGGACCCGACGAACAAGAGCGGCAAGGTCAGCAAGAAGTCGACCATGGGCAGCATCCCAGAATATGAGATCGACGCCGCGCTCTCCGAAGGCATGAGCGGTGGCCCGACCATCGAGCTCAACGGCAAGGTGATCGGCGTGAACAGCTCCGGCCCCGTCGGCGAATCGCAGGCCTTCAACTTCGTCTCGCCCGCAGATCGGCTGGATGCCATATTGGCGAGTAAGGGTGTCAAGGCGACCCTCGGACCCGCCGACGTGTCCTATCGCAAAGGGCTCAACAACTACTACTCCGGTCACTACAGCGACGCGATCGACGATTTCGACCAGACCTTGTCGATGTCACCCGACTATCCCGGGCTGGTCGATCTGAGGACGAGCGCAGTTAACCTGCGGCAGCAGTACGGCGATGCATCGGTGTTCAGTGGCGCAAACCTGGCGTGGTACACCGTGGGTGGCGTTGGGCTGGTGCTCGCCGCCGCCGCCGCTTTGACCTTCATGGTGGTGCGAAGCCGTTGGCCGCTCCTCTCCCCATCCGAAGTTGCCGGCTCGCAGCCGATTTCGGGCGAGCCGGGGGGTGCCACCGAATCGGTCAGTGCACGGGCCGCTACATCAGTTGCGCAGGCCCCGGCCGAGGAAACCGACGCCGTCCAACCCGTCGGCGCGGTGGCCACGCAACAGTTGACGGCGACCGAACCCCACTTCTGCTCCAGCTGTGGAGCAGAACACCACCACGCCGAAAGGTTCTGCCCGAACTGCGGGAAGAAAATCACCCTTGGCGAATCGGCATTGAGCGCCGACTAATTCAACCCGCCAACGGCGCCCGGTCGGCGACGCGGCCGAACACCATCGCCTCCTCGATGCGGTCGAACCGATAGTCGATGGCATCGGCAAGGTAGTTCTGCCGCACATTCCACGGCCGCTTGGTGCCGGACTTGGGCAGCGCATGCAGCGACCGCAGCACATAGCCGGCCTTGATGTCCCATGACGGCTTTTCGACCATCGGCTCGTCGCCGCGGTGCGGGTATGCGTGCGTGTAGCCGTGAGAGGCCATGTGCGCCAGCAGCTTTGACGTTGCCCGGCCCGTGATGTCAGCCCGCAGCGTCCAAGACGCATTCGTGTAGCCCACGCACCAGAACAGGTTGGGCACCTCCTCGAGCATGTGCGCCTTGTAGACAAAGCGGTCCCGGGGATCGATCGCTACGCCGTCCAGGCTGATCGCGGCCCCGCCCAGCGCCTGCAGCTGTAGGCCGGTGGCCGTGACGATGATGTCGGCGTCGAGGTGCCCGCCCGATTGCAGTGCGATACCGGTGGCGTCGACATGGTCGATGTGATCGGTGACCACCTCGGCGCGGCCATCGGTGATGGCGTTGTACAGGTCGGCGTCGGGGATCAGGCACATCCGCTGATCCCACGGGTTGTACCGCGGTTTGAAATGGACGTCGACGTCATAGTCGTCGGGCAGGTTGCTGGTCGCCACGCGGCGCACCAGCCACTTCACGAACCCCGGCGCCTTGCGGGACAAGAAGAAAAACCCGGCCTCCGTCAACGCGACGCGCATCCGGATGATTGCGTGGGCGGGCCTGCGGGGCAACACTTTACGGGCGACGGCTGCGAACCTGCTGTATCTGGATGCCGCCATGAGGTAGGTCGGCGAGCGCTGCAGCATGGTCACTTTTCCGGCCCGTTCGGCCAGCGAGGGGATCAGCGTGACCGCGGTGGCCCCGCTGCCGATCACCACGATCTGCTTGCCTGAGTAGTCCAGGTCCTCCGGCCAGTGCTGCGGATGCACGACGGTGCCGGCGAACCGCTCGATACCGGGGAAGTCGGGGGTGTAGCCCTCGTCGTAGTTGTAGTAGCCGCTGCCGAAGAACAAGAACCGGCCGCGGCACCGCCTTGCGGCGCCGTTTTGTTCAAAGGTGACCGTCCAGGTGTCGGTGGACGAATCCCAGTCCGCCGAGCGGACATGGCTGTTGAACTGGATGTGACGGTCGATGCCGTACTTGTGCGCGGTGGCGGTCAGATACTCGCGGATGTGGACGCCGTCGGCGACACCTTCTTCGCGGGTCCACGGCTCGAAGGGAAAGGACAGCGTGAAGATGCTGCTGTCGGAGCGCACGCCGGGGTAGCGGAACAAATCCCAGGTACCGCCGATCTGTTCGCGCCGCTCCAGGATGGTGTAGGTCAGGTGCGGGTTGCGCTCGATGATCCGGTAGGCCGCGTCGAGGCCGGAGATGCCGGCACCGACGATGACGACGTCGAAGTAGCCGGCCTGCGCCGGCCCGTCGTCCGTGGCCTGTTGGGGAGTCACCGTCATCGTGAACCTCGCTTGAGTCTGGGTCTCGTCACAGACTAGATATCGCCCGCCGGTGTCCGTCGCAGCGGCTCCGCTACCGGTAGTTGACGAACTGCAGCGCCACGTCCAGGTCGGCCTGCTTCAGCATGGCGATGACGGCCTGCAGATCGTCACGCTTCTTGCTGGTGACACGGATCTCGTCGCCCTGGATCTGGGTTTTGACGGTCTTGGGCCCCTCGTCGCGGATGAGCTTGGTGATCTTTTTGGCGTTCTCGCTGCTGATGCCCTGCTTGAGGGCGCCGCTGACCTTGTAGGTCTTGCCGGAGGGCTGCGGTTCACCGGCGTCGAAGGCCTTCATCGAGATGTCGCGGCGGATGAGCTTTTCCTTGAAGACGTCGACTGCGGCCTTGACGCGCTCCTCGGTGGACGACGTCAGCTCGATGGCCTCGTCGCCCTTCCACGTGATCTTGGTGTCGGTGCCGCGGAAGTCGAAGCGAGTGGCCAGCTCCTTGGCGGCCTGGTTGAGTGCGTTGTCGACCTCCTGCCGGTCGACCTTGCTGACGATGTCGAACGATGAGTCAGCCATTGGATCCGTCCCTTCATCCGGAGCTAGCCGTGTGTGCCCTGTCTACCCGCTCGTTGTAACCTGCTAGGCGGCAGGTTGCCCGAGCGGCCAATGGGAGCGGACTGTAAATCCGTCGCGAAAGCTTCACTGGTTCGAATCCAGTACCTGCCACCACAGGTCAGGGAAGGTTTGGTCTCTGGCTACATGTTCGAATACGGCCGAGTTGTCACGGTTTGTCACAACTCGCGCGAAACTCGCTGCGCGCGGGCACACCGGGACGCCGGCATTGCATCTGTGTGACCGTGTCGTGCGAAGCCGGACTGGCTCGGTGATCGGTCAGTGGGCCGGGGTAGGTCAGGAACGTCGCGACTCGCCAACGACGCTGTTGAAGCTCTGCGCGGCGAGCGTCAGGGCCTCGGGCTGTGAGTGCACGTATGTGGACATCGTGAAGGCCTTCGAAGCGTGCCCGAGCCACGCAGAGATCACCGCGATCGGCACGTCTTGTAGATGCATCAGCGTCCCGCAGGTGTGCCGAGCGTCGTGGAACCGAATGTGCCGGACCCCGGCGGCCTTGAGCATCCGCGCCCACCGTGATGTCAGCGCGTGCGGACTCAGCGCCGCACCGCACTCGTCCACGACGACGTATCCGCTCGCTTCGTAGTCCTCGCCGAGCGCCAAGCGGTCGGCGGCCTGGATGGCGCGGGCGGCCCGCAACGCGGCGGCCAGGTGGTCAGGTATGGGGAGGGTGCGGCGACTTGCGCGGGATTTCGGGGTGTCCTCGACGAGGTGCTTACCGAACCGGAGCCGCGTCGACGAGATCTGCAGCGTCCGCGCGGCCAGGTCGATGTCACTCCACCGCAGGCCCGCCACTTCGCCGCGGCGCAGCCCGGTAAGCGCAAGCTGCCAGGCGATCGCGTAGCGGTCACCGTCGATATGAGCGAGAACCGCTTGGAGCTCGGCTGGGATGAATGTGTCTGGAGGTTTCGGATCGGCAGGGATGCGGTCGACCAGCTCGGCGACGTTACGAACCACATGCCCCTGCTGCATCTGGTCCCTCAGCACCGCAGTGAGTAGGCCCAGCATGTAGTTCACAGATCGCGGTGACCACGATTTGCGCGACTTGCCCGTGGGAGAGTCCAGGCCGCCGGCACGCAGGGCTGTGACGAGATCGTCGATGTGCCGCTTGCTCAGCTTCTGCACTTCGACCTCACCGAGTTCGGCGAGTGCGGGGGCGAGGTTTACCCGATGTCCATGAAGCGTGGAAGGTTTGAGTCCGTGCTTGGAAGCCAGCCAGTCCTCGCACGCTTGGGCGAGTGTAACTTTTGACGGATGCACATAGGTGCCCTTGGCGACATCGCCACGCACGGCATCCAGCGCTGCCCGAGCCTCTCGCTCCGTCTTGTACCGCTTGCGCAGCTGCTTGCGCCTACCGTCGACGACGCCCACGTCGACGATGAGTTGATAGCGAATAACGGGGCGCCCGCCATCGCGTGCGGCGAGTTCGACCCGTTTGATCTGAGGTGGCAGTTGGCGACGTTCAGCCATGGCGATCTACCAGTCTGCGTTCAGTGACGGGATCACGATGCCGCCTCAGTGTGGGCAGCGATGAAACGCTCGATCTCAGCGGACGCCACCCGGCGCGATCCGCCGATCTGGACCCATGCCAGCTGGCCGGCGTCGAAAAGACGATAGATAGTAGAGCGCGAGACACTCAGTGCTTCAGCTGCTTCCACAATAGTGAGAAGGCGCCGAGGGGTAGAAGGCCTGGGCTCAGGCGTGTTGTGACCGGTCACCGCGTGCTCTGGAATAGGTGTAAATCATCTGCTCCGCCTCGTGTTATGGGCCTTCCACAACTGTAATTCTCCCCACCGACTGCTCCTGCACAAATTCCAGCGGCTCACCAAGCCCGGACGATGCAGCACGAGCGCAACGGAACCCACTCGGCGCGCGCAGCAGGTCAAACCGTCGTCGGCGCGCGACACCTCCAGCTACCTGCACCCTGCCTCTACAACCCGATCTCCACTATCATCTCAACTCGTCCCACAATGTTCCATCCGATCTATCTCAAAGTCGCTACATCGCAACGGATTCCACCGCGCCTCAAAGTCCGTCCTTCTCTAAAATTGCTCCGGCACATTGGCACAAGTGGTGCAAT
>NZ_JBKQOI010000374.1:0-2705 GCF_052145595.1 Mycobacterium sp. | reverse complement strand
GCCAGAGGCGGGCCAGGCCCATCTCCACCGCGAACAAGGCGGGCTGGGCGTAGGAGGTCTGCCGCAGCGTCTCTTCGTTGTCTGGGCCATCCGCATCGAAAATAACTTCCAGCAATGGTTTTTCGAGAACGTCAGCGACCACTGCCGCGCAGCGGGTCAGTGTCTCGGCGAACACCGGCTGGGTGTCGAACAGCTCCCGGGCCATGCCGGCATACTGGCTGCCTTGACCGGTGAACAACCAAGCCGTCTTCGGCGTGCGATCGGATACTCCGCGCACCAGACCAGGTGCCGGGCGGTCGTCCGCAAGCGCACCGAGCAACTCACGCGCCGATTCCGTCGAATTGACCACCAGCGCGGCCCGGTGCTCGAAATGTGCTCGCCCCACCCCGGCGGTCAAGCACACGTCCGCCAGGGTGGCCTCCGGGTGCGCGCTCAACCAGCTGCGGTATTGATCGGCGATCTGAACCAGTGCGGCGGGCGTGCGCGCCGATAGCGGAAGTACGCTGAACCGTCGGTCCCCGGGCTGGTCGGCCGGACCGGGTGCCACAGCGACCTGACCGACTTCATCAGGCGCTTCCTCGAGGATGACGTGCGCGTTGGTCCCGGCGAACCCGAACGAGCTGACTCCCGCGACGCGGGGCCGACCGTTACGTTCCCAGGCGGTGGCCTCCTTGACAACCTGCACCGCAAGCTCGTCCCAGGGAATGTGCGGCGACGGATTGCGAAAGTGCAGGTGCTTCGGCAATACCTCGTGCTCGAGCGACAGGATGACCTTGATCACGCCCGCGATCCCCGCGGCTGCCTCCAGATGCCCGATATTCGTCTTCACCGATCCGATCAACAGCGGTCGGCCCGCCTCGCGCCCAGCGCCGAGCACCGCACCTGCGGCCTCGGCCTCGATCGGATCACCCAGTGATGTCCCGGTCCCATGTGCCTCCAGGTATCCGACGTCGTCGGGTGCGATGCCTGCGCGCTCCAGCGCCTTGGCGATAACCCGTTGCTGGGCAATGCCGTTCGGCACCGTCAAACCACCCGATGCGCCATCCTGGTTGACCGCGCTGCCCCGGATCACGGCCCGAATCCGGTCACCGTCGCGGATCGCGTCCTCGAGGCGTTTCACGACAATGACACCGCAGCCCTCGCCGCGCACGTAGCCATCCGCGGCCGCATCGAAGGTCTTGCACCGGCCGTCCGGAGCCAGCATGTGCGCGTGGGAAAAGGTGATCATGGTCGCCGGGGTGAGCAGGACGTTCGCGCCGCCGGCCAGCGCGACGTCACATTCCCCGAAGCGCAGCGCCTGGCACGCCTGATGGATTGCCACCAACGACGAGCTGCACGCCGTGTCGACGGCGACCGCCGGGCCCTGCAGCCCCAACCGATAGCTGATCCGGCCCGCTGCCGCGGCAGACGACGTCCCGATTGCCATGTAGGGTTCGATCTCGGCGTAAGTCAGCTCGTCGGATGCCATTCCCAGGTAGTCGTGGGTGGACAAGCCGATGAACACACCGGTGTTGGTGTTCGCCAAAGCCGTTGGCGCGGTGCCCGAATGCTCCACCGCCCGCCACGCCGTCTCCAGCAACAGCCGATGCTGCGGGTCCATCGACCTGACCTCGCGCGCCGACATACCGAAAAACGGCGCGTCGAACCCCGTTACGTCATCGACGAAACCTGCCCGGCGGGTCACAATCTTCCCGGGCGCCTCGGGATCCGGGTCGAAGAATTCCTCGACATCCCACCGGTCCTGGGGCACCTCCGATATCGCGTCCCGGCCTTCCCGCAGCACCTGCCAGAATTCGTCCGCGTCCGCGGCACCCGGAAAACGCGCCGCGTAGCCGACGATCGCGAAGCCCGCAGAACCCAACGCCCCCTGCATCGGGTCTTCGACGGATGTCATGCGGTTGTCCTCCCCGTTTCGACCCGAAGATTCGATGCCCGCGGGCCCTCGCGGCCCTCGGGCCGTGGTTGCTCCGAACCACGTCCTGGGCCGCTCACTGCACACACCCCGGACCAGACTTGGCCGAACTCCCCCCGGTGTACTGCCTCCAGCGACCGTGGTGGCGAATGTACACATGCCGCACCGGTTGCCGCAGCCGAATCACCTCCGAGGCCAGTATGCCAAGTATTGGTGCTTCGCGGCGGCGCATCGCGCAAGTATCGACGGGCTTGGCGGCCGGCCTGCGTCCGACGCCGGGCCGTTCCAGCACCACCACGCCCGTCGCGCCGATGAGCCGTTGCAGGCGTATCCGCGCATGTCGGCGCCGGTGATTGCCGAGAGGGTTATCTTGGTGTCGCTAGCAGCGGGGCCGAGCTGCAGCCGTCCAGACTGAGGAGAAAATATTGCGTATCGGGAACATTACGATCGGCTCACTCGGTGATTGGACGCCGACCCCAGGCTCGGTCATCTGCTGGCACCCGACGACCGCGGCTGCCGAAAAGGTCCGGCAAGCGCGGGCCAGTTCTGTGCCGGTCAGCTACATGCAGGGCCAACATCTTCGTAATTATCACGAACGGACAGCCGCGGGGCTGGACTTTTCGCGGCAAATCATCGCTACCTGTGAAGTACGCGGCCAGTGTGATATTTCTGCCATGAATCACGCCGTCAACGCGTACCTGCGTCGGCATGACACGTTCCGCAGTTGGTTCGACCACACCGGTGTATTACCGTTCGCTATCGTCTTGCTTTCGACTCTTGCACCTGGGAGTCC
>NZ_JBKQOI010000373.1:0-6635 GCF_052145595.1 Mycobacterium sp. | reverse complement strand
CGCCTTCGACCTGCTCGACACCCCGATACCGCTCACCGCCGCCGCGTAGCCAGAACAACCACCCCACGAAACCAGCCAATCCCCAGGTCACCCCGGGATTCACCTATTTCAGCTGCCGTAACTTCGGCCTAGCTGTTGTCGCAGGAGGATCAGGCGTGGCGGGCTGCGAACGCCGACGAGGAAACTTTCACGCTGACCGATATTGGCCCTCATGAGCGTGCCGCCGGAAAGTCATGGCGATCGATGTAGAAGATGGTGCCTTGCGTGTTGTCGAAGAATTGGAACCTGATGACGTTCGGGGACTCGTCTAACGCAGGGCTCGTCGAGGTGGTCTACCTGGCCAAGGTGGCGTCCCGGGAGCGGTGTGACAGTGGCCTGATGTGGGTTCCGCTCGCTTGTGTTTTGGGATTCTATGCGATGGCTGCAGAATCGGTTGTCGGCGTTCATGTAACTGCCGCCGGCCGCGCCCCGGAATTCGCAGATGCTGCAGGCGCCGCTCGCGGCGCGCGGCGCCGACCAGAACAAACCAAGATTGGATCTCTACTGTGGTCGACCATCGCCTCGGTGTTTAGCCCCCGAAGTCGGTCACGGCCACAGCTGGGTGATGAAGGTATAGCCGACCATGAAGACCAGCAGTAGCACGGTGATCCGCAGTACCCATAGGGCGGCCTGTGCGCCGGGGCCCAGCTGAGCGCGCGGTACTGGGGTGCGACGATTTTCGGTCAGTTGGCCCGTCTCAAGGATGTCAAGAACATCGCCCGTCGGGTGGATCACGCGGTGCTTGTCAGGGCTCGGCATGGGTGGTCCCTTCGGTATCGTCGAGGCGTTCCCTACGAATTGGCCGGCAGCCAGTGGATGGACTGTAAGAACGAGTCGATGGCGTAGGCCAGCGCGGCGAGAGTGATCAAGGCCACGATCACACCGGCGACAATGTTGTTGATCGGGCGGTTGGCATGGCGTCCCATCAAGGTGCGGTCATTGGCCAGCATCATCAGGAAGATGAGCGTCACCGGCAGCAGCACGGTGGCCAAGACGTTGGCGTTGAGCGCGATCGCCAGCAGCGGGGCGTGCGGAATTAGGATCACCGCGGCGCCCACGAGCGCGGCGGCGATGTTGACTGCGAGGAACAGTCGCGCGCGGCGGGGGTCGATGTTGAAGCTGTGAGCCACGCCGACGCATTCGGCGGCCGCGTAGGCAGTGGAGGCGGAAATGGTCAACACCGCCACTGCGCCGGCCTCGACGAGCCCCAGCGCGAATATCGTCGCGACGGTGTGTCCGGATACTCCCGCTAAGGCTGCTGGGAAGCCTGCACCAGCCAGGCCCTGGATGGTGTCGCCGCCGCGGCCAGCCAGCGCGGCGCCGGCGATCAGCGCGCCGCAGCCGAACACCGCCGCGAGGATGGCACCGACGGCGGTGTCCAGGCGCCCGTGACCGAGGTCGCGGTGGGTGATGCCCTTGTCGGCCGCGGCGCTTTGCTGGAAAAAGATCATCCACGGGGTGACGGTGGCGCCAATGGTCGAAGCCAGCAGCAGCAGAATCGTGTTGGTCGCGCCGGTCGGCAGTGGGGTGAACGTCGCCAGCGCGTGCCCGACCTCCGACCAGCTTGGGCGGCTGAGTACGGCGGCCACCAAAAAAAGCGCGTTGAACACCGCAAGCCCGAGCGCGACGCGCTCCCAGCGGTGATAGCGACCGGTGCCGGCAGCTACCGCGACCAGCGCCACCCCGCCGATCGCGGCTATTGGCGCGCCGATTCCGAAGTAGGCCAACCCGACCCGGATCGCGACGAACTCTGATACCAGTGTCACCAGGTTGGTTACCGCGAGATCGGTGGCACCGAACCAGCCCCACACCGGGCCGTAGCGCTGCAACACGAGCTCGCCGTAGCCGCGGTGGGTCACTGCACCGACCCGCATACAGATCTCCTGGCACACGTAGGCCATCGCGAACAACACCACCGTGAAGGGCAGGAAGAAGCCCAGCCCGTATACCGCGCCGGCGGTGGTGTAGGAAATCATGCTCGGCCCGTCGTTTTCGCCGAGCATCACCAACACCCCTGGCCCGACGAGCAACCAGGCCAGCGTGTGACGCCGTCCCATGCGGCGGGCCAACTCGACACGGGCCCGGTCATTTGACCGCGCCCGGTCCTCGTCGGTTAGCACCACGATCCGGCCACCTCCTGACCAATCGAAGTCATCACCAGGGGCCGGAGTTCGGTCAACCGGATACAAAAGTGTGCCGTGCCGAACTCATTCTGTCTATGGCTTAAGCGCGCTCGTTCCAGGTTGCGAGTTTTGGAAAGCGCGGCGTGCATCCGCGCCGGCCGCGACGACACGAGCGGCGCGCCATAGTGCTCATAGTCCCCTGTGGGCCCCAATAGGATCGGGCTCAGCGGCTCATAGCTATCGCCGCGCGGAAAGCGCTCACAGTGGTCGCTATGGCAACCGTCGCGCTGGCCGTGACGTGCTGTGGCTGCCCTGCCTTGACTACTTCCACGGTGCCGCGCGCACACGCGGCTGATGCGAACTATCAATTGATTCAGGAGCCCGACGCAGGTTACTCCCCGATCATCGGTCTCATCAGCGGCGCGGCCCGCTCGGTACGCATCACTATGTATGAACTCACCGATCCCGCCGCGGTAAACGCACTCATTGACGCACATCGTCGAGGCGTGGACACCAAGGTCATTCTCGATGCCGCATTCCACGGCCACGACACCAACGCCGAGGCCTTCCAAGAACTCAGCGACGCCGGCGTGGACGTGAAATGGGCCCCCACCGGCGTGATCTAACACCAGTTATCCGGCGGTCCGACGCTAGAGGCGTGTAAATTCGCTGGTCAAACTGTCGGCGGCATGCCGCTGACAGTGCTCGTTACCCCGTTGTTTGACTGGGCTCGTCTTCAGTCGGTGGAGCTGGAGCTTGGTCTGGTGCGCGGCACGCCGAAACAGATGGTTGGGAGTATTCGATCGAGGCGGCTCGCGTAGACGCTGCGCAATCGTACGTGTATCACCAGCAGCCCGCTCCCCGATACTCCGCCATCGCGGCGTGGAGGAGGCGATCGATGCGCAGCGTCACAGGCCCCGTCGCCACCGACGGGTTTAGCCCGTCGTCGAAGGTCAGGCCGCGGGAGACGAGGTCGGCCAGCGAGCCTAGCCTGCGTTGGACCCACCGCCGCTCGCACTTGGCGATCGGCTGTCTCGAAACAGACGAGTTTCAAGAGTCTCAGAAGTCCGTCGCACGCCGCGCAGACGTGGCGATGACCACGTTCGCGGCCTGCAATACCTCCGTTCGACGGTACGTATTGGCGGGCGCTCGGCTGGCGCGAGTCGACCGAGCAAATCGCGGGGGTGGTCACGCGGCCGTGACTACTTCGCTCGCAGTCCGTCGAGCAGGGTGTTCAGCGCATGGACGCCCTCGTCGCGCGCCGAATGCTGATCGGATGCATTTGCGATGAACAGGGCCGTCTCATCGGCAGCAGCGAGAAGGACATGCGCCAGAGCATCGACCGGTTGTCCCACCGCAAGGTCGCCTTCTTCCACGGCGCGCTCAAGCATGGCGCGGATAGCTCCCAATCCATAAAGGCTTTCGAGTTCGCGCCACCTCACCCAGCCCAGCACAGCTGGTCCGTCGATGAGGAGAATCCGCTGGACATGGGGCGTGAGGGAAGCGTCGAGAAATCCGATTAGCCCCTGCCGCAGTTGATTTAATGCCCCGTCCGCTGGGTCCGCCAGGTTCTTGGCGGCTTCCATGACCAAGTCCTCTTCGACGCTGATAAACACTGCCTCGAAGAGCGCCTGCTTATCGGCGAAATGATGGTAGAGCGCGCCCCGTGTTCCCACTCCGGCCTCGGCAACCACTTCTTCTGTGCCGGTGCGGTGATACCCCTTCTCGACGAACAGTCGCCGGGCGGCGTCCACGAGTGCGGCGCAAGTTGCCTCGGCCAGCGCAGCACGTCGCGCCTTTAGGTCGAGTCGTTCCTCACCCTGCGGCATCGCCCCAGCCTATTGCATACAGGATGTAGGTCACATACAGTCCGCATGTCGCATACAGGTCATATGTGAGCGGTGTCAACTGCCGTTGCCTACCTGACGTGGAGGTTCGCTATGCCTAATCCTGTCGATGTTGTCCGTGAGTTCTGCGCTCTGATGAAGCGACGGGATCCGGAGGCGTTGCGCCCACTCCTGGCTGAGGACGCCGTGTATCAGAACGTCGGCATGCCGGCCTCGACTGGAGTGGACGCCATCGTGGAGAACATGGGAGCGCAGTTCTCCATGTTTCCCGACGCCTACGCATTCGAAATCGTGAACATCGCCAGTGACGGTCCAGTCGTTTTGACTGAACGGCTTGATTACATCCAGACGCCCGACGGAGCCAAGCCAGGGGTTCCGGTGATGGGCACATTCATCGTCGGCGATGACGGCAAGATCACCCGCTGGACGGACTACTTCGACGTCAGCTTGACGGTCAAACTCCTTCAAGGCGAGGACATCAGCGCGCTTGTGCCAGCCGCATCTCATCCCTAGAAGCAGTATGGCGAGGCATTGTTCGCCGTTGACGTACCAGATCGAGGAGAGCACATAACAGTGAACGCCGACGCAACGACGGACGAGGTTCGCCAAAGGCCTTCTGATCCAGCCGCCAACGCTCACGGTTCACAATCAAGCGACGTATCGGGGCGAGCAAGAATCTGGTTGCTCATCGTCTGCTGCCGTGGTGGCCGTGTGGGCACCCGGACGCGATGGAAGACAACTCGCCATCGTCCGCCGACTCACGTCTGAACGGGCAACCAAGTGATGAACGCGAACGACGGTGTGACACCCGAGATGCCAACGATCACTTCACGCAAAAGTTGGGGCATTACGACCAATCTCGGGACTACGGCGCTGGCCGTCGCCGCGCAGCGTGCCGCAGAAACGGCGCAAGAAAACGCCCTGGTTCGTGACGAGTTCGCCGCCGTGCTGGTGGCGGCGGTAAACGAGCCGGGTTGGCAGACGATGGCGCAGGGCGATCTTTCCTGGATGGGTCCCGAGGACGACACCCGGCAGAGGACGCCGGCGGAAGAGAGAGACGGTGGTTGAGATGACCGTCCGCGACGTTATGGGAACAGCTCATGTCGCCCGGGCTCAGGCGAATGCGATGGCTGCGATGGCTGCCAGGCAACGACTTTGGAGCGGCGGTGGGACGCACTGGCCGAATTGCCGATTCAGCTCATGCCCAAGCAATTTTCACCGGAAGGGCGCGGGGTCCTCGCAAGGTGGATCCTAGCGGCGCGGCGGCGGGGGCATCGGTCAGCCGAATGTCTGTGGTGTGATCCAGGATGAGGTCGAGCGCTACGTGCAGCTGCTCCCTGGCAAGCCAGGCGCCGATGCAGTGGTGCTCACCGAAACCGAACGTCAGGCTGCGGTTGAGTTGGCGATCGAGGTCAAATTCGTTGGGTTTGCGGAACGCCGCCGGGTCTCGATTCGCTGCAGCGAACGAGTAGATCATCGACGCGTGGGGCGGAATCTGCACACCGCCGAGCTCGGTGCCCTCGGCGCCGGCCTTTCGCGGCAAATTCGCCACCGGCGGCTCCCAGCGAATAGCTTCTTCCACCGCGGCGCGTCTGACCTCACGATCAGCGCGAAGGCGTTCCTGCACGCCGTCAACGGTCAGCATGGCGTAAATCAGCGAGCTGAGACCGTTGGTCGTGTTGTGCGTCCCGGCAGGAAAGAGCAACCGCAGAAATGACAGAACTTCCTCCTCGCTGAGTTGGCTGCCTTCGGCGACAAGCGCGGAGACGAGGTCCGACTGTGGTGTTCGGTGGCGGTCGGCAAGTATGCCGAGAAGAAATTCGGTCAGCTCGGCGCGTGCACGCAGCGCAGCCCAGGTCGCTGCCCAGCGTGCCCAGGGCCGTGGGTATCGAACTTGATGAAGTCCGCTGCGAGGCTGAATTCGCCCAAACCACCGAAGATCTCGACCTCGGCTCATGGACCATCCCTGCCGGCTGCGTGGCGGGAGTCACGGCGACGTGGCAAGGACTGCTCGACAGCCGCGTGATCATCGAACTCACCGTGCGATGGCGCAAAGGAACGACACTGCAGCCGGACTGGAAGGTCAAACACGGCTATGTCGCCGAGGTCACCGGGATGCCCAGCGCAAAACTGCGGTTCGACATACTCCCCCCGCCCGATTTCGACGGAAAGACGATGGACGATTTCATGGTCCTCGGCATGGTCGCCACCGCCATGCCCGCCGTGCAGGCGATCCCCGCGGTGTGCGCGGCGAAGCCCGGAATCATCACCTATCTCGATCTCCCGCTGATCAGCGCGCACGGATACCTCCGCTCCTGAAACCGCCGGCCCCCATGTACCCAACGGGGCCGGTTACGGAGTATCTGCGGTGCGCATGTCACACGGTGGCTGCAGTCCGATGTGCCGATGCTTGGGCTGATTCCGTTACCCGGTAGGCGCATCGACGCGATGGCTGGCCGGCGTTGGACAACGCCGGCATGATCCGCCTGGACCTTGTCAGTGAAGAGAGGTTAGGTCGTGGTGTGCTGGTCGGATGAGTCGCTGGGCTCGACGATCTTTGTTTCCTCACGTGCCCCGTGGCTGATCTCGATGCGGCGCGGCTTGGCCCTTGCCGCCACGGGGAGGG
>NZ_JBKQOI010000372.1:0-6619 GCF_052145595.1 Mycobacterium sp. | reverse complement strand
ATGCCGCGAGCATGGGGGCCGACCGCGGCCATAGCCGTCGCCAGCGGGCTCGCCTGGTCAGCACGGACGGTAAACCCCGTTCCAAGAACCAGCTTTCGGCCGCGGCGCTCCCACCTTTGCGGCCCGGCCTGCGACGTAGCGAACGGTCCATGCGGGCTCACCCTAGCGGCGCGCCAGTCCGCCTGCTGGCCGTTGCGCGCACCTCGGTTGCCCGGCTCCGCACGCCCCGCTTCGCGGGCCGCATCGTCGCCGGGCTGGGTCCGGTTGCCCGGCTCCGCACGCCCCGCTTCGCGGGCCGCATCGTCGCCGGGCCTAGGCTGATGGGATGCAACGGATTATCGGCACGGAGGTCGAGTACGGCATTTCCTCGCCGTCGGACCCGACCGCCAACCCGATCCTCACCTCGACGCAGGCGGTCTTGGCCTACGCGGCCGCCGCCGGGATTCAGCGTGCGAAACGCACACGCTGGGACTACGAGGTGGAATCCCCGCTGCGGGACGCCCGTGGCTTCGACCTGAGCCGGTCGGCCGGGCCCCCGCCGGTGGTCGACGCCGACGAGGTCGGCGCGGCCAACATGATCTTGACCAACGGGGCGCGGCTCTACGTCGACCACGCGCACCCCGAATACTCCGCGCCCGAGTGCACCGATCCGCTGGACGCGGTGATCTGGGACAAGGCCGGTGAGCGGGTGATGGAGGCCGCCGCCCGGCATGTCGCCAGCGTGCCCGGGGCCGCCAAACTGCAGCTCTATAAGAACAACGTGGACGGCAAAGGCGCCTCCTACGGGTCGCACGAGAACTACCTGATGTCGCGGCAGACGCCGTTTTCGGCCATCATCGCCGGTCTGACCCCATTTTTGGTCTCCCGGCAGGTGATCACCGGCTCCGGCAGGGTCGGCATCGGGCCCTCCGGTGACGAGCCCGGCTTCCAGCTTTGTCAGCGCTCCGATTACATCGAGGTCGAGGTCGGGCTGGAGACCACGCTCAAACGCGGCATCATCAACACCCGCGACGAACCGCACGCCGATGCCGACCGCTACCGCCGGCTGCACGTGATCATCGGCGATGCCAACCTTGCCGAGACGTCGACCTATCTGAAGCTGGGCACGACGGCGCTGGTGCTCGATCTGATCGAAGAAGGCCCGGCCCACGGGATAGACCTGACCGACCTGACATTGGCCCGGCCGGTGCACGCCGTCCACGCGATCAGCCGCGATCCGTCGCTGCGGGTCGCCGTGGCCCTGGCGGATGGCCGCGAACTGACCGGCCTTGCGCTGCAACGGATCTACCTCGATCGGGTGGCAAAGCTGGTCGACGGCCACGACCCGGATCCGCGCGCCGCCGACGTCGTCGAGACCTGGGCGCACGTGCTCGACAAGCTGGAGCGCGACCCGATGGAGTGCGCCGAGCTGCTGGACTGGCCGGCCAAGCTGCGATTGCTCGAGGGTTTCCGGCAGCGGGAGAACCTGAACTGGTCGGCGCCGCGGCTGCACCTCGTCGACCTGCAATATTCCGACGTCCGGCTGGACAAGGGCCTGTACAACCGGCTGGTCGCGCGCGGCTCGATGAAGCGCCTGGTCACCGAGCATCAAGTGCTCGATGCCGTCGACAATCCTCCGACGGACACTCGCGCGTACTTCCGTGGCGAATGCCTGCGCAGGTTCGGGGCCGACATCGCCGCCGCCAGCTGGGACTCGGTGATTTTCGACCTCGGTGGCGATTCGCTGGTGCGCATCCCGACGCTTGAGCCGTTGCGCGGCAGTAAGGCGCACGTCGGCGCGTTATTGGACTCCGTGGACAGCGCGGTCGAACTGGTGGAACAACTGACCAGCTAAGCGGCGTTCAACCGGGAAACGTCGACGTTGACCGGTACTGTAGAAGAGACTAACGGGCGTGTGACGCGGCCGATAACAAAGCAGGAGGCGGCGATGGCTCAGGAGCAGACCCAGCGTGGCGGTGGTGGCGGTGATGAGGAAGACTTCGCCGGCGCCGGGGCCGCGGGCCAGGAGCGTCGCGACAAGTTAGCCGAGGAGACCGACGATCTGCTCGACGAGATTGACGACGTCCTTGAGGAGAACGCGGAGGACTTCGTCCGCGCGTACGTCCAAAAGGGCGGACAGTGACCTGGCCGTTCTCTGATCGCCTGTCCACCAACTACGCACTTCCCGGGACCCACGCTATAGACCTGTCCTCGTTCGCTGACTTCCTCCGCCGACAGGCGCCCGAGTTGCTACCGGCAAGCCTCAGCGGCGGACAACCCGGCGGCGCCGGGGGCCAACTGCCGCATGGCACCACCATCGTCGCGCTGAAATACCCCGGGGGTGTTGTCATCGCCGGCGACCGTCGCTCCACGCAGGGCAACATGATCGCCGGGCGTGACGTGAAAAAGGTCTACATCACCGACGACTACACCGCGACCGGCATCGCCGGCACCGCCGCGATCGCCGTCGAGTTCGCCCGCCTCTACGCGGTGGAACTCGAGCACTACGAAAAGCTCGAAGGCGTGCCGCTCACGTTTGCCGGCAAGGTCAACCGGCTCGCGATCATGGTGCGAGGCAACCTTGCCGCCGCGATGCAGGGGCTGGTGGCCCTGCCGCTGCTGGCGGGGTATGACATCCATGCCTCCGATCCGGAAAGCGCCGGTCGCATCGTCTCGTTCGACGCTGCCGGCGGCTGGAACATCGAGGAAGAGGGCTACCAGGCGGTGGGGTCGGGCTCGATCTTCGCCAAGTCGTCGATGAAGAAGTTGTACTCCCAAGTCACCGATGTCGATTCGGCGGTGCGGGTAGCCGTGGAGGCGCTTTACGACGCCGCCGACGACGATTCCGCCACCGGCGGACCGGATCTGGTTCGCGGTATCTACCCCACGGCGGTCACCATCGGCGCCGAGGGCGCGGCCGACATTCCCGAGAGACGCATCGCCGAACTGGCCCGGGAGGTCATCGAAAGCCGCTCGCGCACAGACACTTTCGGCCCCGATGGCGGTGAGAAGTGAGCTTTCCATATTTCATCTCGCCTGAGCAGGCGATGCGTGAGCGCAGCGAGCTCGCACGCAAGGGCATCGCGCGCGGGAAAAGCGTGGTAGCACTGGCTTACGCCGGTGGTGTGCTGTTCGTTGCGGAGAATCCGTCGCGGTCATTGCAGAAGATCAGCGAACTCTACGACCGGGTGGGCTTTGCGGCGGCGGGCAAGTTCAACGAATTCGACAATTTGCGCCGCGGCGGAATTCAGTTCGCCGACACGCGCGGCTACGCGTACGACCGCCGCGACGTCACCGGCCGGCAGCTGGCCAACGTCTACGCGCAGACGCTGGGCAGCATCTTCACCGAGCAGGCAAAACCCTACGAGGTCGAGTTGTGCGTCGCCGAGGTCGCACACTTCGGCGAGACGAAACCACCCGAGCTGTACCGGATTACCTATGACGGGTCGATCGCCGACGAGCCGCATTTCGTGGTGATGGGCGGAACGACCGAGCCGATCACCACCGCGCTCAAGGACTCCTACGCCGAGAACGCCGACCTGCGCGACGCTTTGGGGATCGCGCTGGCGGCGCTGCGGGCCGGCAGCGCGGACGCCGCGAATGGCGATCAGCCCTCTCTCGGTGTGGCCAGCCTGGAGGTGGCCATCCTGGATGCCAATCGGCCACGGCGGGCGTTTCGGCGGATCAACCGCACTACCCTGGAAACACTGCTGCAGAAGCAGGATTCCCCGAAATCCAAGGGCTCAAAATCTGGCGGTGAAGCGCCGGATTCGAACGACGACCCATCGGACTAGGCCCCGGCCTACCTGCGCTGCCGCCAAACCCTGACCATCCCCGGCGTGGCTGGTGGTGATGCTGGGGCTGGTGGTTCCCGCCGCGGCCCGGCCCGATCTACCCAATAGCATCCGTGGGCGCGGCTTGCTCACCGTCGCGGTCAGACAACCAGTACCCTCGATTACGTGCAGCGGCGAATAATGGGCATCGAGACCGAGTTCGGTGTCACCTGCACGTTCCATGGCCATCGCCGGCTGTCCCCGGACGAGGTGGCCCGCTACCTGTTCCGCCGGGTGGTGTCATGGGGTCGTAGCTCCAACGTGTTCTTGCGTAATGGCGCCCGTCTCTACCTCGACGTGGGCAGCCATCCGGAATACGCCACCGCGGAATGCGACAGCCTGGTGCAGCTGGTCACCCACGACCGGGCCGGTGAATGGGTGCTGGAAGACCTACTCGTCGACGCGGAGCAGCGGCTCGCCGACGAGGGCATTGGCGGCGACATCTACCTGTTCAAGAACAACACCGACTCGGCGGGCAACTCCTACGGCTGCCACGAGAACTACCTGATCGTGCGGGCCGGCGAGTTCTCCCGGATCTCCGATGTGCTGCTGCCGTTTCTGGTCACCCGCCAGCTGATCTGCGGGGCCGGAAAGGTGCTGCAGACGCCCAAGGCCGCGACGTTTTGCCTGTCCCAGCGCGCCGAGCACATTTGGGAGGGCGTCTCGTCGGCGACGACTCGCAGCCGGCCGATTATCAACACCCGCGACGAGCCGCACGCCGACGCCGAGAAGTACCGGCGGCTGCACGTCATCGTCGGCGACTCCAACATGTGCGAGACGTCCACGATGCTCAAGGTCGGCACCGCCGCGCTCGTGCTCGAGATGATCGAAGCCGGTGTTCCATTCCGCGACTTCTCGCTGGATAACCCGATCCGCGCCATCCGCGAGGTCAGCCACGACGTCACGGGTCGACGGCCGGTGCGGCTGGCGGGCGGGCGTCAGGCCAGCGCGCTGGACATCCAGCGCGAGTACTACAGCCGCGCCGTCGAGCATCTGCAGACCCGGGAGCCCAACGCGCAGATCGAGCAGGTCGTCGACCTGTGGGGCCGCCAGCTCGACGCCGTCGAAAGCCAGGATTTCGCCAAAGTCGACACCGAGATCGACTGGGTGATCAAGCGCAAGCTCTTCCAGCGCTACCAGGATCGCTACAACATGGAGCTGTCGGACCCGAAGATCGCCCAGCTGGACCTGGCCTACCACGACATCAAGCGTGGGCGCGGTGTGTTCGACCTGCTGCAGCGCAAGGGCCTGGCGGCGCGGGTCACCACAGACGAGGACATCGCGGAGGCCGTCGACCATCCGCCGCAGACCACCCGCGCCAGGCTGCGCGGCGAGTTCATCAGCGCCGCCCAGGCGGCAGGGCGTGACTTCACGGTCGACTGGGTGCACCTCAAGCTCAACGACCAGGCGCAGCGCACGGTGCTGTGCAAAGACCCATTCCGAGCGGTCGACGAACGGGTCAAACGGCTGATCGCCAGCATGTAGTTGCTATCGACTCACCACCTATGACAGCAGTCACAGCGCGATAGCGCCGGCGTTATCAAGTCTGAGAGGCAATGTGGCCGCTGTGAATGTTGCGACGCGGCTGCCAGGGGAAGCGCCGGACGAGGGCCATCTAATAACCTGGTGCAAATGGCGATCTCGAAAGTCGAGCGGCTGGTCAACCTTGTCATCGCTCTGCTGTCCACCCGCGGCTACATCACCGCTGAAAAGATCCGGTCCAGCGTCGCCGGGTATGCCGACAGCCCCAGCATCGAGGCGTTCTCGCGGATGTTTGAGCGCGACAAGAACGAATTGCGTGACCTCGGCATCCCCCTCGAGGTCGGCAGGGTGTCGGCCATGGACCCCACCGAGGGCTACCGGATCAACCGCGACGCCTACGCACTCCCGCCGGTCGACCTGACCGCGGACGAGGCTGCCGCGGTGGCCGTCGCCATCCAGTTGTGGGAATCGCCCGAACTGATCACAGCGACTCAGGGCGCACTGCTCAAGCTGCGCGCCGCCGGGGTCGAAGTCGATCCCGATGCGCCGGTAGCCATCGCCTCCCCGGTTGGGGTGCCGGGCCTGCGCGGGTCGGAGGATGTTCTCGGAATCCTGTTGTCGGCCATCGATTCTCGGCAGGCGGTGCAGTTCCCGCACCGCCCATCCCGGGCCGAGCCCTACACCACCCGCACCGTCGAGCCGTGGGGTGTGGTCACCGAGAAGGGCCGCTGGTATCTGGTGGGGCACGACCGCGATCGCGACGACACCCGCATCTTCCGGCTGTCCAGGATCGGCCCTGAAGTCACGCCGATCGGTCCGGCCGGCGCGATCGCCGCGCCCGGCGACGTGGATCTGCGCAAGATCGTGTCCCAGAAGGTCACCGAGGTGCCGACCGGCAGCCGGGCCCAGGTGTGGGTCGCCGACGGACGGGCCACCGCGCTGCGGCGTGCCGGAAGGTCGATCGGCACTCGGCAACTGGGCGGCCGCGACGGCGAGGTGATCGAACTCGACATCGGATCCACCGACCAGCTGGCCCGCGACATCACCGGCTACGGGGCCGACGCCGTCGTGCTCGAGCCGCCGTCCCTGCGCGACGACGTGTTGGCCCGGCTGAGTGCCCACGCGGGGGTGCGGCGCTCGTGACACGCGCCGGCGACGATGCAGAGCGAAGCGATGAGGAGGAGCGGCGCTCATGACGCCTGTGTCTGCCCGGCTGGTCCGGCTGCTCAACATGGTGCCGTATTTCCAGGCCAACCCGAAGGTGACCCGGGCCAAGGCCGCCGCCGACTTGGGGGTGTCCGCCAAGCAGCTGGAGGAGGACCTCA
>NZ_JBKQOI010000371.1:0-5297 GCF_052145595.1 Mycobacterium sp. | reverse complement strand
CGCCGCGCCTTCACCCTCATCGGCGCCCCGATCCCCCTCACCGCGGCGTAGTCAGACACCCAGCGCCAAGAAACCAACAAACCCCAGCTCAACACTAAAAAACACCATCTCACCGCCGTAACTTCGGCCTAGCCGCGGGGGATGCCCGCCAGCTTGTCCGCGAACTTCGCCTCCGCGGCGGCGCGCAACCGCAGCAGGTGTTCGGAGGGAAACAAATCGGGCGCGCGCGCGATATCTTTCAGCAACAGCCGGGCCAAAGTCACCTTGTGCACTTCGGTTGGACCGTCGGCAAGGCCGAGCACGAACGACTCCACCAGGTACTGCACGAACGGCATCTCATGAGTGGTGCCCAACGATCCATGTAGCTGGAGCGCCCGCGACGACACGTCGTGCAGCACCTTCTGCATCATCGCCTTCACCGCCGAGATGTCGGCCCGCACCGCTTTGTAGTCGTTGAATTGGTCGATTTTCCATGCGGTTTGAAGAGTGAGCAGCCGGAAGGCCTCGATCTCCATCCACGAGTCGGCGACCATTTCCTGGACGAGCTGCTTGTTGGCCAGGACCTCGCCCTGCGTGTGGCGCGACACCGCCCGCTCGCACATCATGTCGAAGATCCGGCGGACCAACCCCACCGTGCGCATGGCGTGATGAATGCGGCCGCCGCCCAGCCGGGTTTGGGCGACGACGAAGGCTCCACCGCGAGGGCCCAGCATGTGATCGGCGGGCACCCGCACGTTCTCGTACCGGACGTACCCTTCGCGCCCACCACCGCCCAGGGGCTGATAACCGAGCCCGACGTCGCGCAACACGTTGATGCCCGGGGTGTCGCCTGGCACGACGAACATCGAGTAGCGCTCATACGGTGGCGCCTCGGGGTCGGTCATCGCCATCACGATGATGAACGACGCCATCGAGGCAAACGACGAAAACCACTTCTCTCCGTTGATGATCCAGTGGTCACCATCGGCCACCGCGCTGGTGCGGAACACCTTCGGGTCCGCGCCGCCCTGCGGCTCGGTCATCGAGAAGCAGGACACGATCCGGTTGTCCAGCAGCGGCTCGAGGTAACGCGCCTTGAGTTCGGGCGTGCCGTAGTGCGCCAGGATCTCACTGTTGCCGGAATCGGGAGCCTGGGAGCCGAAGACGATCGGCGCGCATTCCGAACGGCCCAGGATCTCGTTGAGCAACGCCAGTTTCACCTGGCCGTAGCCCGGCCCGCCCAGATGCGGCCCAAGGTGAGTAGCCCACAGGCCCCTCCGTTTCACGATCTCCTGCAGCGGCGGGATAAGGGCCTGACGCACCGGATCGCCCAGATCGTGGGACTCCTCGACGATCAGGTCGATCGGCTCGCACTCGGTGCGCACGAAGTCGTCCACCCATTCGAGTTGTTCGGCCCACTGTGGGTCGGTGGAGAAGTCCCACGACATCTGTCATCTCCTTTTCTGGGCCACCACGCCGGCGCCTTCGAGTTCGGCGATGTCGGTTGTGTTCAATCCCATCTCGCCCAGCAGTTCACGCGTGTGATCGCCGGGCAGCGACGGGGCGCAGGGCGCTGCTGGTGGGGTACGTGAGAAGCGCGGGGCGGGCGCGGGCTGAGTGACGCCGTCGACGTCGATGAAGGTCTGCCGCGCAACCAGGTGTGGATGCCGCGGCGCATCGGTTAGCGAAAGCACCGGTGTTGCACAGCATCCCGGTGAGTCGAGAATCTGTTGCCATTCGTCGCGGGTTTTCTCGGCGAAGCGCGCGGCCAGCGCGACGCGATGTGCACTCCACGTGGCCGGCTGGTCGTCATCGTGGGGCACGTCGACGCCGAGGCGATCGCACAGTTCGGCGTAGAACTTCGGTTCCATTGAGCCGACGGCGATATGGCCTCCGTCGGCCGTGGCGTAGACGCCGTAGAAGTGCGCGGCGCCGTCGAGCAGATTGTCCTGACGGCGGTCGCGCCAGGTGCCGGCGGCAACCATGCCGAAGTACGGAGCCAACAGCGTCGCCACGCCGTCGACCATCGCGACATCGACGACCTGACCCTCACCCGACTCGCGGGCCTGAAGAATCGCGCTGAGCAAGCCGACCGCCAGCAGCATTCCGCCGCCACCGTAGTCCCCGACCAGATTCAGGGGTGGTATCGGCGATTCGGCAGTACCGATGCCGTGCAGGGCACCGGCCAGTGCGATGTAGTTGATGTCGTGGCCGGCGTGGCCGGCCAGGGGACCGTCCTGCCCATAGCCCGTCATGCGCGCATACACCAGGCGAGGATTGCGCTCCCGCAGCGCCTCTGGGCCGATGCCCAGCCGTTCGGCCACGCCGGGCCGGAACACGTCGACGAAGGCGTCGGCGTCGGCGACCAGAAGGCGCACCAACTCCCTGCCGCGCGGATCCTTCACGTCGGCAGCGAGCGACCGTTGGCTGCGCCGAACCGTGTAGTCGATGGGCAGCGGACCGTCCACACCCGCGATGGGGTCGATGCGTATGACATCTGCGCCCAAGTCTCCCAACAGCATTCCGCAAAACGGGGCGGGTCCCAGGCCACCCATCATGACGATGCGGACGCCGCTCAGCGGACCAGTCACTGCGACCACTTTTTCCGGCGCGCCGCCGCGTCGTCGGTCGCGTGCGCGATCACCTGGTTGCGGTTCTCCAGTTCCAGCGCCGACGAGAGGCTCGAAGCGTCGGTGTTGACTTGCAGCGCACGCTTCGTCAGTTGCACGCCGAGCGGGGCAAGGCCCGCGATTTGACAGGCCAACTCCACGGCGCGGTCGGCCAGCCGATCGGGTTCGACGACCTCGCTGACCAGACCGCGCCGATCGGCTTCGGCGGCCGATACCGTGCGGCCGGTGAGCATCCAGTCGGCCGCGACACTGGTTCCGACGATGCGCGGCAGGTGATAGCTCATGCCCATCTCCGCGCCCGACAGCCCGAGCAGGATGGCGGCGTTGCCGAACGATGCTTCGGCCGAACAGATCCGGATGTCGGCGGCAAGACACAGCGCCAATCCCGCTCCGACGCAAGGACCGTTGACCGCGGCGATGACGGGCTGCGGCAACTGACGGACGGCTTCGGCCAACCCGGCCATTTTCTCCTGGAAGCCCATCCGCTCCAGCGCCGGCGCGGTGGCCGCCGGCACGTTGGGTCCAAAGTCGCGCATGTCGATCCCGGCGCAAAAGCCGCGACCCGCGCCGGTGAGCACAACGGCATGCACCGACCCGTCGGCGGCCAAATCGTCCAGGGTCTGCCCCAATTCCGTCCGCATGACCTCGTTGATGGCGTTGAGCCGCTCCGGGCGATTCAGACGCACAACGACGACGTGTTCGCGCGGCCGGTCGAGTTCCAGCGTCGTCAATGAGATCCCTTCGATCATCACCGATCGTAATGCGTCTCTCAGTTCAGGAGAACAACCTTCTCGTAGAAAGCAAAGCTATTCTCTGACGTCGCGAGTCGTCGGGGCTCAGAGCGAGGCGTCAGTCGAAGTTGGTGCTGCTGGTGAGCCTTTCCCATTTCCCGATTTCGCTCGCGCGGCTTTCCGCGACGTAGCGATAAAGGGCCAGGGCGTCGGGGCCGAGGAGCAGGAATCCCGGGGGCTCGTTTGACTCGACCGCCGCAATGATCGCCGCACCGGCCTTGGCCGGGTCGCCCGCCTGGTTGCCGTCCATGGTGTCGTTCTCTTTGCGGCGCTGACCGGCGGTCTCTGCGTAGTCATCGATGACCGTGGCCGACTGCACTAGCGACCGCCCGGCGAAATCGGTCCGGAACGCTCCGGGCTCGACCACCGTCACCGAGATGCCGAGCGGCGCAAGCTCCCCCCGAAGCGCGCCGCTCATGCCCTCGATGGCGGCTTTGGCCGCCGAGTAGTAGCCGGATCCCACCGGGGTCACCGTGGCGCCGATGGAGGAAATGTTGACGATCGCGCTGCTGCGGCGTGCCCGCATGCCGGGCAGCACCGCCTTGATCATCGCGACCGTGCCGAAAAAGTGCGTCTCGAACAGGGCGCGGACGTCGGCGTCCTCGCCTTCTTCGACGGCCGCGCGATAACCGTAGCCGGCGTTGTTCACCAGGACGTCGATGCCGCCGAACCGCTCTTCGGCCTGTCGCACCGCCGAGGCGACCTGTTCGGCGTTGGTGACGTCGAGGGCGACGGCGAGCACCCGCTCGGGTGCGGTGTCGGCCAGGTCCGTCACTTTCGCGCTGTCGCGTGCGGTGACGACGGCATTGTGGCCGGCGCCGATGACCGCTTCGGCGAGCGAGCGACCCAGCCCGGTCGAGCAGCCCGTGATGAGCCAGGTGGACATCGGAAAGTCTCCTTCCAGCCGAGGTGTATCGCGCACCGAGATCCTACGAGGAAACGGCGAAAGAGGTGACGCCAATCTGGGCGGATGAGCCCGTTTTGACGTCGCTTGGCCCGGGGCGCTCTACGCTTTCGCCATGACGCGGTTGTCAAGCCTGGACGCGGCGTTCTGGTTTGCCGAGACCCATACCTGTCCGATGCACATCGGCGGTCTGGCGATCTGTGATCCGTCCGGGGCCCCCAACTTCAGTTTCGACGCGGTCAAAGACCTCTTGTCGGCTCGCCTCCCGGAGCTGCCATTGCTGCGGTGCAAGGTGGCCGGCGCGCCGCTTGGCCTGGACAGGCCTTGGTGGGTCGAGGACACCAAGCTCGACATCGACTACCACGTCCGACGCATCGCGGTGCCCCCACCGGGCGGACGTCGCGAGCTTGAGGAGCTCGTCGGCCGTCTCATGTCCTATCCGCTGGAACGCAGCAGACCCTTGTGGGAGCTGTGGTTCATCGAGGGTCTCGACCGCGGTCGTGTCGCGACCCTGACCAAGATCCATCACGCCGTCGTCGACGGTGTGTCGGGTGCCGGGCTGGCTGACATCATGCTGGACGTCACGCCGGAACCGCGGCCGCCGGCGGTCGCCGCGGGCGGGTCGTCGGCGGCCGGCATGCCGCGTTTCGAGCGGCGCGCGCTCGGCGCCATGTTCAACGTCGCGGTGGCGACTCCGTACCGTGTGGCACGGATCGTGCAGCAAACGCTTGTTCAGCAGCTGGCAGTGCGCGGACTGGCGAATAAACCGCCGCATTTCTTCGAGGCGCCCACCACACGGTTCAACGCCGACCTGACGCCCGAGCGGCGCGTCACGTGTGCCCGGGTGCCGTTGGAGCGGGTGAAGGCCGTCAAACAGGCTTTCGGTGTGAAGCTGAATGACGTTGTCATGGCAATGGTTTCGGGCGCGATCCGCGGCTACCTGGAGGACCGGGGGGAACTTCCGGATCGGCCGCTGATCGCCCAGATTCCGGT
>NZ_JBKQOI010000370.1:0-3309 GCF_052145595.1 Mycobacterium sp. | reverse complement strand
CCCGCGGGACCAGCGCCTCCGCGTTGGCCGCGACGGTCTTCTCGAGAGAGGGCACGAACACGGTCACCAGGGCAGCGACCACCACCCAGAACAAGAAGATCGGCAATGCCAGCTTGCGGGCCAGTTTGGGAAAGAACGGCCGCTTGACCGGTTCGCCGGTGGTCGTGTCGGTGTTCGGTGTATGAGCGGTCATGCTGCGGTCACCGTGCACGCGACTGCGGCGCTCGGATGGGACACCAGGTGTTCATCGCGGACCTTGCCGTCGACGCGAATGCGACAACCCGCCGCATCGCCGTCGACCTGCATGACGAGGCTCAATGTGGCCGACGGCGACATCGTCGTCTCCGAAATAGACCAGGGCAGCGACGCCAGGGTGACCTCGATGGGCCGGCTGTTGAGATCCGCGTATGTGACTCTGCCGCCACTGCCGAGGTCGCCGAACGCCTCGTAGCTGACGTTCTTCGGATTGATCTGTATGACGGTCGCGGGGATGGTGCTTGTCACCGGCGGATGGCTAATGTTCGCACTCATGCCCCGAACCGTATTTACGCCGTAACCGGCGATCGCGAACACAGCAAGAATCACAGCGGGCCGCCAGAGCGTGCCGAGGATGCGGTTGGTATTTCGCCGCTTGGGTCTCGCGTTCACATCAACACTCCTCCCGACCGTCCAAACATTTGTACAATACTGGAGACAAGCTTCGGAGATGGATCTAATAACGTTTCCGTGGATGTTATTTGGAAGTTGCGGATGGATGTCGTCTCCTGGGCCCCGTAGTGGCCGAGCATATCCCGAGTCGCGTGGAATTTGGGTGACGATCATGGTGAACTCTAGCCCGGATCGTTCACGGGTGATGGGGGTTGTCGGCGTGTAGATGCACGGAAGTGCCTGTCCGGCAGGGGATTCTTGGGATTGCAACGTCTCAAGTTCCTCAAACCGGAAGGCACTCCGTAGGTGAAGCGTACTTCGTGGTCTGCCGGCTTGTCTGTATCTGGTGATGGGACCGGCGTGGTGGCCCATGCCGGCAGTGCTGGCCTGCGTCTGTTGGCCGATCGGGTGGGTCTGACCGACGCGGTGTCGGCGGCGTTGACGCGGCGCTCGTTTTTCCCGGTTCATGACCGGGGCCGGGTCCTGACCGATGTGGCGGTGATGCTCGCTGACGGTGGTGAGGCGATCGCCGACATCGACGTCCTGCGCCATCAAGCACCGCTGCTGGGTCTGGTGGCCTCGACACCGACAGTGTGGCGGACGCTGGCCGAACTGTCCCCGGCCCGGCTGGCCCGCATCGACGCCGCACGGGCTCGGGTACGCCGCCACGTCTCGTCACTACTGCCCGACGGCGTGCCACCCTCGCGAGTCGCCGACACCTACCTCGGTGACATGGTCGTCCTCGATGTCGATGCCACCATCGTGGTGGCCCATAGCGAGAAGAATCCGCGGCACCAACATTCAAGGGCAGCTTCGGGTTTCATCCGATCGGGGTGTGGTGCGACAACACCACCGAACTGCTGGCCGCGCGCCTGCGGCCCGGTAACGCCGGGGCCAACACCACCGCCGATCACCTCGAAGTCCTGACCGCCGCGATCACCCAGATCCCGGCAGCGCACCGCAAACACCTGTTGGTCCGCGCTGATGGCGCCGGGGCCTCCCACGAGCTGCTGGACTGGCTGACCGACCACAACCAGATCCGAGGCCGCCGCGTCGACTACTCGATCGGGTTCGCACTCACCCAGACACTGCGCGCGGCCATCACGCTGGTCCCCGAGAAGATATGGACTCCCGCACTGGATGCTGACGGCGGTGTACGCGCCGGCGGCGATGTCGCCGAACTCACCGGGCTGCTCGACCTGAGCACCTGGCCGACCGGGATGCGGGTCATCGTGCGCCGCGAACGCCCCCACCCCGGCGCCCAACTGTCCCTGTTCGAGCAGACCGACGGCTGGCGTTACCAGGCCTTCGTCACC
Source organism: Mycobacterium sp. (assembly GCF_052145595.1). Taxonomy (GTDB): domain Bacteria; phylum Actinomycetota; class Actinomycetes; order Mycobacteriales; family Mycobacteriaceae; genus Mycobacterium. The sequence goes on along the minus strand of NZ_JBKQOI010000370.1, from coordinate 1,345 downwards.
AACACCACCACCGGACAACTGGCGTTCCTGGAAGCCCGGCACCGCGCGCACGCCCGCGTCGAAGACCGCATCCGTCACGCCAAAGACACCGGCCTTCGCCGATTCCCGTCCCGCGACTACCGCATCAACCAAGCCTGGCTGACCGCAGTCGCGATCGCCGCCGACCTCATCGCCTGGCTACGCCTACTCGCCCTGACCGGCCAGCTGGCTACCGCTGAACCCAAAGCCCTGCGCTACCGACTCCTGCACGTCCCCGCCCGGCTCACCCGCAACGCCCGACGAAGACACTTCTGTTGAGATGGGTTGTATAGGGGCTGCCAGCCAGAAGTGAGGAGCTGACATGGCTAACAATCGTTTCCTCGAAGCCATCAAGCGCCTGCTCGGTGCGAAAGATGTATTTCCGTTCGCGCAAGGAGGAGGCCAAGTTGGGGGCAAGCCTGGTGTCCACCACCCCACTGACTGATTGCGCCATCCTTAGTTTCGTGGTCGCCGACGAATGCCACCACATCGCCGCCAGCGCATTCTTCCACGCCATCAATCGAATACCCGCAAAATACTGGCTTGGGCTCACCGCCACACCCGAGCGCCGCGACGGGCTTGAAGATCTTCTCTACCACTAACTCGGATCGCATCACGTGACCCTCGAGGGCCCTGCCGCGGGCCAGTCCCCTCAGCGGATACCGATCTGCTCGCACCGCGCCCGGTCCAAGGACAAGGCATCATGGCGATGATCGGTCGCAACGCTGCCGTCGCCGAGGTCGGCAACCACCGCCATCAGGTTGAGGGGCCCATCGCATTCGCCGCCTGGTTGGGCGTGCACGCGATGCTGCTGAGCGGCGTGCATGCCAAGATCGATGCCTTCCTGACCTGGGCCTGGGACTACTTCGACCGCGACCACTCGGCGACGCTGGAGACCTACTCCGCGCCACGGCGGATCGTGTGGGCACACGAGGACAGCGACCGGCCACACATCTCGCTTAACCGGTGATGATGAACCCGTTGGCCCATGCGCCTCGCAGGCGATGGCGATTCCCGACACCTACGACGTGATCATCATCGATTCGGGAGGCGACGGCGCCACCTTGGGCCGGCGCGTTGACCGCCGTAAGCTCACCTTGGAGGTCGAGGTGGACGGCGAGATCAACGGAAAGGCGGTGCAGGCCGTCATTCCCGCAAGCGCGTGGAGTGACAGCCGCGGCCGGCGTTGCCCGCGCCGGTCTCAACGAGTAACGACGGAAGGATGGCAGTGAACGAAGAGCAACGCAACGTCATGGCGTCGGGGCGTGGGTTCATCGCCGCACTGGACCAAAGCGGTGGAAGCACGCCAAAAGCTCTGAGCCTCTAT
>NZ_JBKQOI010000369.1:0-4483 GCF_052145595.1 Mycobacterium sp. | reverse complement strand
TCGAGCCCCGGGGAAGTTGGGATCGTTGAAGTCGAACACGACCTGCGTGCACGCGCGGCCTTTGTAGGCGTGCACCCGCTGGTCGAGGAAGACCGCGAACCCGTCGTAGAAGTTTTGAAACATTATCCGTTTGCCGATGCGGCCGTAGGGGTCAGGAAACCCGGAAAGCAGCGCCAGATGCGGGGACAAGATCGCCGAGCACGCCAGCACAACCACGTCGGCGGTCTCCCCGCCCTGCTGGCCGGACGGGCCGATATACGAGACACCGGTGGCTCGCCGGCCGGTGAAGTTGACCTGCAGGACCTGCGTGAGCGGCCGCAGGTTCACCCGCCCGGTCTGCAGCGCCCGCCGCAGCGCGAGGAGGTTGACCGGCTTGGCGGAAATCGGGCACCCGTACCCGGAGCAGAGCCCGCAGTTGTTGCATGCCGGGCTGCCGTTGTATTCGACCGAGTTGGCCGCCATCGGGAAGAAAAAGGGATGCAGCCCAACGCGTTTCGCCCCCGCGGCGAGGAGCATGGACGAGCGCTGCTGCGGCCCGGGCGGCATCGGGTAGGGCTTCTCCTGCGGCTGGTGCTGCTGCACGCCAGCGGGTATCGACCCGACGTCGCCCTGAACCCCGAGGAAGTCCTGCAGCTCGTCGTAGTACGGCGCGATGTCGCTGTACTCGAACGGCCAATCCGCCATGTCGGCGCCGGGCACCGGGCCGAGCAGCGACAGTCCCTTGAAGTCGATGTCCCACAACCGGGTGCACTTGGTGTCCGAGTGTGGGAATGTGCCGCCGACCTGGTTGGAAAGGTCGTTGACGTCGCCGACGTAGGTGGCCGCCGCGTTTTGGCTGGAGTTTTTGCGGAATGTGCGCGGGAAGGCGATTGGATCCGGCTGCTCGAAGTAGCGGGACACCGACTTGAGCTCGTCGTTGGAGTGCAACGTCGGGAACGGCCCGTTCCCGGCGAGGTTGTTGTAGTAGTTCGGGCCCTTCTCGAATATCTCGACGTCCCAGCCGGCCTCCGCGAGCACCATCGCCACTATCGAACCCCCCGCGCCCGAGCCGACGATGATCGCCTTAGTGGGCATTTACGCCGCCCGTTCCGCCCATCTTGGCGAAGGCCTGTTGCCAGCCTCCGCGCACCAGCGTGTCGATGATCCCGCTCGTGCCGACCAGGTCCCACTCGGGCGCCTCGACCTCGGCGTTGGTGTAGCCCGTCGGCTGGTTGTCCCCCGGCCACTTGATGTCCTGCCAACCGACCAGGTTTGCGTTGCCCCCATACTCCGGGACGGAGTACATCGCCTCGACGGTGTGACTGAACAGAAGTTTGGTGAAGGACACCGCCTTGCCCCCGCCCAGGATCAGGTCCTGGCGCACCTTCGGCACTGAGGTGAAGTCGCCGCCGGCCTGCTGATCAAGTAGCGCGATGCCATTGGTGTACTGCTGGCGATAGCCGGCGATCCGCTGCTGCCACCCGTAGGTCTGGGCACGGTCGAGCGGGACGAAGTCGGCCATGAAGTCCTGGGTGCCGCCGGCACGGTTACTCCACGGCCCGCCTGCGTGCACCATGGGTGGCGAGAACGAGAACGCCGACAGCATGGTGTCCAGGAAGCCGACGACATTTGCTTCGTGTGCCCCAGGACTGCGCTCGAGCGGGTTGTCTTCCGGGCCGGGGATCAGGCAGCGGGTGGCGGCGTCGAGCACCGCGGCCTGGTGCGCGGTCAGGAATCGGTACCCCGTGTCGGCGGAAGCGGCGGGGAGGACTCCTACGGCGGCGGCCAGCGGCAGCAGGCCCAGCCCGCCGAGCACCGCGCGCCGGGACACCGGCGACGACGAGCCGGATCCGTCGGCGGCCTCCTCGCTGGGCACATCGGCAGGGTAAGGCGGAGATGTGGGGCAACCGGGGGAATGCCCGCGCAGCGGCGTGTCGGGACTGCGCCGATGCGGGATTCGCGGTAGGCGCTCGCCGTGAAGGCCGCAGCACTATCTGATAAATTCTTCAATTGTTTGAACATAGAAAAGTTGTAATCTTCAGGAGATCTGTCGTGTCGGAGCCGCTGTACAAGGTCAAGGCCGAGTTCTTCAAAACGTTGGGGCATCCGGCGCGGATCAGGGTTCTTGAGCTTCTCGTGGCGGGGGACAAGTCAGTCGCCGAGCTGTTGCCCGAGGTCGGGGTGGAGTCGTCGAACCTGTCCCAACAGCTGGGCGTTCTGCGGCGAGCTGGTGTGGTCGACGCTCACAGAGACGGCAACGCGATGATCTACTCAATCGCCTCACAGGATATCGCCGAACTGCTCATGGTTGCGCGCAAGGTTCTCGCCGGGATGTTTAGCGACCGCGTGGCAGTGTTGGAGGACCTGCGCGCCGGCAGCGCGCAATAGCGTCCATGGGCTGGATTCGCAAAGCCCTCGGTGTCGGTCGGATCACCGAACGCGTGGGGCCCAGACCGCAGCAGATAGTGAAACCGCCTACGGGAGTGCGTGGTTCGCTTCAGATCCGGCACGTTGACGCGGGTTCGTGCAATGGGTGCGAGGTGGAGATCGCGGGGGCATTTGGACCGGTGTATGACGCCGAGCGGTTCGGTGCGCGGCTGGTGGCATCCCCGCGCCACGCGGATGCGCTGCTCGTGACCGGCGTCGTGACACACAATATGGCCGGCCCATTGCGCACTACCGTCGAGGCCACCCCGCAGCCGCGGCGAGTAATCGCCTGCGGTGACTGTGCCCTGAACCGAGGGGTGTTCGCGGATGCCTATGGCGTGGTTGGGGTCGCCTTAGTAACAGAACGAATCTGGGTGTTTTGGTCGTCTTCGTTTGGCCGCGGCTTACGAGTGACCTTTGCGCCAGGGCGCTTCGGGGTCGGCGAGGGTGTCGAGCATCAGCTGGCACCAGGTGAGTGCCGCATTGACCGCGAGATGAGCGTGCCGGGTGCCCAGACCCACGCGTGCGGTTGCCGGACCGTGCCCGGTGCCCAGCCCGTGGTTGCGCAGCTCGGCGAGTCCGTTGGCGATGGTGGTCACCGCGCCGAGGATGCGCCTAACACCGTCGCTGCCATCCGGTCCCGACCCGGTCGAGGGGTCCAGCCCGAGCGAAAGCTGTGCTGCACGAGCCAATTTAGGCAGGTCGGACTTGTCGTCGAACGGCTGGCCGCGTTCGCTGAGGACGACTTTGGCGGTGCTTTCGATCAGTTCCTTGGCGCTGCCGACCGCGAGCGCGGGATCGTCGCTGATCGCGCGCCTGATGCGCTCGAAGCCCTCGCGGATGGCCGACGAGTCCGCGAGCCTCGCGATGGATTCGATCGACAGCTGCGGCCCGACTGGCGTGATCTGGCCCGTCTGCTCATCGACCTGGTAGCCGTCGCGGCGTAGCGATTGGTGAAAATGGCTGAGGCACTGCGGCTCCCAGCCATTGAGCAACCGTTCAGCGACCCGGAGAAATCGGCCGACCTGTCGCGGGTCGGTCCAGTCGACCGCATCCAGGTACGACTGCGTCGTCTGGCGACGCACGCTGCTGTCTTCGTAGCGGCAGTCGGGATCGGGCGCGAAGCCTTCGTCTTGGAACGCGGTGTTGATCGCGCCGACCGTGCTGTCGGTCATCAAATAGCGGAAGACACCGCGCGTCGTGCGCCCTACGAGATCGGTCATCGCGTTACGCTCTGTGCCGACGTCGCGGTCATTCGCCCGCCCGCGCGCGCGACGGCGCGGTAGATCGTCGAACGAGTGACCGGGAACAGCTCCTCGAGTTCGCCGATGGTGTGCCCTCCGGCGCGATAGAGCTCGACGAGGTGCGCCTCCTGCCGCGGACTGAGCTTGGGCTGCTTGCCACGCAGCCGGCCCTTGGCACGGGCGATGGCCATGCCCTCCCGGGTCCGGGCGCGGGCAAGGTCGGCCTCAAACTCGGCGATCATGCTGAGAGTGGTGAACAGCAGCCGGCCGATCGGGTCTGTCGGGTCGTGCAACGAGCCGCCGATGTTGAGACGCACACCGCTGGCGGTGAGTTCGTCGACGATGTCGCGTGCGTCCGGAACCGACCGAGCAAGGCGGTCGAGTTTTGTCACGACGAGCGTGTCGCCGCTGCGGCAGGCGGCCAGCGCTTGGCGCAATCCGGGCCGGTCTCGGTTTGTGCCAGTCAGGCCGTGGTCGACATAGATTCGCTTCGGGTCGACGCCGAGCGCCGCGAGCGCCTCCCGCTGCGCCGTGAGATCTTGATCGACCGTCGACACTCGGGCGTAGCCGACCTTCAGCTCAGTCACGCAAACAGTATGCCGGTTAGCCCCCCTTCACCGGGAAGGATCACCGAACCAGTCTTACGGGACGTCGGCACTCCGGTCCGGTCGGGCCGCGGTCGCTCGGTGTCGCGTGCCGTTTGAGGGTTCCCCTTGCGGGCGCTCCTGTAGGCCGGCTGCTCGGGCCGCAGCCAAGCCGATCAGGAACGGTGAGCCCGGCTGCGCGCCCAGGCTTGGACTTCGCTCATGCTCGGATCCAGTTCGATCGGTCGG
>NZ_JBKQOI010000368.1:0-10932 GCF_052145595.1 Mycobacterium sp. | reverse complement strand
ACACCACCGTCGTTGACCAACGACCGCCGCGGCAGCGACTGACACCCGATCAAACGAAAGCCGCCCCGGCATAAACCGGGGCGGCTTTCACCTGCCTATTGACAAACAATGCCTACATATCAGCTGGTATGCATATGCACCCCGAGGAGTTCTGGCCGACCTTCGGATCGAGGACGTCTGATCAGGCGGTAGAGGTAGGCGTCGACGATCTCGACATATGCGTGATTGGCCAGACATGCGGCGCGTACATCTTTGCTGGCGGCCCGGGAGACACCTACCAGTACCTCGTCTATGGCGCCGCTGATTGACCACTCGCTACCCGTCAGCCGCCCCGGGCCACCGGGCCGCCGCGAGTGGCCGCGTGGTGGCACCAGCCTCGCCAGCAGGCTCATGGTGAGCGCTTGCGTCGATCGAACCGTGTTGAGGCGGCTAAGCTCACCACGATCAACCCGGCACCGAGCACGATCAGGCCGGCCCACGGTCGGATCAGCAAGAATCCCGCGCTGAGCACACCAATTCCGGCTAACTCGATCACAATCGAAACGGCCTCGCGCCAATGAGCGGAAACGGACGCGCGCCAGCCCGGCCGACCCTCTGGTGTCACTGGTTTGCTGGTTTCTTCAGTTGGCGCACTCGGTGCTGACCCGCTCGAATTTGTGGTTTGAGGACTAGTCACGACGCTCCCGGTTTATGCGGTGTCCTAGGTCAAAACGATTCCACCACACCCGTGGGCTCTTGCTGTCCATTTTGAGAGCCTCACAGCAAACGGATACGCGCGGTGCACAGCCGGTAGGCAGCGCCGCAGCATGCGGGTAGCGGCCGATGCCGCGCCTCACCTCGGCGCGGGCTCGTCCAGATCCCGTCCTCCCCACCCGACCCGGGCACAGATGTAGCGTTGAACCGATGAAGGATGGCCCGATCGAGCTCATTGCGCAAGCCATTCACGAGCGCTGGCGCAACGAGCAAATCGACGCCGGCAAGCTGGCGCCGTCGTGGGACGAACTGGACGAGCCCCGCAAAGAATCCAGCCGCGAACACGCTCGTGACATCCCGGTCAAGCTGCACATGGTCGGCTGTGCCAGCGCGCCGTCGCAGGACGGGGACGCGAAGGACTTCGCGTTCACCGACGAGGAAATCGAAACGCTCGCAATCGCCGAGCATGACCGCTGGATACGCGAACGCACGGGGGCTGGCTGGACGCTGGGCGAAAAGGATGTCGACCGGAATAAGACGCCCTATCTGGTGCCGTTCGAGGACCTGCCCGCCGACATCGCCGAGTACGATCGGGTCTTCGTTCGCGCCATCGCCGCCATCCTGGCATCGGCGGGCCTGCAGGTCGTTCGCACGACCGAGCCAACGCCAGAAACCAACCAGCCGCCGCCGGCGACATAAGACCTTGCGTCGGTCTGTCTGCGGAGCTCGCCCGGCCCGGCGCTGTGCTCGCCGCAGCCGGCGCTGCACAGCGCGTCGGCCTCTGCGCTCATCAACGCTTTGAATGAACGTCGACAGCAGCCCGCGAAGCAAATCCGGGCTTGCGGTGGCGAGTTGATCGGCCAACAGCTTCTCAATGTCGATAGGGTGAGGTGAGGTCATCGCGTCGTTCTCCTTCGATTGACTTGCCGGTCGTTCGAAGAATCACGCGATGACCGCTCTCTATCGGGCTACGACACACCGCCAGTCAGCGGAAATCCGTACCCCACGTCCCTGGACGCGACTCCGATCGCCGCGCTCGGTCCTGAACCGCTGGGAGCCGAGATGCGAGTACTAAAGCGGGCTGGCCTCGGCGAGCAGGATGCGGCATCGGCGTTCTGCGTAATGCTTGCCTATCACCGGTGCGATAGAAAACGAACTCGCCGCGATCGCGCTCGGCGGCCCCTTGGCTCGTAAGCCCGATCACGATGATGATCGCTGGAACGAAGCACCAGACGTGAAACTCTTCCTTGCCAGAATGGAGCAAACGAGCTACGAAGCCGAGTTCGAAGCGGGACTGCGCTTGCTCATTGCCGGCCTGGATAAGCGCCGCACATTTGAGTAGTTGACTACGCTAGTCGTCCCGCGCCCACGGCGAGAGCATGGTGTTCGTCCCTGCAGCCCGATTGGAAGGGAGTCCGCCATGACAACGGCACATCGCGCTACCCGAAAGACCGCGTGGGCGCGTCCGGCTTCTGTACAGACGCCGCAACTCTTCGTGTCCTATCCCCGAGAGAACAAGCGCGAAGTCGATGAACTGGTTGACCACCTTCAGCAGCTGAACTACAAGGTGTGGGCCGATTCTTCCCTGCGCGGCGGGCAGGAATGGTGGGATGAGATCCTTCGCCAGATAGCCGATTGCGATGCGCTCATCGCGATCGTCTCTGGCAGCACACTGGACTCGGTTGCCTGCAGACGCGAACGTGAATGGGCGCTGAAGCTCAACAAGCCGGTGCTGCCGGTCGCCGTTGAACGCGTCCTAGAGGCGGCGCTTCCCGGAGAGCTGTCGATGTTACAGATTGTCGACTATTCAACGCCTGGAGTGGATTCTGCGTTTGCTCTAGCGGCTGCTCTTTCAGGGTTAGGGCCGGCACCGCCGCGCCCTGAGAAGTGGCCGGATCCACCGCTTGCCCCGCTGTCCTACCTCTCGCAGGTAGTTGACCGTGTTTCGCAGGACGAACCGTTAACGCAGGAAGAGCAGCGGCGAATTCTTGACCAACTCCAAACCGCGCTCGGATCCGCCGACCCAGAAGAGCAACAAGGTGGTCGTGAAATCCTCGACAGGTTTAGCAAGCGGGCAGACCTTTTCGCCGACGTCGACCGAAGGGTGGGCCAGCTCCTAGCACGCAAAGACACACCTTCAGCGCCAGGACCGATATCCGGTCAGTCCCCTGCGCACCCACCTACGCCTCGATCGCCAAAGCGCGCGAAGATCATATCCACGATCGTGAGCACGTTGGCAATCATCGGGGTCATCTCCGCGGCGTTTATCCTCAGTCATCCGTCCAGGCAGAAACCCACCAGTTCATCACCAGCCGACGCCCAGGCCCGGCTTTTTAGTCTGCTTCCCCAAGGCTATCGCGATAGCTGTGAACTGGACCGGCCGCCGCCGGGCTCCTCATTGGCAGACGCGCTGGCCTTTGTCAGGTGCCATCCAAGTCCCAACTCTGGCCTGCCGCCAAACGCGGTGTACGCGCTGTTTTCGGACAAGGCAAGGCTAAAGAATGCCTGGGAGAAAGCCGTAGCAAATGACACAATGCAGCCCTGCCCTGGTGGAATCAAGTCGCCAGGCACCTGGCCCCTGGCGGTCTCCCCGAACTTAGTCAGCGGCATGGTTGCATGCGCGATTTATAAGGACCCACTGCAATCTTACAAGGAGCAAGCAGAGGTGGAGTGGACCGATGAGTCCGAGAAGTTGTTCGGCGCTGTCTGGAAAGACCCGGATCCGTCCGGAATCGATCAGCTATACGAGTGGTGGGATTCCCACTAAACACAATAAGCACTCGAAAACCCAATTCATTCACCGCAATTCCCGCAAAATCCCTTCGTCGGTCAGGTGGCGTTGCCCATACTGGGCACATCACGCCAGCGGGGTGTGGTTGGTTGACGCTTGCCGGAAGCATCCGGGCCGGCGCCTTCTCACTCAACCGATCCAATCCACTGGGCTCACTGAGGAGTGACACATGATCATCGTCTACAGCGGCTCAGAAGCGGACTATCCGGGGCAGGCGGCGCCGGACCTGTCTGCAGATGTCGCCGAGAGCCTGTTGGCCCGAATCCGCGGACTGCTCCAGTCCTTGAAACCCGCAAGCCTCATCGGTTCGCTGGCGCCGGGCGCCGACATAACCTTCGCCCGCGCGGCACTCGCGGAGCAGGTTCCGCTGAAGGTCCTCCTGCCCTGCGACAGGGACACGTTCCGTACAAAGAAGGTGGAGAGCCGCGGGGAACCCTGGACCTCCCACTACGACCGCATCATCACGACGTCTCTTGTCACCATCGACGACCGAGCGAATCTCGACCCGGATGATGACGCAGATCGCCGCCGCCACAACGTCGCGATGCTAGACGATGCCGCACAGAGCGCCGTCGCCGATGGGAAACGCGTCTGGGTCATCACCATTCGGCCACGGCCAACTCCATCGGCTTCGAGCGTGACAGACGATCTCGTACTGCGGTCCGAGGAGCGGGGGATTCTCAGCATCGACCTGGATCCGTCTCCGCAAGACCCACCGCGGGCTTTTGTGGTGATGCCGTACGGCAAGAAGAAGGACCCACGAGCCAACCGGTACCTCCAGTGCGATCCCGCGTTTCACCGGGTCTACCGCCCACTATTGGAGGACCTCGACGTCACATGGACGCGCGCGGATCTTCAGACCGATAGTGGGATCATCCACTCCGCGATGCTGCTCGATCTGGCCAACTCTGATCTTGTGCTGGCCGATCTTTCCGCGATCAATTTCAACGTCGCGTACGAAATTGGAATTCGTCACGTATTCGCTTCACACTCCACCGTTCTCGTCGATCCGCGCATCAGCTCCTTCAAGCGTCCCGCGGCGCCGTTCGACATCAACATGATTCGCCTGCACTCCTTTGACCGGGGAGCCGATGACGTCACCGACGAACAAGCCGAGTCAGCGATCCGCGCGCTGCGGCCGGTAGTCGAAACGGCCTTGAGCACAACGGCTGTCGACAGTCCTGCGCACGAATGGTTCCAGTTGGCACATGTCGTGCGGCCGTTTCGGCCAAGGTCGACCATGCCGCAGAATCAGCAAGCCGAGACCAGCATCAGGCAGAGCGTGGCCCAGGCGGTGCAGAGCGCCGACGTCGGGTCGATGCGAGCGGCGGCGGCCCAAGTAGCAGCGGTGCCCGACCTTGCCGACTCCACCCGGCGAGCACTGCGGATAGAACTGGCAGCAGGACTGCTCCAGGAGATCGCCTACGCCGACGCGCGCGATCTGCTCGAGCAAGCCAGACCGGAACCGGCTGATCCCATGCACCGGACATGGCTGCACAAGACGGTCATGGCATATCGCCGCCTTGGTGAGCAATCGGCCGATCCAGCCATGCAGAGGGAGTATTGGGGCATCGCGAGAATGCATCTCGCCCAAGCCGAAGAAGCCGGCTATCGCGACTCGGAGACCTATGGTATCTGGGGTGGGCTTCTTAAGCGGCAGCTCCAATTCCAACGGGGAGGCATGGACGAGGCCGTCGCGCAGACTCTGTTCGCCGAGATGGAACGGAACTACCGTTTGGGATTCCAACTCGATCCCGACTACTACACCGGCGTCAACCTCCTGATGGCGCTTCGGTGGAGTGGCCGTCCCAAAGACGACGTATTCCGCACAGAATTCGGCGAAACCCTCACCGTCAGCCGCTTTCTTGCGCGGCGGGCCCTCAATGAGGATCCGGCGGATTTCTGGGCGATGGTGACCCTGGCGGAGCTCACGTTGCATGAGGCCTTCGAAATCGGCGCGCCAATCGACCCGGCGGTACGGCAGTATGCCGAGGCTGCCCGTTTCGGCCGGCCCGACGAGATCGCAAGCACAAGGTTCCAGCTCGAATTCCTGCGGACGTGCGGGGATCCCGCTGAAGACATCGCAAGAGTGCTTGCCGCGCTTGACCAGGCCCGCTGACGGTAGTCGACGCAGTGCCAGCGCGCGGAGCGTGAACGCGGCTGCACCGCGACAGAAGCGAAACCGACCCACAACGGGGTCGCGGGGTCCTAGGCGCACACACACGATCGAGCGGTCAATGCGCCGCCACGGCGATTCAGCGGTGATAATGAGCCCCGTGTGCACCGCGTCAGCAAATGACCCTACCCGATGCGGGGGGCGAGGGTGACATCGCGGCTGCGCTTTGACTTTCCCGGCGGCGCCCGCGCACAAGCAGTAGACGTCGGCGACGTTGGTGAACTTCCGTCGGCGCTAACTCGTTTGGGGCTGTCGCCGCCGCGACCGACCGTGGTCGTCGTCGGGGGAGCCGGCGGACTGGACCGCGCCGGCATCGAGCGCCTCCGCCCCGTCATCGAAACAGGCATTGTGCCGGTGCTGGAGCGATTCGGGGCCGCCGCCGTCGACGGCGGGACGGCGTCTGGTGTGATGCGGATGCTGGGTGAAGCCCGCTGGGCGCTGGGCGCTGCTTTCCCGCTCGTCGGCGTGGTGGCTGAGGGCACCGTGGAGGTGCCCGGCAGGCCGGCCCCGCCAGGTGGCCACGCGGTGCTGGAACCCCATCACAGCCACTTCGTGATCGTGCCGGGTGACCAGTGGGGTGCGGAGGCCCCGTGGATCGCCCATACCGCAACCGTTCTGGCAGGTGCGGCCCCGTCGATCACGGTGCTGATCAACGGCGGAGAGATCGCGTACTCGGATATCGAACGCAGTCTGCAAGCGGGACGCAGAGTGGCCGTCATCGCCGGGTCAGGCCGCACCGCCGACGTGATCGCTTCCGCACTCGCCGGCACCGGCTCCGACGAGCGCGCCCAGGCCCTGACCGAATCGGGTCTCGTGGGCTCGGTGCCCGTGGACGATCCTTCTGCGCTCGCCGAGCTGCTCGCGTCAGCCCTGGGTGAGACTAGCGCCGACTGACGCGTACAAAGTTGACCAAGGAGAGACCAGATGAGCGCAACGCCGACTTCGCAGAATCAGCCTCTATGCTGTGGCGATGACGGTGGCGACGTGTCCGCCTACAAGCGCCTCCGTCCATAGGCACAGCGCGCTGGCAAATGCCGCGATTTCTGCTGTGGAGTGAGTGTTCGATCCCCGAGCTCCGCATGAGGACGGCGACCTTCTTCAAGGCTCATTTCCGTTGCAGCGCCGGCAAAGCCGGCACCTCCACTATCACTATTTGGCCGACTCTGTCGAGCCTACGCCGACGGGGTTGGGCTTGGCTCATGACGCACCATCGCTGTCGCGACGGCCGCGCGATGCAGGCCGTGGGTCGCGTTGATCATGTCGGCGCAGCGCTCGGCGATCATCACGATGCCGGCGTGGCAGTTGCCCGACGGCACCGCGGGCATCACGCTCGCGTCGGCGATACGGAGGCCCTCGATCCCGTGCACGCGCAGCTCCGGGTCGACGACGGCGAGCTCATGCGGCAGGACCCGGCCAGGTGGTAGTACGAGTCGGCCGTCCGGGTGACGAACGCGTTCAGGTCATCGTCGGAGTTGGAGACGTCGTGGCGCGGCAGCAGTTCCTCGCCGGCCCACTCCGAGAACGCCTTTGTGGCGAAGAGTTCCCGTGCGAGCTTCACGCCCTGCACGAGGCGGTCGCGGTCGGCCCACCTGCTGCATGCCCTCGCGGATCACCCGGTGAGCACGTGGTTGTGGAAGTTCTCGCCCACCCCCGGCAGCTCGGCCTGAACCTGGATCCCGTACGGGCGCAGGTTGTGCGTCGCCCCGATCCCCGAGACCATCGCAGGTGCGGCGACTCGATTGCGCGGTCGCAGGCGAACTGAACACCCGACCCCGCAAAACCCTCAACTGGCAAACACCCGGCCAGCGCCTCAATACACTACTAGCGCAAGCAACATGAACCACCTGTGTTGCGACCACCGCTAGATTCCGCCTGATAGGGGAGGGGCCAAGTGAACGCTACGTCGATGTCGGAGAATCAGCCGTTGTGCTTTGTGCTCATGCCGTTCGGGTTGAAGCGCGATCCCGCCGGTGGACCCGGCATCGATTTCAACCGGATCTACGAGCAGGCGATCAAGCCCGGTATCCGGGCAGCCGACATGTTTCCAGTCCGCGCCGACGAGGAAAAGCTGGGCGGCATCATTCACAAGGCGATGTTCGAGCGGCTGCTCCTATGTGAGTTCGCCATTGCAGATCTGACCACCAGCAACCCAAACGTAATGTACGAGTTGGGGATTCGTCACGCGGCACGGCCGAGGACCACCCTTACCATATTCGCGCAATCATCTCCGCTTCCCTTCGACGTGAATCCGTTACGCACGCAGCCGTACCAGCTGGGAGCCAACAACGAGTTCCCGGATCCCAATGCCGCTGAACTGTGCCGAAACGTCACCGAACATTTGAGGCAGCTCAAGGCGCTGGCCGCCAAGCAGAAATTCGCCGACAGCCCGCTTTTCCAGTTGATCACCAGATGGAACCCTGAGCCACTCACGCCCGACTCTTACGAAGGGTTTTCTCATGAGAGGGTCAAGGCGACCGAGGATCTGAAGGGCCGATTACGCCGGATCGGGCGCGCCGCCGCCGACGCGCAGCAACGGCCGTCGCTGTTACAGCAACTTGCTGAAATCCAAGCCGAGGCTCTCGCCGCCGGTGAAACGGATGATGTGGGTGTTCTCGCCGAACTCATGCTCGCACATCGTGCACTTGAAGACTGGTCGGGCATGGTGGAACTGTTCACGGCGATGCCGGAGGCCCTGCAGCAACAGATACCGATTCGCCAGCAGCTCGCGTTCGCCTACAACCGGCGGGCGGAAGCCACAAAGCGGGCCGAGGACCGTGCCCAGGCCCTCGACATACTGGAGCAACTCGAGGAAAAACAGGGACCCAGCCCAGAGACCTCCGGCATGATCGGGCGGATCCACAAGAGCCAGTGGCTCGAGGCGTCCAACTCTCACGACGTGATCAAAGCCCGACAGTATCTCGTCAAGGCCGTCGACGCGTATGTGCGTGGCTTCGAAGCGGACTGGCGCGACATCTACCCCGGGGTGAATGCGGTTACATTGCTTGAGGCACGAGGCGATGACGATGCTCTCGCTTTGAAGGCGCGGCTGCTGCCCGTCGTCCGGTTCGCCGCCGAGCAGAAGCTGCAGGTGCCTCGTCCCACCTATTGGGACTATGCGACATTGCTCGAGCTTGCCGTGCTGGACGGTGACGTCGAGGTTGGAAACAGAGTGATGGATGACGTTCTGGCGGCCCAGTCAGAGACCTGGCAGCCACAGAGTACTGCCGGCAATTTGCGCATCATTCAAGACATTCGCAGCCAACGAGGCGAAGACGTCACGTGGATCGGGCGACTGATCGCTCAGCTTGAGGCAGCGGCCGGCGTGCAGAACATAGACGGTCCCGCTGGCAGCGGTTCATGACCGCCCCACACCTTATCGTGGCGAAACCTGCCGGTACGGCCACTGAAGAACCGGCTGCGCGATGCGGACAGCGTCGTGACGATGCGATCGGCGACCATGCTCCACCGTGGCTGGGATTTTTTTTCCTACGGTTGGGAAGACAAGCGAGCGATCTTGCCCTCCGATGGGGTAGATGCCAGTGACTGATGCCGACCGCTGCTACCGTTCGTCGCGTCAACCATTGACGGAAGGGTACTTTCATGGGGTATCGCGATCGTCTTCGGGCTGAGGGCCCAAGAAAACTGCTCGCGCTGGATGCGGGCGGCATCCGGGGTGTGCTGACCGTCGAGATACTTGCTGCCATTGAAGAAATTCTGCGCGCCAAGCTCGGTAAGGATGCGGTCCTCGCCGATTACTTCGATTACATCGCGGGCACGAGCACCGGCGCAGTGATCGCGGCGGGGCTGTCTCGCGGCATGCCCGTCTCGGAAATCCGCGCTGTTTATCACCAGCACGGCAAAGAGATGTTCGACCGGGCGTTCATTTTGGACCGGTACCGATTCAAGTTCGACAGCACCCGGCTGCAGCAGCTGCTGCAAAAAACCTTCGGTGAGAAGACCATATTTGGCGACGACGATCTCAAGACTTTGCTGATGGTGGTGCTCCGCAACGCCACGACTGACTCGCCGTGGCCGTTGAGCAACAATCCCGCCGCCACCTACAACGATCCACAACGCCCAGACTGCAACCTCACTTTCCCGCTGTGGCAGCTCTTCCGCGCCAGCACGGCCGCCCCGACCTTCTTTCCGCCCGAACTGATCCGAGTCGGCGAACATGACTTCGTTTTTGTGGACGGCGGGGTCACCATGTACAACAACCCCGCCTTCCAGCTTTTTCTAATGGCGACATTGGGTGCGTACGGATTACGTTGGGCCACCGGCGAAGACAAGCTGCTGCTCGTCTCGGTCGGCACCGGCTCGGCACCAAAGGCCGACGACACCCTGCGGCCGGGGGAAATGAATCTGCTCTACAACATGAACTCGATTCCGGCCGCCCTGATGTCCGCGGCCCGTAACGAGCAAGACATGCTGTGCCGAGTGTTCGGACGCTGCCGGCACGGCGCCACGATCGACCGGGAAGTAGGCGACCTCATCGATGAGGCGCGCGGGCTGCCCGGCGAACGCCTGTTCACCTACATGCGCTACAACGCTGAGCTCACGGCCGAGGGACTGGCTGAGCTCGGCCTACCCGACATCCGCTCGGAAAACGTCCAGAGAATGGACTCGACGGATCACATCGGCGAGCTGCAACAGATCGGACAACGGGTTGCCGCACGCGATGTCACGAGCAGCCATTTCGACGGGTTCCTATGAGCTCCAACTCAACCGTTTGCTCCGTTGTTCGCTTGACCAAAGACGACGACTCACCCTCTCGACGCCGGAGAACCAGAATCAGAGCAATCAGTGGGCTCTCGACCATTTGGTTGGACCACCCCTCGGGGCGCGACTTCTTACCAGTGAGCGCGGCCCAATGGGGCTGCGACCACACAGAAAAGGAAACACATCATGAACACCACACACCACCGCACGAAAAAGCTGATCGCCTCAGCACTGGGGGCCGGCACTGCCGCGGCGGCGTCGGCTCTTATCTGGCGTCCGGGACGACAATCCCGGGTTCGCCGATTGCATGCGGTATCTGCGGGAGGGCGACACCCTGATCGTGTGGCGACTCGACCGCCTGGGTCGCAACATGCGCAGCATCGTCAACACCCTGCACGAGTTGACCGAGCGCGGCGTAACACCCCAGCTGATCAGAAAACGTAGACTTTGGCCTCGTTTCCGCCTGTGCACGTGACCAGCTTGCGGTCGAGCACGCAGGTCATGTCATAGACCTGACTGGTTTTCGGGCTTGGCACCCCAACCAGCACGAAGA
>NZ_JBKQOI010000367.1:0-56459 GCF_052145595.1 Mycobacterium sp. | reverse complement strand
TGGCCGCGGCTGAGGATGAGGTGTCGGCGGCGGTTGCGGCGGTGTTTTCCGCTCATGGTCGGGGTTTTCAGGCACTCGGTGCGCAGGCGGCGGCGTTTCATGAGCAGTTTGTGCAGGCGTTGACCGCGGGTGCGGGCTCCTATGCCAGCGCAGAGGCTGCCAATGTTGCGGCGTTTACGGCAAATCCGGCGCAGACGGTACAGCAGGATCTGCTCACCGCGATCAATGCGCCCTTCCTGGCGCTGACCGGGCGCGCGCTGATCGGCAACGGCGCCAACGGGGCCCCGGGGACCGGGGAAAACGGCGCACCCGGTGGGTGGCTGTTCGGCAATGGCGGGGCCGGCGGCTCCGGCGCGGAGTTCGAAAACGGCGGCGACGGCGGGGCCGCCGGGCTGTTCGGTGTCGGCGGCGCTGGTGGCGCTGGCGGCGCGACCACCGGCATCATCGCCCCTGGCGGCGGGGCCGGCGGGGCCGGCGGGCTGCTGCGGGGCAACGGCGGCGTCGGCGGGGTCGGCGGGGCCGGCCCCATCGCCGGCGGGATGGGTGGGCCCGGTGGCCGGCCCGGCCTGTTGTCCTTCTCCAGCGGCGGGTTCGGCGGGATCCCCGGGCTGTTCGGCTCCGGCGGGGTCGGCGGGACCGGCGGCCACGGCAGCACCGACGGCGGGGCCGGCGGGTTCGGTGGGGCCGGCCGCCTGTTCGGTGCCGGCGGGGCCGGCGGGGCCGGCGGCGCCGCCGCCCTGTTGTCCTTCGCCAGCGGCGGGGCCGGCGGCGACGGCGGGTTCGGCCTCATGACCGGCGGTAACGGCGGTCAAGGCGGCAATGGTGGGCTGTTCATCGGCACCGGCGGCGCTGGCGGCGCCGGCGGGATCGGCGACACCTCCACCGGCGGTAACGGCGGTCACGGCGGCAATGGTGGGCTGATTGTCGGCAACGGCGGGAACGGCGGCAACGCCGGGCTTGGTCTGCCGGTGGGCACCGCCGGTACCGGCGGCACCGGCTCGCTGATCCTCCTCGGCGCACCCGGGAACAACGGGATGACATAGCCCGCGCGGGCAACGGGACGGCGCGATGGTGGTCATCTAGAGCGCACCCGGGAGCTGGAGCGGTTGGTGGATCTCGCGGTAGGGTGCTAGACGTTATACCCCGATTCGGCGGGACGTCGGCGTCCGGAATTGGGTTTAAAGCCCCGCGGAAGGGGGCGTCCGCGGCTCATATCGTTCCGTTTGAGCCATGAAGGTGTTGTCATGAAAAAGCTCTGTGATGAGGTACGCCAATTCGCCATTGAGGTGGGCCAGGTCGGGTTTTCCCTCGGGGGCGTGGAAGAGCGGCGATGCCTGGACCTCAGTGAACGCATGTTCGCTGCAGTTGAACAAGCCGAGGCCAGAATGGCCGCTAAACCACTGGCGGGCACGTTCTCGCATCGCTAAATACATTGAGCGGCTGAGGGCGGCAAAATAGTCGGCCACCGGCTCAGCCTCGGAGCGAGACGCATCACCCTCGCACTTCGTTGCTGTACTGCGGGCAATAGTCGTCGACGGACAGCGCGACGAACTTGTGTGCCTGGTCTTCTCCGAGCCCCGTGGTCGTCATCCGGTCCGCCAGCTTGTCCGGGGTCGAAGCCATGTTCAGCAGGAGGCAGGCCGAGTGACCGCTTCTGATTACATAATCCGGCGGCTGCTGCATGCCCAGGGCGCGGGCTGCGGCGACGAAGTTCGAGTCGTCCGCGTGTGCCGCCGGCGCTCCCAGCAGTGCCAGCGTCACGCCAATCATGGTGGAGCCGATTCGTGTTGCGTACTTTCGCATCTTGGGTTTCCTCGTGTCAGGTGACATCGTTGGGCGCTTGGTAATTTCGCGCGCCACTCTGTGGCCTTCCCAGTGACGTCCGGCGAGGAAACCAACGCCGGTCTCGGTAATGCCTGGGTTACCAGGTGGTTTGGCAATTGTTGGAGAACAGTTCGACAACCGTTTCACGGTTAGCCGCAACCGGGTCAAACGAAAGTAGGCCGTGCGTGCACGGCCCACTTTCGTCCCGTAGTCAGGTCAAATATTTATCGGAACCCGCGCCCCCGTTAGATCGGGACCCACATCCCGTTGTTCCAGAATCCCCAACCATTCGCGCCGGGGTTCCACTGGACCTGAGCCCAAGGCGCCCACGGCGGTGGAGGTGGTGGAGGCGGAGCCCACGGCGGAGGTGGACCGTAACCGACCGGGCCGCCGTAGTTGTCGTCCCAGTCACGGCAGTTGTTCCAGTTCGGGTTAGGGCCCCAGCCTTGGTCCCAGCTGTCGCCCGGGCACCAGTGATGGTGATACATAGGTGCAGGAGGAGGTGCCGCCTGCGCGGTGCCTGAAGCCAGCCCCAGAGTGGACAAAGCCAGCCCACCAGCTGCCAGCGCACCAGTGCAGAGACGGCGCCACGGTGTTGTTTGCTTGTCAGTACTCATGCGCTTAAAGATGCCCCTTAAGAATCGGCTCAAAACGCATTTAATCGTTTCGCCGAATTCAAAAGTTGTTCTCAGCTGGCGTTCACGCGCGGTTAATGTTGCGGGGCGCGTACGACTCCTGTCTTTACGTCATTTTCGCTGCTCAAGTGGGTCGTCGGGCGGATCCTTGATTGCTCGGCAAGCCGTTGTTCATCAAGGAGCGCGGGGTTCGTCGGGCGCCATGCCCACGTCGAACGGCTACCACAAGGGCGAACGCCCGGGCGCCGGGCGCGCCCGCGGCGCGGTCTCGCTGGTCAAGCCGAGGCAATAACCGCCGCGCCGCCGTGGTTCATACTGAGTGCAACACGTGGGCTTCTCGTGTGAGGGTTTTGACAGAGTTCCTGCCGCCGAGCGGGAACGGCGAGGTAGCAAAGATGACGAGGTTGGACTCCGTCGAGAGGGCGGTTGCCGACATTGCGGCCGGTAAGGCCGTCATCGTCATCGACGACGAGGAGCGCGAGAACGAAGGCGACCTGATCTTCGCCGCCGAAAAGGCGACGCCGGAGATGGTGGCCTTCATGGTCCGCTACACCTCGGGATACCTCTGTGTACCGCTGGACGGCGAGATCTGCGACCGGCTCGGGCTACTGCCGATGTACGCGGTGAACCAGGACAAGCACGGTACCGCTTACACCGTCACCGTTGATGCTAAAAATGGTGTGGGGACAGGGATTTCGGCCTCCGATCGGGCAACCACAATGCGATTGCTGGCCGACCCCACCAGTGTTGCCAACGATTTCACCCGCCCCGGTCATGTGGTTCCGTTGCGCGCCAAGGACGGCGGTGTGCTGCGCCGGCCCGGACACACCGAGGCCGCCGTCGATCTCGCCCGGATGGCGGGTCTGCAGCCCGCCGGCGCGATTTGCGAGATCGTCAGCCAGAAGGACGAAGGCTCGATGGCCCAGACGGATGAATTGCGGGTCTTCGCCGACGAGCACGATCTTGCGTTGATCACCATCGCCGACCTGATCGAATGGCGGCGCAAACACGAGAAGCACATCAAGCGGATCGCCGAAGCCCGGATCCCGACTCGTCACGGGGAGTTCCGCGCCATCGGCTACGCGAGCATCTACGAGGACGTCGAACACGTCGCGCTGGTTCGCGGCGAGATCGCCGGGCCGAACGCCGAAGGCGACGATGTGTTGGTACGCGTGCACTCCGAGTGCTTGACCGGCGACGTGTTCGGTTCCCGCCGCTGCGACTGCGGGCCCCAACTGGACGCCGCAATGGCGATGGTCGCACGGGAAGGTCGCGGCGTGGTGTTGTACATGCGCGGCCACGAGGGCCGCGGCATCGGCCTGATGCACAAACTGCAGGCCTACCAGCTGCAGGACGCCGGCGCCGACACCGTCGACGCCAACCTCAAGCTCGGATTGCCGGCCGATGCAAGGGATTACGGGATCGGCGCGCAGATCCTTGTCGACCTCGGGGTGCGCTCGATGCGGCTGCTCACCAACAACCCGGCCAAGCGGGTTGGGCTGGACGGATACGGGCTGCACATCATCGAGCGCGTGCCACTTCCGGTGCGGGCCAACGCGGAGAACATTCGTTACCTGATGACCAAGCGCGACAAGATGGGCCACGATCTGGCCGGACTTGACGACTTTCACGAATCCGCACATTTGCCGGGTGAATTCGGCGGTGCTTTGTGAGCGGTGGCGCCGGTGTGCCGGAGATACCGGCGCTTCACGCGTCCGATGTGCGGCTCGGTATCGTCGCAAGCACCTGGCACGGCAAAATCTGCGATGCGCTGCTGGCGGGCGCCCGCAAAGTGGCCGCCGAGTCGGGCATCGACAGCCCCACGGTGGTCCGGGTGCTCGGCGCGATCGAGATTCCGGTGGTGGCGCAGCAGCTCGCGGCCGACCACGACGCCGTCATCGCGTTGGGTGTGGTGATCCGCGGCGAGACACCGCATTTCGATTACGTCTGTGATGCGGTAACCCAGGGCCTGACCCGGGTCTCGCTGGACGCTTCGACGCCGGTTGCCAACGGGGTTTTGACGACCAACACCGAGGAGCAGGCGCTGGCCCGGGCCGGGCTTCCGACTTCGGTCGAGGACAAAGGGGCCCAGGCGGCCGCGGCGGCGCTGACCGCCGCGCTGACCTTGCGTGACCTGCGCGCTCGCTCGTGAATTCGCCGCCGCACAGTGAGGTCTGGGATGTCGAGCTGCGTCCCCACCGGACGCTACCATTCGTTTATCTCGCAGCGTTTCTGATCGCCGCGGCCCACATCGTGGTGGGCTTGCTGCTCAAGATCAGGTCCAGCGGGGTGATCTTCCAGACCTCCGACCAGGTCGCGATGGCCGTCCTGGGTCTGGTCATTGCCGGTGCCGTGCTGTTGTTCGCGCGCCCCCGGCTGCGGGTCGGGTCGGCGGGGCTTTCGGTGCGGAATCTGTTGGGCTACAGATTGATTCAATGGTCCGACGTCGTCGGTGTATCTTTTCCGGCTGGTAGCCGCTGGGCGCGAATCGACCTGCCCGACGACGAGTACGTTCCCCTGATGGCGATCCAGGCCGTCGACAAGGACCGCGCCGTGGAGGCCATGGACACGGTGCGGTCGCTGCTGGCGCGCTATCGGCCGGATCTGCACTCGGAACGCTGAGCGCTTGCGCGGTTTCGGTGACGGGTCGGGGCCGGGCGTCGAACGGGCCGACGACTTGCGCGGAATCGGTGTCGGCGGCGCTTGCTATACTCGAACGTATGTTCGAATACATTTACGCCTCGCAGGACACGCCGGAGTCGGCGGCGCTGCTGGATCGGGTGCGCGAGGCGGGGCGGGCCGAGGCGCGGGCGGCTGCGGAGCGGCTGGTGGCAGTCGGGGAGTTGTTGGTGCTGCGTTGCCGTCATTCCGGCGAGCAGCAGGATTGGGCTGCCGATGCGTGGGAGGCGGTGGCCGCGCAGGTGGCGGCCGCGTTGAACTGCACTGTGGCGATGGGGCATAGCTACGTGCGCTACGCGATGGCAATGCGGGATCGCCTGCCGCAGGTGGGCAAGGTGTTCGAGTCCGGTGACATCGACTATCGGGCGTTTCAGGCGATCGTGTTTCGGACCGATTTGATCACCGAGCCCGAGGTGTTGGCCAAGGTAGATGCCCGTCTGGCGGTGTTGGTGTCGCGGCGCCCGTCGCTGACCCGGGGTGGGTTGGCCGCCGCGGTCGATCGGGTGGTGGCCGCGGTGGATTGCGATGCGGTGCGCCGGGCCGCTAAGGCTGCACAGGACCGATACGTCGACCTCGTGTCCGATCAGTCGGGGATGGCCTGGGTGGAGGGGAAGCTTTTTGCCTCCGCCGGGCAGGCGTTGGATCGCCGGCTTGATGAGTTGGCGGGCAGTGTGTGCCCGGGTGATGCGCGCACCCGCAGGCAGCGGCGCGCCGATGCATTGGGGGCGTTGGCCGCCGGGGCTGAGCGGCTGGTCTGCGGGTGCGGGCGGGCTGACTGTGCCGCGGGCACCCCGGCGGCCAAGAGCAACGTGGTGATCCACGTGGTCGCCGACCAAGCCACCGTCGAGGGCCGCGGCACCACGCCTGGTGTGCTGCCCGGGGTCGAAGGCCTCATCCCCGCCGAGCTGATCGCCGAGCTGGCCAAGTCGGCTCGTCTGGCACCACTGAACGCACCGGCGGGTCCCGAGCCCGGCTACACCCCGTCGGCCAAACTGGCCGAGTTCGTGCGCTGCCGGGACCTGACCTGTCGGGCGCCGGGCTGTGACCGTCCGGCCACCCACTGCGATCTGGACCATACGATCCCGTATGCCCAGGGTGGGGCCACCCACCCGTCGAAGCTGATGTGTTGCTAAACTATCCTCATGGCGAAGCAGGAAACGTCTGTTCAGCGGGTCGGGGTGACCTCCGCGGCGATCTACGCGCGGATATCGGCCGATGTGGACGGTAAGTCGTTGGGGGTGACGCGGCAGGTGCAGGACTGCCGCAAGCTTGCCGCGGATCGTGGCTGGACGGTGGGTGGCGAGTATGTCGACAACGATGTGTCGGCGTATTCGGGGAAGCCGCGCCAGCACTATGAGCGGATGCTCGCCGATTTGGCCGCTGGCGATCGGGACGGGGTGATCGTCTATAACTTGGATCGGCTGCACCGGCGTCCGGTGGAGTTGGAACACTTCGTCACCTTGTGTGAACGCGCCGGGGTGCGTGATGTGGCGACGGTGACCGCCGACATCGATCTGGGCAACGACGACGGACTGTTCATGGCCCGAATCTTCGCTGCGTTCGCTGCTAAGGAGTCCGGCCGCAAGTCCGCGCGGGTCCGCCGCAAGTTGTTGCAGAACGCCGAGCAAGGGCTGCCGCACGGCTCGGTGCGCCCCTTCGGCTACGAGGACGACAAGATCACGGTGCGCGAGGACGAGGCCGCGGTGGTGGCCCAGATGGTGGACCGTTACCTGGCAGGGGAATCGCTGCGCGCGTTGACAGTCTGGCTCAACGACACCCAGGTCGCCCCCGCGATCGCTACGTCGTGGCAAACCTCAGCGGTGCGCCAAATACTCGGCTCGGGCCGCATCGCCGGGCTGCGCGAACACCACGGGCAGGTGATCGGCACGGCGGTGTGGCCGGCGATCATCACCCCGGCGAAACGCGATCGGGTGTTGGCCCGGATGGCGGCGCGCACCGTCGCCAAAACCCGAGCACCGCGCACCTACCTGCTTTCGGGCATGTTGCGGTGCGGGCGGTGCGGCAATCGGCTGTTCTCCCAGGCTCGCCATGTCAACCCCGACAACCGGGTGCGCCGCTACGTCTGTCTCAAGGGCCCCGACCACGGTGGCTGCGGGCGATTGACGGTGGTGGCTGAGCCCGTCGAGAAGTTGCTGACCGACGCGGTATTGACCCGGCTTGATTCCAAGCAGTTGGTCGAGGCGCTGGCCGGGAAAACCAGCGTCGACGCCGACGTCGTGGCGTTGGCCGCCCAGCTGGAGAATGATCAAGGCCGGTTAGACGAATTGGCGGGACTTTATGCCGACGGGGCGATCACCGCGCGGGAATGGATCACCGCCCGGGATCCCATCACGACCCGGATTCAGCGCGCCCGCCACGACATCGCCGCCATGACCGACACCGGCCCCATCGCGGACCTGGCGGGTACCGGGAAGGCCCTGCGCGGGCAGTGGGACGGACTGGGAATCGACCGGCAGCAAGCGATCGTCAAGACGATCCTCGACCACGCCGTGATCAACCCCGGCACCCCCGGCTCCCGCAGCCTCGACATCAACCGCGTTCAACCCAGCTGGCGAATTTAACGCGGGTCGCAGTGCCCGGTCCCGTCCTCAGCGTTGACAGTGCCTCCGACCAGCAAGTCGACTGTCCGTCCGCAGCAATGGGTTTTGAGTCACCGCGGCGCCCCTTCCGTGCCGGCCCATCGTGGCGAACGGTTCGCCCGTGGTCCAATCTGGAATCGGCTCAGGTGTCGGTCGGTCGTCCTAGGCTTGACGCCATGGTGACTCCTCCGCTTCCGTTCCGCTCTTCGGCGCACCGGCCGCCGCGCTGGCAAGGCTGGATACTCAACGCGCTGTACTACTTCGACCGCTGCACGATCGAGGACTGGCAGGGCCTGATGGCCAGCCACCTCCAGAGTCCCGGCGGCGCGACCCCGATGGCGACTGCCCGCTACACCGTTCAGCTCATGGACTACGCCGAGGCCGTGAGAACCGCTGCACAAACGCTCGCCGCTCATGGTCATCCCGCCGGCCGAGCTCTGCTCGCCGATGCCGCGCTGGATTTCAAAGCAGCCGAAGACCTGCTCTACCCAGCCCGCGACGCCCTGCTGGCAGCCGCCGGCGCCGATCACGTCACCGGCGCCGATTAGAACTGGCTTTAGCCGTCACCGCGGGACATCTGAAACCCTCGGGACTGTCGCAGGAACGGCGTACAGGACTGGGCCCCCCCGAGAAGCGCGACGACGTGCGCGATGACGGCCGGGTCATTGATGGTGAGCGGCACGTTTTGGCTCTGACACGACGCGGTGAGCCATGCGACGAATTCCTCGTGGCCGTAGGGCCGCGCGGATAACGCGGACTGCGGCGAGGCGCACTGTGCGACAGCGGTTTCCTTGGTGTCGACGGAGGTCACGGCGGGCCGGCCGGTGGTTCGGGCGGGTCGTGGGCCCGCAGCGCATCCCGGGCGGTGTGGCGGTGTTCGATGGCGCGGTGGGCGGCGGAGGTGATCAGGGCCAGGTCGCCGAGGGTTCGGTGGCCGGCCGATGGTTCGAACGTCCACTCGAAGTCACCGGACGATTGCGCGGCCCGGGGCGTCGAATGGTGCTCTTCAACAGAGTGTTTGAGTGATTGTTGTTGCGTCCATGCGGCGCGGTGGGCGCGCAAGGCGCTCATGGTGGTGGAAAACCGCCGGGATTTGGTGGTGATGTGTCCGCGGTAGCCCAGGGTGTGCAGCCACCGGATCATGTCGGGGAATCGGTCTTCGGCGAGGCCGGTGATGGTGGTGAGGATGGCCCGCACGTGCGGCGTGACATCCAGCATGGGGATGGCCAGCGGAGAGATTCGGCGGACAGCGACACCGAATTCGGCGACCGATTTCGTCACGTATTTGGCCAAGTATCCAGCGACTGTGCGGCCCGACCGGACTCCGCGCGCGAGTTCGTCATGGTCCGCGGGTCCGGCGGTGGTGAGCGGTTGGGCGTCGATCTGGGTGCCGAATCGCAGCGTCGGGGCGCAGGTGTCGGTCGCGGCGTCTGGGTTGGCGACAGTGAGAGTGACAGCGCGCGCGGCGTCGAGGACCAGAGCGGCCAGCTCGGGAGCCGCGACGCCGGCTGTGGGTGGCAGCGGCGACTGTCCTGGTTCGGCGGACGCGTCGAGACGGATCACGGCGTGCAGGTGTGGGATAGCGCGGCGCTGCATTTCCGTGACCTTGACGAAGCTGATGCGCACGGCATCAGGGGTGACTCCGGCGTCCTGCAAGCGGCTGCGCAGGGCGCGGTGCAAGGTGATGGTGAAGCGGCGCCAGAGTTCGGGCAGGTGCCAGGCAAAGAGCACGTGGCCGGTGTAGTCGTAGCATCGGACGCACAGCGGTTGTCCGACCAGCGGGTCGTCGGGACGGTGTCTTTGGTTGCAGGACAACGGGTTGCCGTGTGGGCAGCGCCGGTCGCCGCTGCGTGGGTGGTCGTGGCAGCGCGCGCCCCGGTTACCGGGTCCCCGATGGGCGCTGCTGTGCACCGGACCGTAGCTGGGGGCGGTCAACGTGACGAACACTTGTGGATGGTCGGCGACGGTGGCGGGAATGCCGTGGTGGCCGCCGGTGATGCCGGCGTGCACGAGCCGCCAGGTGTCGCGGGCGTAGAGATCTGAACATGACGGGCACACCACTGCACGCCGGTTGTTGCATCGCGTCCATACGTGCGCTGCGCTGCCGTGGTGGTCGGTGCCGGTGAGCTGGACCGGGTTCGCGCAGAATCCTGCCGTCCGGGCGCGGTGCCACCAGCGTTCGAACTCGGGTGAGGCCGCCCGGCGCACCATCTGGGAGATCACGTGGTCGTGGTCGACGGTGCCGGGGATTCCGGGAAGCGTCACCGTCGGTGCAGGCGTGCCGCGGCTGATCGCGATGGTGGTGGGATGCGTGTGTGCCGCGCCGGCCATGATTACGTCTGCCCGTCGTGACCGGGGCGGGTGCGTGGCAGTGGCGTGAACCGCGTGGTCAGGTCGTCGATGTCGGCGTCGGTGACGTGGAAGGCGCGGACCCGGATGGGTTCGGTGGCGCCGTCTTCGATGACGTATCCGACGCCGGGTGTGCTGGTGGAGATGTGGTCGCAGACGGCGCCGGCGTCGCGGGCGGCGGCGCCGAGGACCATCGTCGTTTGGCTACTTTCGGTCATCCGCAGACCGACTCGGACGGTGAAGAGTTGCCGGATCGGCAGGACGTCCTTGGAGGGGTCTTGCACCGCGGCTACCACCGATACCCCGACGGCGCGGCCCTGGGAGAGCAGCAAACCGAGGAGTTGTTCGACTTCGGTGCGGATTTTGCGGTCCCCGATGTAGGCGGTCAGGGAGGCGAGTTCGTCGACGATCAGCACGATCAGCGGCTCGGCGACGGTGGGGGCGAGTAGCCGGGTGCGCCCGCGGAGCCGGGCCGCCCGCTGCTGCATGACGGTGACTACGGCGCGCAGCAAACCCAGGGTGTGCTCGCCGTTGTCGTGGGCGAACCCGGTGAACAACGCCGTGCCGCGGCCGAACTCCATGCCACCTTTGGGGTCGATCACGCACAGGCGCACCGATCCGGCGCGCACGGCGGGGGCCAGCGCGGCGATCAGCGACCACACCACGCTGCCCTTCCCAGCGCCGGTAGCGCCGGCGATGAGAATGTGATGGCCCGACAACGGCAGTCGCCACCACCGGCCGGTGTCGGTGGCGCCCACCACGGCAGCACTGAGATCGACGGTCGCGCCGGCGGCCGGGCGGGGCAGGCGTAGCGGAGGGGCCAACGCGTCGGTGTGATGCACCGTGATCTGGATGTCGCCCGGCGTCACGCTGCGGATAGTGACCCGTTGGGCGCGCCATGCCTCGGCAAGGGCGTCGCTGTGTTTCTGCCAGTCGGCGACGCACTGGCCGGTGACGATCCGGACGGCCAGAACATCGGTGGTCGCGCCGATAATCACCGAGCGCAGCTGCGGGATCAGGGTCCGCTCGCCCAGCGTGGCGGACAGGTGATGCAGGGTGAAGACTGCGTCCCAGGCACGGGTGTAGCGCCACCACCGCTGCCACCGCTGCCGCACCGGACCGAGCACCGCGGTGTCGAATGACTCGGGGTCCAGGGAGGCCCACAGGCCGTAGCCGATGCCGCAGCACACCGCCGATGCCAGGCCCGCCGGCCAGCCCAGCGTGAGGGTGACGATGAGGGCGGCGATGATCGGCGCGCTGACGAGCGGGAACAGTACCGACCACCAGACCAGCAGACCGATGACTTTCGCGGCGGCGATCGCCATCTCACCCGCCAGGTCGTCGCTGTTGCTCGAAGAGTTGTTGCTACCGTGAGATTGCGGTGATCCAGCCACGACGGGCACCTCCAAGTGTCTGATAGTGTTGTGAGACAGAGTGATTGAGCGAGCCGGTCGTCAACCCCGTATGAGGCGACGCCAGGGGTTGACGACCAGCAGGGCTACTCGGTGGGCCGACCTGAGGACGCCGGTGCGCCCGACCGCGGTGCCGGGTGTACTGCGGCGCCGGCCGCGGTGACCGCGTCGGCGCGGAACGCGACGCCGGATCGGCTGTCTTGGCTCCAGGGCAGCGCCACCAGACCCGACACCTGCACTGGCTGACCGACGGTGGCGTGGGGTTCACCGGCGACGGTCACCGCGATCACTTCGCCACCGGAGGTATCCAGCGCCATGACCTGCACCTGCCACAACGGCTGACCGGTCGCGCGGTCGATCTTGGGCTGGCCGGAATCGAACGCGATCTTCGGCTCGGGGGCGCGCGTGCAGATGAACGACACCCCGGTGGTGTCAATACTGAGCTTCATCACTGATCTCCTGTTGGTTGGTTCGGATTCACGGCCGATACGCGGCCGTGCAGCAACAACACCAGCCAGACGGAGCCGGGGTAAGTGAGAGCACGTGAGGACAGGTGAGTCCGAAAACGCGCACGAACCTGTCCGCGGCATCCGGCACAATCAGATGGTGGCCGCCCCGGACCCGGCACGACCCGCGCACGCGCAGCGGCTTGTTGATGCCCGGAAGGAATGGGGCTGGAGCCAAGACGACCTGGCCGCCGAAGTGCAGAAAATCCGGGCCGAACGCAAATACCGGCCATCGGAGCGCGAAACGTTGCGCCGACAAATCATTGAGCACGAGAAGAACGGCAAACCCGGCAAGATGTGGCGCTCATTGCTCGCCGACGCGCTACGAGAAGAGGAAGATCAGCTGTTCGGTTTGGTCATCGACGTCGCGCTGCCCCGCCCGCTGCTCCTACAAATGCCCGTCGACATCGACGTGGTTAACCTCGTCCTCGCCCAACGCGCCGCCCACATTCAAGCCGAGCACATCTTCGGCCCAGCCCACGCCCGTGACCTGGTCGACCGGGATTTGGTCACCATCGAACAACTCATCACCGTGACCCCGACAGCATTGCGGCACGACGTTCGCCGCGCCGCCGGACGAATCGCCGAAGTCGGTGGCTGGATCGCCCAAGACAGCGGCGACTACGCCAAAGCACACCGGTTGACCAGCCGCGCCGCCGACCACCTCCGTGGTGCGGACCCCGCGCTGCGCGCCATGATCTCGATGCGCCGCTCCAACATCGTCATGCGCGACGATCCCGACCTCGCCGTCGACCTGGCCGCCGAGGCCGCACAGCTCATCGACGGGCAAACCGTCGGAAGGCTCGCCGCCAGTATCGCCCGACAACAAGCGTTAGCCGCCGTCGCCGACCACGACCCCACCGCCTTCAGACGCCACGCCGCCCACGCCCTCGACCTGGCCGCCATCGAGCCCATCCCCGACGATCACGCCATCTACGCCACCGCGTCCTACATCGCCGGCGAAATCGCCGCCGGATACCTGGCCACCGGTCACGCCGAGACCGCCGTCGCGCTGCTGCTGGCCCACCACCAGCACTGGCCCACAGGCCAATACCGAGACTTCGCCGTCGCCTCCACCCGGCTTCTCCGAGCGTTGATCACCCAACACGACTACCGCGCCGCCACCGACCACCTCGACGCCGCCATCCTGGCCTATCGCGCAGCACCCTCAGACCGAGCCCGCCACGAACTACGCCAATCCCGCAAGATCCTGCGCGACCACACCCGCACCGCCACCAACGCGTCTGTGCTGCACACTCTGCGGACTCGGATCACCGCCGCCCTACAGGAAGCCACCACTCCATGACCAGGCCCATGCCGATCCTGCCCCACACAACCACCACCGACACCGACACCGTGCACGCCGGCGTCGCTGTGTTACCGGTCGGGTCGTTCGAACAACACGGCCCCTACCTGCCGTTGGTCACCGACACCCTGATCGCCACCGCCATCGCCCACACCATCGCCGGCCACCATCGCGTGTTCGAACTGCCCGCACTGACCTACGGGTGCTCCCACGAACACGCCACGTTCCCCGGGACCCTCAGCATCAGCGCAACAACACTGTCCGCCGTCATCGTCGACATCACCGAATCCCTTGCCCACCAAGCTATTAACGGTCTCATCATCGTCAACGCCCACGGCGGCAACGCGGTCCTGACCAACGTCGTTCAACAAGCCAACCTCACCAGCCCCCTGCGCGTCGGGCTCTACCCCAGCTGCGAAGACTGGGCCGAAGCCCGCACCGCCGCACAGATCATCAGCAGCACCCACGACGACATGCACGCCGGCGAACTCGAAACCGCCATCCTGCTCGCCGCCTATCCGACGTACGTGCGCGACGGCTGGCACACCACCGACCACCACGCACCCGATCGTCGGTACCTGACCACGCTCGGCATCAGCGCCTACACCGACACCGGCGTCATCGGCCAACCATCCCAAGCAACACGGGAAAAAGGACTGGGTGCCCTTAACCACCTCGGCGCCGCAGCCGGGACACTCATCGGCCTGCTCGCACCACCACACGACTAACACCTGCGCCGTGGCGGCTCCCGTCCGCTGGCGCTCCCGTCCGCCACCACGGACCGAACAGTCCCAGCCGCCACGAGCCCCAACGAGCAAGTCCTCGGATCGGCGCTGTGAGAACTTTCTTTACTGCTATCCAGGGATGCTCGTGCGGTGGCCACACAACTTGGACGTGTATACCTGACGGCTCGGCGGTATTCGTACGGCTCGACCCGGTCTTCGCAGTAGAACCACGTCCTATCGCTACCGCACGGCAGCCGGACCGACCAATACCTTGCACGCGGTCGCTGTTGTGACTGTGGCGCAGTGGTTTACGCGCCACCCGTATAGCAGTTGGGGTAGTGCTGCGCGGCCATAACGATGTCGCTCGCAACGCTCCTGTCGATACCCCAGCGCTGCGCCAACTGCTGGTCTAGCGCCCCGAAATCGTCTGCCGTCATATGACGCTGCTGAACAATGCTACGACAGGCATCGTGTGCAACTTTGATTGCTAGAGCGGGATTATCTATCCAGATTGGCGGTTCGTCACGCGATGTTAAACCCTGGCTCCTATCGGACGCCATCTGCTGCAGGAATCGTTGGTCATCATCCGCAGTCGGGTCAAATACGCGCGGTGGCGGCAGGGGTGGGATTGAGAGTATTACCCCGTGCGAGTCCAGGGAATCGTGGAGCAACAGCACGTACTGGTTCGGCTTAGTTCCTTTCGGCACGTCAAAGACCAGCTGAGCGTCAGCAGTATTACCGGGATTAATGTCGATGCGGGTCTGCTTGACGAGATACCGGGTCGTCATGGCACGCATGTCCGGGGAAAACTCACGGCCTTCGCCGTCCACGAGCCTCTGGTAATCCGCCGAGTAGGTCTGTGCGCTTCTGCCGATGTTCTCGACCTGCATGGTCACAAAAACAAAGATGCCTTGGGGGTACACGGCGTCGGGTTCGTCGAATTCGACCACGTCGTCAGTGTTGGAACCTTTGACCGTGAACGCGAAGGTGCTATCGATACCTTTCTGGCCAACTTCCACGGGCGGGGGCGCGGACGACGATGCAGGAGCGCGTGCCGGAACCGTGACTGTCATCGTCGCCGTGCGCTGAGTCTGCGGTGGCGATGTACTACAAGCAGCGAGGAACACCGCGACGGTCATCGACGCGGGAATGGCGACCAGTTTCGCCCGCACAAAGGCGCAGTCTAGGTCACCCGTCCCTAGATGCTTCAAGGAATTGCGCAGTAAGCGGCTTTGGTGGCCCTTCCCGGTCGTGTCATGCGCTGAAACAGTGAAATTTGGTGGCCCTTCCCGGTCGTGTCATGCGCTGAAACAGTGAAATGCGCAAACGCGCAGCAATGCCCACACGTGCGGCAATGCCCAGACACGCCGCAACGGTGAAAATGATTGTTCGATAGGCTAATTCGCGCTAGCGTCACGGCTCGTGATTTCATTCCTGAGCTTGTCACTGACACCGCCGCCGTGGGCGGAGAAGGGCGCACGCGCGGACCTCCTACAGTTCCACAACGGCAGTACCGGCTTCAATTGGGAGCGGCCCGAGTGTCGCTCGTGCGGACTGACCATCTGACAGATTACGGATGGTTCGTCGCTGGCGATAGTCGCGTGGTCGTCCATGACCTCGACAGCATCGACGTTGACGGCGTAAGCGTAGATGCCGCAAGGGAACTGGCCGCCGGGCTGCTGGCCGCCGCCGGACTAGGGCGCCTGGTTCTGTAGGACATATTCCTCAACGTCCTTGTGCGTCAGGCTGAAGTGCTGTTGCGCTAACTCGAGATGTTTTTCGCGCTGAGCGAGGATGGTCTGCCACGTAGTGATGAAGGCCGTTGTATCCGGACGCCTGCCAATACCTCCTTGCACATCCCCGAAGATTGTCTTGCGGATGTCAGCAAAGCTGCCCGTGGCGCCCCCGGCTAGCAGGCCCGCGACCCATGATGCGAGCGGACCCCATTGATTCGCGCCCCATTTGCTCAAAAGCCCGAAGACGCCGAGGAAGCCCATGGCCAGCCCTCCCGTGAAGCAAGTGACTATCACCCAGACGTGCGCGCTGGACGGTCTATTCATTTCGGCAACACTGACAATTGGTCGAGCAGACGCAACAAGGTTCCGAATAGGGCGAAAACCGCACCAGTCAGCGCCAAGCACTTGTCCTTTACGCCGAAAACCTTCTCCTGCGCCTCGTGCCCTTCAAGGGCAGTGGCTATTGCGGCATTGATGTCTTTGGCCACTTGACCGGGGAGCCTGGCGAGCTGGTTTTCGACGACGTGTAGCCGCTCCTCTGGTGTGCCAGGCATTTTGACCTCGATGGCTGCGCTGAGTTCGCCGTGGCCGTGAAGCGCGGGGGCGACTTTGTCTTTGTTGTCGGGCGGCACGTATTCGTGCAGCGCCACCTCAAGGTCGGATGCAACGGTGTTCCGTAGCCGCACGATGCCCTTTTGTAACCTATCGAGCTGGCCCGTTATGCGATTCCAGGCATGCCACAGTCCGTACACGCCGACGAGTCCGCCGACGAACTGAAGCCCGGTTGCGACGGTCTGTATGTGCATATCTCTATGGCAGCACCACATTTCCGTTACCCGCCGGACGCCACGCCGTACTTCCCCCGTACGGGTAACTGGTGGCATCATCCCAACCCATGACCGAACACCGAGACGGGGTGGCCGTCCAGCTCCGCGATGTTGCACAGCAACTCAGCCAGCTAAACCAAACCCTCGCGACCGTCGCGCAGCAACTACAGCGCGTCCAGGCACAACTTGCCCTCAAGAGCCTGTAGCGCCCGCTCGCATCGCTCGCATAGAGAAGCCTCGCCAGGACATCGCGTCCCGGCGGGGCTTCTTCGCGTTTCGGGCTTAGCAGTTTGGCAAGGCGGCACCAGACAAACGGAGAGGCCCCGCCGGTCTGGGCAACGGGGCCTCATCCTCTGTGCCGTATAACCCTAGTCGGTAGCGCCGCCGCCGGACATGGCGTCTTGCACCTTCTGCTCGATATTGCTCATCGTGCAAGCCCTCTCGCATGTCAATGGTCGGCTGTCAGTGGAATTCTGCGGTTACGGCTTTCGTGGTTGCGACTAATTTCCCCTTGCCAGAAAGTTGCACCTGGGCCGGGTCTGGTGAGAGAACGAAACTCGCGCTGGCACCTAATGCCACCAACGCCTCTCCTATTTTGGCCGTGTAATTAACTACCGGCGTCTCAAGTGGGATTACCACTCGGGGTCTGCCGTCGTCAGTGGACGAGAGGGTAATAGACAGTCCTGCGTAGTCAGGCCCAAGGAAGGACTCAAGGACGGCGCGAATCTCGGCTAGCGGTATGTCGATTGGCAGCGATAGGCGCCTATCTTGTTGTGGCGGCTCTGCGCCGCCAGTTGTGCGCGCGAGGCCGCGAACGATAGTCAGAATCTCGTCTATGACGGCGCGCTGCTGCCGGTGTCCTTTAACTCGTGCGTGCGTTTTGCGGGCCCCGGAGAACCGACTTTCGTATTCGGTGTCCCAAGCCGTCCTGAATCGTGTGCGGATTGTCTGTTCGTTGGCATTGGCGGCTTGCGCAATCTCGATGAGGATTTCCTCAACGCCTTCGCGGTTCAGCAACTTGCCCTGGAACTGTCCAATGGGTCCAGTTGCCTCACCCGCGCTGGCGAAGTCCACTAATGACGGCATAACGCGGACTGTCTCGTCGTCTACATTCTTCGACAACGCACCGGACTCGTAGTTGAGCCATTGTGACTCCTCATTCTCTTGCGTTAGCACGACGATGCCGAACTTGGTGTGAGCCAATTCGGAGGCAATTACCGGTAGTCCCCGCTGGCCAGCGCCGATGTCCATCTGCGACATGAAGGGGACGACTCCGTCGAACATCAGGTTCACGAGGTCTCGCCAGACGAGCGCAACTTGCCTCGACAGCTCTCCCGACCAGCTGATGAACACCTTCATCTTCATTTCGTCTGTCGCCACGGTGGTGAACTTAGCAAGCGGAGTAAGAGAAACCCCGCCAGTCGCATTTTTTTTGCGTCCTGGCGGGGCGTCTTCGCGTTCCGGGGCTAGTTGACGGTCATCGCAACTCCGGGCAGTACACAGTCACGGCATCGGTTACTAGCGTCAACGCCTGCTCAGCCGTCCAGCCGTCAGCTTCCGCGAACTTCTTGAAGAACGCTTCGGCCTCCGCGCCGGTGGAGGAGCGGTGCTTCGCTATGTCGTCGCACAGCGTGCGCGCCGTGACAATTGCCCAAGCGTTGGCCGCCTTCTCTGCGGGATAAGGGACTTGGTCGGCGTGGATGTTGTCGAGGAAGGTGAGGTCTCTTTGGGAGGCGATGCCGGACCAACGCGGCCCGGCGGGCGTTGATGGTATCGGCGGCGGTGTCGCCGCTGGCGCTGACACGGGCGGCGGCGCTGCCGCTGGCGCTGGACGCGAGACCGGATGGCGCAGCAGCAGCACCGAAAGCCCCACCACGGCAACGGCACCGGAACATACCAGCGCGACCAGTGCGGCCCAGACCAGACTTCGCCGCCGTGTTGACCGTAGCGGCTCATCCTCGACGCCCTCGAATGCCCACGCGACAACGTCGGCGGCCAGGGTCGGCTCCTTAGCGTCCGCCGTCGGGTCATCGTTGTCCGTCATCAGGTCAGCCCGCATCACCGGCCACCGACCGATAGCGACTCGATTTCGTCGGCGGCGGCGATGAGCGGATCGTCCGCGACGCGGAGAAGGCCGGTCGGACGCATCTGGACGCCCGACAGACCCGCCGCGTTGAGGAACTGTTGACCCAGCGCGATGCGCTTGACGAGCGCATCGCGGCCCTGACCGAGGAAATCAACCGCTGCGGGCTGACCTCACCGACCATCACCAAACTGTTAAGAAAGGGCTCCGCACCAATGGAGACTCACGACCGCCAGCTCGGCGGCACCACCGAAAACACCAGCGCGTCCAGCTGGGCGTCAACCGTCGCGACGAGAATCGCCCGCGACGGCGGTCAGGAGCGACGCGAAATTAGTACCGGTGCACTTGACGTGCCGAGTTTGGTGCTTCCATTTGTTGTGCCAATTCCGTGGCCCGTTCGACTAATTGATTTGTTCTCGAATCGAATTGCCGCCCAAAGCAACGCAATCGAGTATTACGTTGAGTCGAGCAGAACAAATAACGCGACGGTTGTCGCGGATTACGGCACGAAACCGACGTCAACGTTTACAGTTACGCCGAAAACCGACCATTGCCGCGTCGTCGCGCATCTGAGCGAACAAATCCCATTCCGCCTATTGCAGGACGTCGACGCATTACAGCCGTGGCTTGTCCGAGAAATGGCGCAGGGCGTTTTAGCCGGTCTCGAAACACATTTCGTGTCGGGCGACGGTTCCGGCGAAAATATGGTCGGGTTATTTCACACGACCGGCACGACGAGAGTCAACTTCACCACCGACCCGATCACCACCATCCGCAGCGCAATCACCCAGCTGCAGCTGCTCGGCGAGATGCCAAACGGCATCGCATTAAATCCGGTCGACGCCCAAACAATTGATTTAACAAGGTGGGGCTCTGCGGGTGGCCTATTGACCGGCGGATTTGAGCACGACACCCTCAACGGATTCGGCACGTCGAATAACATTTTCGGTCCGACCGACCAAATCCGGCGGGTCATTTCACCGTCCGTTCCGCAAGGATTCGCAATTGTCGCCGACTGGAATACCGCAATGCTCTTCGTTCGCGAAGCAATGACGCTGTCCATTAATTATTGGGGCGACGCGCTGTTTTCGACGAACACCTATTTAATGCGTGCTGAAATTCGGGCCGTCGCCGGATTTATTCGGCCACAAGCATTCGCCATCGCCAATCTAGTGTCAGGCTCGTAATGGGTGGGCCACGAATTGCGCCGTATCGCGGAATCGGCCTCGACCAGGACGACCTAGCCGATTTTGTGGAGCCCGCCGAGTGCGCGGCGCGAATGGGCATCACCGTTGCCGAAGTGATCCGCCTGGTACGTCGTGGCGCGCTACGCCATAGCGGCGGACTTATCCAACCCGCGTTGCTCGTCTAGGAGGCATGGAATGACAACGTTTGACGCGGGCGGCTGGTCAGTGCCCGTCGTGTGAGACTCGGGTGTGGCGCGCCCGCGCGGCGGTTGGGCTTCGCCGTCCATTGGCCGCCGCGCGGCGCGCCACACCCGCCAATGGGGCGTCGAACACGCTTGAGGGCACCGCCGACTGGCAGCTATCCAGCTATCGCTGTTGGCTGTCACTGATACGCGGCGGCGACTCCGTACGCGGCCTGGCTTGGAGTGAAGCCTTCGTATTCCAATTGCTCGATGAGGCCCTGACGGGAGAAGGCTGTGTAGTTGAGGTACTGCCGAGCTTTCTTCACCGCCTGCTGATTCCAGTCAACGTTGAGGCTGTCAACTGCGAATGTCGAATCTTCCGTTGAAAAACCCTCGTACTCCAATTGCTCGATGAGACTCTTACGGGAGAAGGCTGTGTAGTTGAGGTACTGCTGCGCTTTCCGCACGGCGTTCTGTTGACTCGCCGTTCCCTCCGGTAGAGCAGCCGACCTAGGGGCGACGGCATTTGCAAGGTCGGCCCGGGAGCCGTCGACCGCCTGGGCGGTGGCGGCGAGGGCTGCTGGACCGAAGGTGTCGTCGGGGTCGGCGATTGCCGGGGCGGCAGAGGCGATAGCCAGGGCGGCGGTTATGGCGGTGGTTACCGCGATTTTCTTGATGATCATTATGACTCCTATTCCCGTTGGGCTGGTAATGAGCTTTCATCGATGTCCAGGCCGACATGCAGGGTCAATAGGCCCCAGGTGCTCCGCCGGAAGTCACTTTCACACACTCACTTAGGCCCACAAAGTGTTTGCCTTTGAGCCAGCCGGTTTCGGCGGCTCCCGGTCGTCAGGTTTCCTCCCTTCTGTGGTGTCCCTCCGACGCGGCACCGCCCGGTCGATGACCAGGAGGGGGACCATAGGCCCAGCATCGACCACCCC
Source organism: Mycobacterium sp. (assembly GCF_052145595.1). Taxonomy (GTDB): domain Bacteria; phylum Actinomycetota; class Actinomycetes; order Mycobacteriales; family Mycobacteriaceae; genus Mycobacterium. The sequence continues at coordinate 35,467 of NZ_JBKQOI010000367.1, read as the reverse complement.
ACGCTGTGTTGCGTTGTGGACACGGCGCAAGATTCGGCTGACGTGCTGAACAGGCATGACCGGGGTAGGGGGGTAAAAACTAGCAAAGCCGGATGGTCACAACTCCGTCCCGGACTGGGCGTCCCTCCCCGCAAAGTCGTTACAGCAGGCGCAGCAAACAAACGACGAGTTGCGTTGGCTTTCAACGGTTTTCACGTTTTCGTACCCCTCAGCAACTATCTGCGGCCGTCTGCGTGTCCTGCCGTGTTACACCCTCTGAGCTGCAACAATGGCGTTATGCGTTACAGCAAACTTCAGCGTGCCCAGCGTGACGAGCGCATCCGCGTATTGCACCGCCGGGGCTTGTCCTACCGGGAGGTCGCCGACCGGGTGGGGTGTTCTCATATGGCGGTGAAGCGCGCTTTGTCGCGGCCGGTGCCTGAGCCCGACGACGAGGACCTGGACGACGACCGGGTGCCCGCCGCCGATGAGGACGTAAACGGCTTCGCCCCGCCGTTTGCGTTCGCCGGGCTAGAGCCGCCGGGCGGTGGTCGCGGTGCGGAGCGGTACGTGGACGCCAACGGGGTGGAGTGCAGTGCGCTCGACATCTACCGGGCCGACTACGCGGACGGCTCGGTAGGGCACGGTTACCTCGCGGACGCGCAACGACAAATCGAAGCCGCCGGATTTACGCGGGTGTCCACCGGCACCGGCTTTTGGCATTGGGAGCGCAAGCGATGACGACGAGACCGGCGGGTGGCTCCTACGGCGTCGTCCTCGTCGTCGAAACCTCGGCGTCGGCGATACCGGATTGGCGGGCGCGACTGGCCGCCGTCGATGCCAGGGCGGACGACGACGATTAGCAACTTCAAAGGGTGTTGGACAAGTTCGGTAGCAGAAATTACTGCGGGCAGTACACGTCGGAGGCGGCTACCACGACAGCGTTAATCCGCGCATACTCCGTGTCCGGATCGAGTCCCCCCGCTGTACCCGCCGCCGTCTCTTCCCCGAGCAGCCTGCGGGTGACCGCGGACGCGTCGGGGTTCTGCGCCAGAAGCTCACAGGCGCGGTGGCCGTCGTGGATAACGGCGTCGGGCTTATTGGGCTTCCCGCCCCACAGGCCGCTGACTTCGCTGAGGAACTGCTGATCCAGTTCGGGGCTGGACGCCTGCGTTCTGGTCGGCCGCGCGGGTGTAGTTGTCACAGTGACCGTAGGCACCACCACAGTCGTCGTTGACGGCGGAGGCGGCGGAGGCGGCTGTGGGGTCGCCGTCTGCGATGACGTCGGCGGCTGCGGGACCGGCGGCTGCTTCTGGTGCTGGTCCCGCAAGACCCAGACAGCCAGCCCAGCCGCCGTCGCCACCGCCAAACCAGCCACCGTTATCAACGCCGCATCGCGCCACGCCACCCGCCACGACCGCCCCACCCGCTCGGACGACTCCTCGGAGTAGGCCTCCGGGAACGCGTACGGTGTCGCCACCGTCGGCGGCTTGTCGTCGTCAGGGATCGGCGGGGCGACCTGCGTCGGCATCCCCTCCGCCGACGTCAAACACTCATCGACCGCGACCACGGGCAGCTCGCCGCTGGCCGCCAGCTGCCCAGGCTGCTCATCGTGCGGGGGAACCGGCGGGGCAGTCATCGCCGTGACAAATATCGTCTTGGGTGGATGGGCGCGATGCCGGGGATCACCCGCGGTTCCCCAATTTCATCAGCAGCCTGCATCGCTGAGGATGCGCTGGGCCGTGGACTCGCCGACTCCGTAATACATCTTGATCAGGTCTATGGCGAAGTCACGACCGTACTGTGCCAGTGAGTTGCATATCCCTGTGTAGTCGTACGGGCCGATGCCGCCGCAGCGATGCCCCGATGGGCAGGCAGGATTATCTGCGTAGGCTGGTGCAGCGAACTGCACGGATGCCGCAAGCACAACCCCAATTGCTGCCGATCCGATGGCTGACGCGGGCAATGACTTACGAAGCATGTTGAGCACTCCTTTTCCGGCCGGAAGATGGTGTCACTTGCGTTTTGTCGTTGTCATGGCCAGCAGGTAGCCGACGATGAGCCGCGTCCCGAGTAGCCACAGCACCGCAAAGAACACCGCAACCGGCCACGGGAAAAACGGGTCTGGCGGCGCACACAGTGCCCAAACCGGAACGCCGATCAGGATTGTCAGGGACGCCCACCCGGCGAGGCCGAAAAACCACAAAGTGAGGGCGTTGAGGCCGCTGAGGCGTTTCGGGGCGTCACTCACTGGTGGCTCCTTTCTTGACCACTGTGCGGGGGGAACGTAACCCCGTACCCGGAATCAGGGTCCGCACCACACCGGGGCTTTGTGTAGGTCCAAAAGTCACTAAACCGCAGTTAGATTGGCACTTAGCCGACGATGCCGGTACGGCCCAGGGGATGCTGATACGGGCGTGACGGGTGTGGTTTGGCGACTTATTGCGTCAGTTGAGCGTTAGCCGCCCGCCTACGAGCATAAAACCGCAGGTCAAACATGGTGCGCGATACTGGGATTGAACCAGTCGATGCTCACGGCCAGCTGGACGCGCCTTGGGGGCAGATTACTGACTTGTCAGCAACCTGAAATGCCTGTGCCGGCTTCATCATTTGATGAAAACGTTCTGGGGCTGGCGTGACCAACAGTTGCCTGACGGGACGGTGATCTGGCGGCTGCCCGACGGGCACACCTATGTCACGACTCCCGGCAGTGCCTTGTTGTTTCCGTCGCTGTGTGTGCCCACCGGCGATTTGCCCGCCGTCAAAACCCCGGCGCAGGCGCGCTGCGACCAGCGCACGGCCATGATGCCGCTGCGCACGCGGACCCGCGCCCAAAGCCGCGCCCACCGTGTTGCCACCGAACGCAACCACAACCGCCAAACCCGGCTAGCCGCCCAACCCACACAAACCGGGCCGGCGCCGCCTGGCGATGAGGCACCACCGCCCTTCTGACAGCCGGACGACGGTCTCACGAAGAGGCGACCTGTCCCCCGGTCGAGCCCCGGGCCCAGCGGCGCTCCGACCAGCGCACGGCCATGATGCCGATGCGCATCGCCACCCGCGCCCAAAACCGCGCCCGCCGCGTCGCAACCGAACGCGACCAACCACCCGATCCCGACGACGCGCCGCCTTCTTAGTGACTACTAGCCTGGGTACGTGCCAGATCCCGCAACATATCGCCCCGCGCCCGGGTCCATCCCGGTCGAGCCAGGCGTCTACCGATTCCGGGATTCGCACGGGCGAGTCATCTACGTCGGCAAGGCTAAGAGCCTGCGTAGCCGGCTGACGTCCTACTTCGCTGACGTCGCCGGCCTGCACCCGCGGACGCGACAGATGGTGACCACCGCGGCCAAAGTCGAGTGGACGGTGGTCAACACCGAAGTCGAGGCGTTGCAGCTGGAATACAACTGGATCAAGGAGTTCGATCCGCGCTTCAACGTCCGTTACCGCGACGACAAGTCCTATCCCGTGCTGGCCGTCACCCTTGACGAGGAGTTTCCCCGGCTGATGGTCTACCGCGGCCCGCGGCGCAAGGGTGTGCGGTATTTCGGGCCGTACTCCCACGCATGGGCAATCCGGGAGACGCTGGATCTGCTCACCCGGGTGTTTCCGGCGCGAACGTGCTCGGCTGGAGTGTTCAAGCGGCACAAGCAGATCGACCGCCCATGCCTCCTCGGCTACATCGACAAATGTTCGGCGCCGTGTGTCGGCAGGGTCAGCGCCGAGCAGCATCGCCAAATCGTGGAAGACTTCTGCGACTTCCTGTCCGGCAAGACCGACCGGTTCGCCCGCGACCTGGAGCAGCAGATGAATGCCGCGGCAGAGCAACTCGATTTCGAGCGGGCCGCGCGGCTGCGTGACGACCTGTCCGCGCTGAAGCGAGCCATGGAGAAGCAGGCCGTGGTGCTCGGCGACGGTACCGACGCAGACGTGGTTGCCTTCGCCGACGACGAGCTGGAAGCGGCGGTGCAGGTGTTCCACGTCCGCGGCGGCCGCGTTCGCGGCCAGCGCGGCTGGATCGTCGAAAAGTCTGGCGACCCAGGCGATTCCGGCGAGGAGCAGCTGGTCGAGCAGTTCCTGACGCAGTTCTATGGCGAGCAGGCAGAACTGGGCTTCTCAACCGACCAAGCCGCCGACGAATCGGCTAACCCGGTTCCCCGCGAGGTGCTGGTGCCGTGCCTGCCGTCCAATGCCGACGAGTTGGCCAGCTGGCTGTCCGGTCTGAGGGGTTCACGGGTGGCGCTGCGAGTACCCCGGCGCGGCGACAAGCGCGCGCTGGCCGAAACCGTGCAGCGCAACGCGAAAGAAGCACTGCAGCAACACAAGCTCAAACGAGCCGGCGACTTCAACGCCAGATCTGCTGCGCTGCAGAATATTCAGGACGCCCTGGGCTTGGCCGATGCTCCGCTGCGCATCGAATGCGTCGATATCAGCCACGTGCAGGGCACCGATGTGGTGGGCTCATTGGTGGTGTTCGAGGACGGCCTGCCGCGCAAATCGGACTACCGCCACTTCGGGATCCGGGAAGCCGCCGGGCAGGGCCGCTCCGACGACGTCGCCTCTATCGCCGAAGTGACCCGTCGCCGGTTCCTGCGGCACCTCAGCGACCAGAACGATCCCAATCTGCTTTCCCCGGAGGGAAAATCGCGCCGGTTCGCCTACCCGCCCAATCTGTATGTCGTCGACGGCGGGGCGCCACAGGTCAACGCGGCCAGCGCCGTGCTCGACGAGCTCGGCATCACCGACGTCGCGGTGATCGGCTTGGCCAAGAGGCTGGAAGAGGTATGGGTGCCGTCCGAGCCCGACCCGATCATCATGCCGCGCAACAGCGAGGGGCTCTATCTACTGCAGCGGGTGCGTGATGAGGCGCATCGGTTCGCCATCGCCTACCATCGCAGCAAGCGATCCAAGCGAATGACCGCCTCAGCGCTGGATTCGGTGCCAGGATTGGGAGAACATCGCCGCAAGGCGCTGGTTACCCACTTCGGATCGATAGCCCGCCTCAAGGAGGCCACCGTCGAGCAGATCACTGCCGTTCCGGGCATCGGCGTGGCCACCGCCACGGCCGTCCTCGAGGCGCTGCGGCCCGAGCCATCCGGAGTCTCGGAATGACGACTCAAGGTCGGGACGGCGAGCAGTTCGCCGCGTTCGCCGAGAGCCACCCGGGTGACGCCGCGGCCGGTATCGATGTCGTGCTGGTGACCGGATTGTCGGGCGCCGGGCGGGGTACTGCGGCCAAGGTGCTCGAGGACCTGGGCTGGTATGTGGCCGACAACCTGCCACCCCAGCTGATAACCCGGATGGTCGATTTCGGGCTGGCCGCAGGGTCGCGGATCACTAAGCTGGCGGTGGTCATGGATGTGCGGTCGCGCGGATTCACCGGCGATTTGGACTCGGTGCGCACCGAGCTGGCCACCCGCAACATCACCCCGCGTGTGGTGTTCATGGAGGCATCCGACGACGTGTTGGTGCGCCGCTACGAACAGAATCGCCGCAGCCATCCGCTGCAGGGCGAGCAGACCCTGGCCGAGGGCATCGCCGCCGAGCGCCGGATGCTGGCTCCGGTTCGCGCCACCGCCGACCTGATCATCGACACCTCGACGCTGTCGGTGCGGGGCCTGAGGGAAAGCATCGAGCGTGCCTTTGGCGGCGACGCGGGCGCCTACACCAGCGTCACCGTTGAGTCCTTCGGCTTCAAGTACGGCCTGCCGATGGACGCCGACATGGTGATGGACGTGCGGTTTCTGCCGAACCCGCACTGGGTCGATGATCTGCGTCCGCTCACCGGCCAACATCCGGCGGTGCGCGATTACGTGTTGGGCCAGCCCGGCGCGGCCGAGTTCCTCGACGCTTACCATCGATTGCTAAACCTGGTTGTCGACGGCTACCGCCGGGAGGGCAAGCGTTATATGACGGTCGCCATCGGCTGCACCGGCGGCAAGCATCGCAGCGTCGCGATCGCCGAGGCATTGATGCAGCTGCTCCGGGGCAATGCGCAACTGGCGGTGCGAGTGCTGCACCGGGATTTGGGCCGCGAATGAGCCCACCGGATAGCGAGGGCATCGTTGCGCTGGGCGGCGGGCACGGCTTGTACGCAACGTTGTCCGCGGCGCGGCGACTGACTCCCTACGTCACCGCTGTGGTGACCGTCGCCGACGACGGCGGCTCGTCGGGCCGGCTGCGCAGCGAACTGGATGTGATTCCGCCGGGCGATTTGCGAATGGCCTTGGCGGCGTTGGCTTCTGACAGTCCATATGGACGGCTGTGGGCGACCATCCTGCAGCATCGATTCGGCGGTAGCGGCGCCCTGGCCGGACACCCGATCGGCAACCTGATTCTTGCCGGCCTCAACGAGGTGCTGGGCGATCCGGTCGCCGCGCTCGACGAGCTCGGTCGCATCCTCGGCGTCAAGGGCAGGGTGCTGCCGATGTGCCCGATCGCATTGCAGATCGAGGCCGACGTGTCCGGCCTGGAGTCCGACCCGCGGATGTTCCGGCTGATCCGCGGCCAGGTGGCCATCGCGACTACACCGGGCAAGGTGCGGCGGGTGCGCCTCCTGCCGGCCGACCCGCCGGCGACCCGGCAGGCCGTCGACGCCATCATGGCTGCCGACCTGGTGGTGCTTGGGCCCGGTTCCTGGTTCACCAGCGTGATCCCGCACGTGCTGGTGCCGGGGCTGGCGGCGGCGCTGCAGGCCACCACTGCCCGGCGGGCACTGGTGCTCAACTTGGTGGCCGAGCCGGGGGAGACGGCCGGTTTCTCGGTGGAACGTCATCTGCATGTATTGGTACAGCACGCACCCTGGTTCACCGTGCACGACATCATCATCGACGCCGAACGAGTGCCGGCAGAGCGCGAACGGGAGCAACTGCGCCGCACCGCAAACCTGCTACAAGCCCAGGTCCACTTCGCTGACGTGGCCCGACCTGGTACACCTTTACATGACCCGGGCAAGCTCGCGGCGGCACTGGACGGGGTCCGAGCGGGCCATAGGGGCCGGGGGGCCCCTCCAGCAACGGCCACGGCGGACATTCGGGTCGAACGTGAAAGTCCACAGACCGGCGTGAACGGGCCGGCTGGCAGCGGACCGAGGGGTGACGACGCGTGGCGATGACGACCGAAGTCAAGGACGAACTGAGCCGCCTGGTGGTGAAGTCGGTCAGTGCGCGTCGCGCCGAAGTCACGTCCCTGCTCAGGTTCGCCGGCGGGTTGCACATCGTGGGCGGCCGGGTGGTCGTCGAGGCGGAGGTGGACCTGGGCAACATCGCGCGACGACTGCGCAAGGACATCTTTGAGCTGTACGGATACAACGCCGTCGTGCATGTCTTGTCGGCCAGCGGGATTCGTAAGAGCACCCGGTACGTGCTGCGGGTTGCCAACGACGGCGAAGCACTCGCGCGTCAGACCGGGCTGCTCGACATGCGGGGGCGTCCGGTGCGCGGCCTGCCGGCCCAGGTGGTCGGCGGCAGCATCGCCGACGCCGAAGCCGCGTGGCGGGGCGCCTTTTTGGCGCACGGGTCGCTGACCGAGCCGGGACGTTCGTCGTCGTTGGAGGTCAGTTGCCCCGGCCCGGAGGCCGCGCTGGCGCTGGTGGGCGCGGCACGCCGGCTTGGGGTCAGCGCGAAGGCCCGCGAGGTGCGCGGTGCCGATCGGGTGGTGGTGCGCGACGGTGAGGCGATCGGCGCCCTGCTGACCCGGATGGGCGCCCAGGACACCAGGCTCGTCTGGGAGGAGCGCCGGATGCGCCGCGAGGTCCGGGCGACGGCCAACCGGCTCGCCAACTTCGACGACGCCAATCTGCGCCGCTCGGCCCGCGCCGCGGTCGCGGCGGCCGCTCGGGTGGAGCGCGCGCTGGAGATCCTCGGCGACACCGTCCCCGAGCACCTGGCGTCGGCCGGCAAACTGCGCGTCGAGCATCGGCAGGCTTCCCTCGAGGAGCTCGGCCGCCTCGCCGACCCGCCGATGACGAAAGACGCTGTGGCCGGCCGTATTCGGCGATTGCTTTCGATGGCGGATCGCAAGGCGAAGGTCGAAGGCATCCCCGACACCGAGTCGGCGGTGACGCCAGACCTGATGGAGGACGCCTAACGACGATGCGCGCCGTGAAACGGCGGGCTGAGGAGTTGGGCGAATGGAGCACGCCTAACGACGATGCGCGCCGTGAAACGGCGGGCTGAGGAGTTGGGCGAATGGGAGCACGCGTAATTCAGGAGGGTGGTTCGGTGATCCGCTCCAACACGACCCGCAAGCCACCCATGTCGGGTCGGGTCCAGATCATGTGTCCATCCTCGTCGAGCCGCCGGGTGACCTCGAAGCCTGGTTGGCCGACCGGCCGCAGCACGAATACCGCGTCCTCGTAGGAGGCGACTACATGGATGGGAGTCGTGAAGTCGAACACCGACACGTCGTGGACGCCGTTCTTCTCAGTTCCGTCGGCGCGGGCATCGGCAATGGTCCCGCCACCGCAGTCGACGATTCGGTTACCGCACTGTTCGACCCGCTCGGTGTACCCAAGTAACGGGTCCCCTTCCGGCACCGACGCACCTCGACGGGTGGCCGAGACAACTCTCCAAATACCCCTCAAGTCAGGCGCTCCGTCTACCAGAGGCTCGGTGCATCCGGCCAGTATCGGCGGTGGGAACTCATCCCCATAGCCTCCGGGTGGGGTGTGGGCCACAGGGATCTCGTCGGCCATAAGCCCTGCCGCCTTGCTCGCCCGAGGCGTGTGGGCCGCACCTTCAATCGGGGCGTGGATATCGGACACGGTTTGGTACCTCCTCGGGAGCAGCCGACGCCATGACCGTTCGTCTGGCCTGAATATCACACCTCCGCATCCGTGCACCGAGTCGACAGGCAGAGGTGCCGGTGAATTATCCGGGTAGCCATTTTGCGGCGGGTGGGGGAGGGCTACGGTCGGGGGATGAAGCGGCTTTCGAGTGTTGACGCGGCGTTTTGGTCTGCAGAGACTGCGGGCTGGCACATGCATGTGGGTGCACTGGCGATCTGCGATCCCAGGAACGCTCCCGAGTACAGCTTTCAGCGACTCCGCGAACTGATCATCGAGCGACTGCCGGAGCTGCCGCAGCTGCGCTGGCGGGTGACCGGTGCGCCCCTCGGGCTGGACCGGCCCTGGTTCGTCGAGGACGAGGAACTCGACGTCGACTTTCACGTGCGCCGCATCGGCGTTCCCGCGCCGGGCGGTCGCCGCGAGCTCGAAGAGCTGGTGGGCCGGCTGATGTCCTACAAGCTGGACCGCGCTCGGCCGCTGTGGGAACTGTGGGTGATCGAGGGCCTGGAAGGTAGCGCGGGCGGCCGGATCGCGACGTTGACCAAGATGCACCACGCCATCGTCGACGGGGTTTCCGGCGCCGGGCTGGGTGAAATCCTGCTGGACGTCACGCCGGAACCCCGGCCGCCGCAAGAGGAGACGGTCGGGTCGCTGGTGGGAAACCAGCTTCCGGGCTTCGAGCGGCGCGCGCTGGGCGCGCTCATCAATGTGGGCATCATGACGCCGTTCCGGGTCACCCGACTGGTCGAGCAGACGTTGCGCCAGCAGATCGCCAGGCTGGGCGTCAGCAGCAGGCCGCCGCGATACTTCGAAGCGCCCAAGACCCGGTTCAACGCGCCCGTGTCGCCGCACCGGCGGATCACCGGCTGCCGCGTCGAGTTGGCCCGGGCCAAGGCCGTCAAGGACGCGTTCAGCGTCAAGCTCAACGACGTCGTGCTGGCACTGGTGGCCGGCGCCGCCCGCGACTACCTGGAGAAGCGCGGCGAGTTGCCGGCCAAACCGCTCATCGCGCAGATCCCGGTCTCAACTCGTACCGATGAGACAAAGAGCGATGTCGGAAACAAGATCAGCTCGATGACCGCATCCCTGGCCACCGACATCGAGGACCCCGCCGAGCGGCTGTGTGCCATTCACGAAAGCACCAGGAGCGCCAAAGAAATGGCCAAAGCGTTGTCGGCGCACCAGATCATGGGGCTGACCGAGACCACGCCGCCCGGGTTGCTGCAGCTGGCGGCGCGGGCCTACACCGCATCCGGGTTGTCGCGAAACCTCGCCCCCGTCAACCTGGTCGTGTCCAACGTCCCCGGTCCGCCGTGCCGGCTGTACATGGCGGGCGCCAAGCTGGACTCGCTGGTGCCGCTCGGGCCGCCGGTCATGGACGTCGCGCTGAACATCACCTGCTTCTCCTACCAGGACTACTTGGACTTCGGCTTCGTGACGACGCCCGAAGTGGCCAACGACATCGACGACATGGCCGATCGCATCGAACCGGCGCTGACCGAACTCGAGAACGCGCTGAACAGCTAGTCGCGGTTGAGATAGCTCGTCACGTAGACCCAGGACAAGAACCGGGACACCGCCTCCGCGGACTGCTGCGCGCGCGGAGAACCGAAGATGTCGAAAGCGTGTTGCGCATTGGGCAACTCGGCGTAGGCGACGGGGGACTTCGAAACCGCCCGCAGTTCGTCGACGAACTCCTGCGCTTCCCCGACCGGGATCAGGGAATCGTCGTGACCATGCAGGACGAAGAACGGCGGCGCCTCGGCCCGGACCTCGCGGACCGGCGACGCATCGATATAGACGTCGCGGTGGGTGGCGAACTTCTTCTTCACCACGAACTTCTGGAGCAGGGCGATGAATTCGCGACGCCCCTCCCCATCGGTGGAAAACCAGTCGTAGCGCCCGTATATGGGCACGGCGGCGACCACCGAGGTGTCCGCCTCTTCGAACCCCGGCTGGAACTTGGGGTCGTTAGGGGTCAGGGCCGCCAGCGCGGACAGATGGCCGCCGGCCGACCCGCCGGTGATTGCAACGAAATTCGGATCTCCGCCGTAGGCCGCGATGTTCTCCTTCACCCACGCCAGCGCCCGTTTTACGTCGACGATGTGGTCGGGCCAGGTGTGGAGCGGGGAAACCCGGTAGTTCAGCGATACACAGATCCAACCGCGCGAAACCAGGTGGCTCATCAAGGGATACGCCTGGGGACGGCGCCACCCGATCACCCACGCGCCGCCGGGCACCTGCACCAGCACCGGCGCCTTGCCCTCGCGCGGCAGGTCGCGTCGACGCCAGATATCGGCCAAGTTGGCCCGACCGTGCGGACCGTAGGACACGATGTTGCTCTTGTCGACGAAGCGCCGGCGCGCCACGGTAGTACGCAGCGGCAGGTCGCGCCGTCCCCGAACCGCGGGCGTGTTCGGCAGCGTGGCCAGCTCCTCGGCGTAGTCCGGTCCCAGCTGTTCGCGTAGCCCCGCCTCCAGCACCGGGCCCGGCGTGGTGACACCGCGGTAGCGGATCACCCCCAGGATCGCCCAGGATGCTGCCGTCAGGGCCAGCGCCGCCTTCCCCTTCGGCCCGGCGAAATCGCCGCGGCGCCCGCGGCGCAGCGCGTCGGCCAGCGAGGCGGTGAAGTACGGGCCCGGCACCTCCGACGTCGGCCAGCCGAACCAGAACACCAGGACGGTGCTGTAGCCCTTACGAGCCAGAGGGCGTAATCCGTTGGCGGCGTTGACGAATTCCACCGCCGCGCGCGCCAACGGCCTGGGTTTACGCAGCCGCATCAGCCGCTGACCTTCGATTGCAGTTCGGCGCGCAGGACCTTGCCGGTGCTGCCGCGGGGAAGCTCGTCGACGACGGCTACTTCGCGGGGCACCTTGTAGTTGGCCAGGTTCTCCCGGACGTGTTGCTTGAGACTGTCGGGGGTAGCCGATCCGCCCGGGTTCAGCACCACGAAAGCCGCCAGCCGCTGGCCGTACTGCTCGTCGTCCACGCCGATGACCGCCGCTTCGGCCACGTCCGGGTGTGCTGCCAGCGTCTTCTCCACCTCGATCGGGTAGACGTTCTCACCGCCGGAGACGATCATCTCGTCGTCGCGGCCGACGACGAACAGCCGCCCGGCCTTGTCCAGGTAGCCGACGTCGCCCGACGACATGAAGCCGCCATGGAAATCCTTTGTGGTGCCGGATGTATAGCCGTCGAACTGGGTGTCGTTGCGAACATAGATGCCGCCCACCTCACCGGTGGGCAGTTCGTTGAATTCCTGATCCAGGATGCGGATTTCGGTTCCGCCCGCCGGCCGACCCGCGGTGTCGGGCGCGGCGCGCAGGTCCGCCGGTGTGGCGGTGGCGATCATGCCGGCCTCGGTGGCGTTGTAGTTGTTGTAGATCACGTCGCCGAACTGGTCCATGAACGCGATGACGACATCGGGTCGCATCCGTGAACCCGATGCGGCCGCGAACCGCAGCGACCGGCCGCTGTAGCGGTTGCGGACGGTGTCGGGCAGTTCCATGATCCGGTCGAACATCACCGGCACCACCGCCAGGCCCGTCGCCTTGTGCCGGTCGATGAGGTCCAGCGTGGCCTCCGGATCGAATTTGCGCCGGGTGATCACCGTACAGGCCATCGACGCGGCGAAGATCAACTGCGAGAAGCCCCACGCGTGGAACATCGGCGCCACGATCACTATTGGCTCCTCCGTACGCCACGGCGTGCGGTCCAGAATCGCCTTGAGCGTGCCGATGCCTGCTCCACCGCCAGATTGCCTGGCGCCCTTGGGTGTTCCGGTGGTGCCGGAGGTGAGCAGGATCATCTTGCCCTTGCGGCCGGTGCGCTCCGGCTGTTGCCCGGTGTGGTCGGCGATGAGTTTCTCGAGTGTTAGCTCGTGCTGTCCGTCGGTCCACGCCAGGATGCGGGTGGCGCCCGGTTGGTCGGCCAGCGCGCGCTCCACCGTCGAGCCGAAGTCCTCGTCGTAAATGACGGCGTCGACGCCTTCGCGGTTGACCACGTCGGCCATCGCCGGCCCGGCGAACGATGTGTTGAGCATTAAGACGTCGGAGCCGATCCGGTTGGCGGCCACCAGCGCCTCGACGAACCCGCGGTGATTGCGGCACATGATCCCGACGACCTTCGGCTGGCCGCCGGGCAACGCTTGTAGTCCCGCGGCCAGCGCGTTGATCCGCTCGTCGAGCTGTCGCCAGGTCAGGGTGCCGAGTTCGTCGACCAGGGCAGGGCGGTCCGGGCAGCGCTGGGCCGCACTGGCGAAACCCACGGTCATGCCCATGCCTTCGCGACGCATGGCGGCCGCCATCTTCAGGTAGCGGTCGGGCCGCATCGGCGCGATCATGCCGGCGCGCCGCAGAGTGGTGATGATGCCGAGGGCCTGGTCGATACGAGATGCCATGGCTCAGCCCAGAATCGGGAGACGGCGCTTGGCGGCGAGCTCGTTGAGGGCCTGCTGCATCACCGATCGCACGTGCTCGTCGACCTCGTCGACGTCTGGGTCGTCGCCGAACTGCGCGGCGATGTCGATCGGATCCAGCACCCGCGTCACGATCTTGGTGGGCAGCGGCACATTGGGTGGGATCACGGCACTGAACCCGAACGGGAAGCCGAACGAGAGCGGCAGAATGGCGCTGCGCAGCAACCGCTTGACCCCCAGCCGTTCGGCCAGCCACGTGCCGCGGGACAGGTACAGCTGGGTCTCCTGTCCGCCGATGGACACCGCGGGCACGATGGGCACACCGGCTTCCAGGGCCGTGCTGACGTATCCCTTGCGCCCGTTGAAGTCGATGACGTTCTCCGAAAGGGTGGGCCGGTATGCATCGTAGTCACCGCCGGGGAAGACGACCACAACGCCGCCCGACCGTAGGGCCTTCGCCGCGTTGTCACGGTTGGCCCGGATGTAGCCGGCACGCCTGAAGAGCGATCCGGTTGGGCCCATGAAGAGGATGTCGTGGCTCAGCGTGTAGACCGGCCGGTCGTAGCCGAACTTCTCGTAGAAGTCGACGCTGAAGATCGGGACGTCCATCGGGAACATGCCACCGGAATGGTTACCCACCACCAGCGCTCCGCCGGGCGGGAAGGACTCCAGGCCGTGCACCTCCGACCGGAAGTATGCCTTCAAGAACGGCCGCATCACGCCCATCAGCCGCTGGGTCAGGCCGGGGTCGAACTTGTCGATGTCCCCGATGTCTGGGCTGTCGCTTACCGTCACGTCCCTCCCTTGGGCTCCGGCGGAGGCCGCTTTGCCGTACCGGGTCCCTCGATGGTAGCGACCGTGACGGGGGCCGCCGCCACCGTGTTTCACCGCATTCGCCTCACGGTGTTTTTAGTCCTGACCTGGCAGCAACGGCGTTCATCGCGGGCGCATGTGGTGCGGATCGGATCCGGAGTCTATCGTTACCCACACGAAACACCCCAGCTGAGAGGAACGACATGGACTTCGCCGGTTTGTCCGACGAACGTGCTGCACGTTCGATCGCTGGGCACAGGTCGAGCGGGCGCGGACGTCGGGCCCGCAGCATCACGGTCCGGCCCGCGTCGGTCAATGTACGTCAAACGGGCGCCGTGTCTCCGCTGACCGCGAGCCGCCCCGCCGCGGATGTCGAATGCCCGGGACCCGAGACGGCGGATCAGCGCCAGGCCGAGTACTTTCTGCGTCTGCTCACCCAGAGCCGCCACCTCATCGATCACCGGATCGACGAATACCAGAAGGCGATCGCCGTCGCCGAAGCCGAAGGCGACGCAGAGGGCGCCTGCGGTTTTCGGCGCATGGCGCGCATCGAGGAACAGGACGGGCGCACCCTCGACGGAATGATCGAGAAGCTCCACCGCAGATTTCCGCTGCGGGCGTCGGGCGAGGTTCCCCCACTTCCCGGTAAGGCGCGGCTGGTGGTCCGTTAGGACCGCAACGAGTTTCGCGATCGCGGCGAATCCACGCGATCGCTCCATCCACATTTGCCTCAGCTAGTTTCGTAACGAGCGCAAAATCGGCACATCCGTCGTGCGGTGCCGATAGATTGTATTCGCCAACTGGTTTCACCTCCGACAGGAATGAGGCCTCCCATGGGATTCATGTCACCGGAGCTTCCGCACGTCGACCCCGACATCTGGCGGACCGAGCCACGGGCAACGCGGCTGCAAGTCGTCACCCGGCACTGGGTGGAACACGGCTACGGCACGCCGTACGCGGTGTATCTGCTTTACCTGATCAAGATTGCGGCGTACGTCGCCGCCCCCGCCGCGATCATCTCGCTGACACCCGGCCTCGGCGGGCTGGGCCGCATCGGCGACTGGTGGACGCAACCGATCGTGTATCAGAAGGTCATCATTTTCACCCTGCTGTTCGAGGTCTTGGGCTTCGGCTGCGGATCCGGACCGCTCACCGCGCGCTTCATGCCACCGATCGGCGGGTTCCTTTATTGGTTGCGGCCCAAAACAATTCGGCTGCCCGCCTGGCCAGGCAAGGTTCCGTTCACCAGCGGTGACACTCGCACCGCCTTCGACGTCGCCCTCTATGTCATCGTGTTGATCGGCGGGGCGTGGGCGCTGTTGTCGCCCGGTCACGGCGGGTCGGTCACCGCCACCGGCGATGTCGGTCTGATCGATCCTGTCCTGGTGGCGCCGACGATCGTCGCCCTGGCGATATTGGGGCTGCGCGACAAGACCATCTTCCTGGCCGCCCGCGGCGAACACTACTGGCTGAAGCTGATCGTGTTCTTCTTCCCCTTTACCGATCAGATCGCGGCTTTCAAGATCATCATGCTCGGCTTGTGGTGGGGGGCAGCGACTTCCAAGCTCAACCATCATTTTCCCTACGTCATATCGGTGATGACGAGCAACAATGCGCTGCTGCGGCCCAAGCTGTTCAACTGGTTCAAGCACATGCTCTACCTCGACCCGGTCAACGACTTACGGCCGTCCTGGTTGCCGAAGATCATGGCCCATGTCGGCGGTACCACGGCGGAATTCCTGGTCCCGGGGGTTCTAGTGTTCGTTGCCGACGGACAGCCCTGGCGGTGGTTCCTCATCGGGTTCATGGTGATCTTCCACCTGAACATCCTTTCCAACCTCCCGATGGGAGTGCCGTTGGAGTGGAACGTGTTCTTCATTTTCTCGCTACTTTATCTGTTTGGGCATTACGGCGGGATCCATGCCGTCGACCTTCAGTCACCGCTGCTGCTGGCCATCTTAATCGTCGCGCTCGCCATCGTGCCGATCGCGGGAAACCTTTTTCCCGAACAGATTTCGTTCCTGCCCGCGATGCGCTATTACGCCGGTAACTGGGCCACCAGTGTGTGGTGCTTCCGCGCGGGCGCCGAGGACAAGGTAGAAGCCAACATCGTGAAAAGCTCTGCGCTCGTTGTCAATCAGCTGGCCAAGCTCTACGACACGGCGACCGCCGAGATCATGAGCGACAAGACGGCCGCCTTCCGGGCCATGCACGCTCATGGCAGAGCACTCAATGGGCTGTTGCCCCGCGCGATCGAGAACGAAGCCGACTACAGCTTGCGAGAGGGTGAGATCGTTGCCGGGCCGCTGGTCGGCTGGAACTTCGGCGAAGGCCACCTGCACAACGAGCAGCTACTGGCCGCGGTGCAGCGGCGCTGCCACTTCGCCGACGGCGACGTCCGCGTCATCGTCCTGGAAGGTCAGCCGATCCACATCCAAAAGCAGTGGTACCGCATCGTCGACGCGAAGACCGGCCTGATCGAGGCGGGCTACGTAGACGTCAAGGACATGCTGACCCGCCAGCCGTGGCCCCAGCCCGGCGACGAGTTCCCCGTTCACGTCACGACCCAACGCAGCGCTCGATGACGACCGCGGTTGTCGTCTGTGCCGGCCCCAACGGTCTGGCCGCCGCGATTCACCTTGCCCGTCACGGTGTCGATGTGCAGGTGCTGGAGGCTCGCGACACGGTCGGCGGGGAGCGCGCTCGGGTGAGCTGACGGTGCCGGGAGTCATCCACGACCACTGCTCGGCGTTTCACCCGTTGGGCGTCGGTTCGCCGTTCTGGAAGGAGATCGACCTGCAGCGCTACGGGCTGGTGTGGAAGTGGCCGGAGATCGACTGCGCGCACCCGCTCGACGACGGCACCGCGGGCGTGCTGTATCAGTCGATCGAACAGACCGTGGCACGGATGGGACCCGACGTCAAACGGTGGCGGGCCGCCGTCGGCGACCTCGCCGCGGGATTCGATGAGCTCGCCCAGGATTTGATGCGCCCGGGATCCACTTGCCGCGCCATCCGATTCGCCTCGCGTGGTTCGGGCCGCGCGCGGTGCTACCGGCCACCGCGATGGCCCGCTGGTTTCGCACCGAGCAGGCACGCGCGTTGTTCGGCGGCGCGGCCGCGCACGCCTACACCCGGCAGGACCGACCGCTCACCGCAGCCGTGGGCCTGATGTTTCTGGCCAGCGGGCACCGCTACGGATGGCCCGTCGCCGAAGGGGGAACCGGTTCGATCATCCAGGCCCTGGCCGCCGCCCTGAAAGCGCACGGTGGCACTGTGACCACCGGGGTGACGGTTGCCAGTCGCCGAGACATCCCCGACGCCGACATCGTCATGCTCGACCTCAGCCCGGCCCCGGCGCTCAAGATTTACGGCGATGTCATGCCGGGCGGGATCAAGCGGTCCTATGGGCGCTACCGCGAGGGGTCGTCGGCGTTCAAGGTCGACTTCGCCATCGAGGGCGACATCCCGTGGACGAACCCCGACTGCCGGCGCGCCGGCACCGTCCATCTCGGCGGGACATTCGCCGAGATCGCGGACACCGAACGCCAACGCGCACAGGGCAAAATGGTGCAACGGCCGTTCATTCTCGTAGGGCAGCAATACCTGGCCGACCCATCCCGCTCCGCGGGCAACATCAACCCGATATGGGCGTACGCCCACGTGCCGTTCGGCTTCACCGGCGACGCGACCGCCGCCGTCGTCGACCAGGTAGAGCGGTTCGCTCCCGGATTCCGCGACCGCGTCGTCGCAACGGTCAGCAAGGGAACTGCCGAACTACAGGCCTACAACCCCAACTACATCGGCGGCGACATCATCGGCGGCGCAAACGACCGGCTGCAGGTCATCCTTCGCCCGCGGATCGCGGTCAACCCGTACGCGACCGGTGTGCCGGGTGTCTACCTGTGTTCGCAGTCGACGCCGCCGGGAGCCGGTATTCACGGGCTGTGTGGCTACCACGCCGCCGATTCGGCGCTGAGGTGGCTCCGAAAGCGACGCGGCCGCTGAGGTTGCCGGAGTTCGCTCGCTGTAGCCAAAACGTGACCCAGGGTTGATCGAATTGCTAACGCGCCCTTGCGCTTCCACCCGCCACGGCACCCGTACCATCACTATTACAACTCCTGTCAATCAAAGGGAATCGGAGTCATGCGCGCGATTGTTCGGTGTGTTCTTGCCGTCATCGGGATCGCTGCGATTGCTGTTGCGCGGCCAACGGACGTAAGCCTGATGGCGGCGACCCAGTCGTATAGATCCGCTATCGCGTCGGTTCTGCCAACACGGGGGGAGGTGGCGGGTGTGGCGCACCCCGTGGTCGTGACGTTCAGTGCGCCCATAACCAACTTAGCCAACCGGCACGCGGCCGAGCGTGCCGTCGAGATCAAATCGACACCCGCGATGACCGGCAAATTCGAATGGCTCGACAACGACGTGCTGCAGTTTGTTCCCGACCGATTCTGGCCGGCGCACAGCACGGTGGCGCTTTCGGTGGGCGACGTGCACACGGAGTTTAAGACGGGTCCTGCCGTCGTCGGTATTGCCAGTATCTCGGGACACACGTTCACCGTGAGCATCGACGGAGTCGAGGCGGGACCGCCGCCGCCACTGCCAGCGCCGCACCACCGACCTCACTTTGGGGAAGAAGGCGTGATGCCGGCCTCGATGGGTAGGCCGGAATACCCGACGCCGGTCGGCACCTACACCGTGCTGTCCAAGGAACGCTCGCTGATTATGGATTCGAGCAGCGTCGGCATCCCCGTCGACGCCCCCGATGGTTACCGGATCCCGGTGGATTACGCCGTCCGTATCACCAGCCGCGGTCTCTTCGTGCACTCAGCTCCGTGGGCTGTGAATGCGCTCGGGTTGGAGAATGTCAGCCACGGCTGCATCAGCCTGAGCCCCGAAGACGCCGAGTGGTACTACAACATGGTCAACGTCGGCGACCCGGTGATTGTGCAGGAATAGCAACGGCGATTGAGAGCCGCCGGTTTCGTCGGGCTCCGTACCGTGGACCTCGTTACTTAACAGGGAACGGACAGCGTCGAGCACTTCACCCAGCAGAAGAGCGTGCTGATGCCGATGGGCTACACGGTCGAGTGACGCTCGGCAGTTGGCTCAGGACCCGTTGGTGGCAACCCAGCGGGTCCGCACAACCCGGAAAAGGATCTCAGCGCCCGCTCGCACCCGAAGGACCGGGCAGAACCGGCTGACCGGGCACAGGGCTGCCAGCCGGCGCCGGACCAGTCGGCGCACCCTTACCGGTCCCGGACATGTCAATGATCGGAGCACCCGCCGGCAGCGGCGCACCCACCGGCCCAAGCGCAATCAGCGGAGTACCAATCGGCACCACCGGAGCCACCGCCGCACCCACTGGCACTGGTGCGCCAATCGGGACCGGTGCGCCAATCGGGACCGGTGCACCTACCGGCACCGGCGCACCGACTGGCACCGGCGCGCCAACCGGAACCGGTGCACCCACCGGCACCGGCGGCCCAAGGTCAATCAGCGGAGCACCAACTGGCACCGGCGCACCCACCGGAGCCACAACCGGCCCAGGCGCAACCAGCGGAACACCGGCCATGGCAGTGAGTGGAGCGCTGGTTGTGCACACGTCCGTGGCCACCGTTCCACCGGCGGCTCCCGGTCCGCCGGCGGCTGTGGGCCCACCGGCGGCTCCCGGTCCACCAGCAGCTGGTATCGGTCCACCGGCGGCTGCCGGTCCGCCGGCGATGGAGCTGGTGACACACTGGCACGTCGCCGCCGATCCTCCGCCGGCTGCCGGTCCGCCCGCTGCTGGCGCTCCAGCCTCACCCGCCATCCCCTGGACGCACACATAGCCGCCGGTTTTCAGCGGTGGGGCGGCTGCCGCATCCGGGCCCAACGCTAGAGCGGCCCCGCACAACCCAGCGATGGCAACTACTTTGGTGTTGAACCGATCGAAGGCCGTCATCAAGGTCGACTCCTTTAGCGCTCAAGTATTTCCGCAATCAACTCGTGCAGCAGAACCGCATAGTCGTACCGCAGTCGTGATGAATGTACGGCTGGTTATCGCTATTGCACACGCGCCAATCGCGGCGCTTATAGAACCGATACAAAGGAGACATGCTCCGGTTATCGCAGGTGGGCGTGCACTGAGGGGGAGCGCTTCCAGCGGTCCGGTGATGGACCTGTTGTTCCGACTTTGTTGTCGGGCCTAACGGTCACAGAATCGCAGCGGCGGGGTAAACGCGCGACAACACCGAAGCCCGTGGCTCAGCCGGCGGCAGTGCAGTTTGAATTCAAACCTTGGTCATTTCGCCTGCGCGGAATGCGGTATTCGTGGCAATTCCGCGTCGCGCGGGCGGGTGGTTCCAGCCGCTCGGCCCCAACCGGCGAAAAAGCGCAGTCACATCGGGCCGTCCGGTCCACACGAGCGGGCGCGGGCCAGGAACGGGGGTGCAGTTTTCCTCTGTCACGGCCCCCGCCGAACCAGCCACTTCCCGGCACAAATGTCGAGAATGGTCCAGCGCTGTTACCGGCGGCAGCGTCGTTGTTACTGATCTAGGCTGACGGCGAGAGGTTCATCAGCGGACATAGAAAGACAGGGAGAGACAAATGACGGTCCGAGTAGGCATCAACGGCTTCGGTCGAATCGGGCGCAATTTCTACCGCGCCTTACTGGCTCAGAAGGAGCAGGGCACCGTCGACATCGAAGTGGTCGCCGTCAACGACATCACCGACAACGCCACGCTGGCCCACCTGCTCAGATTCGACTCGATCCTGGGCCGGCTCCCCTACGACGTCAGCCTCGAAGGCGAGGACACCATCGTCGTCGGCGACAACAAGATCAAAGCCCTCGAGGTCAAGGAAGGGCCGGCGGCAATGCCGTGGGCCGACCTCGGGGTAGACGTCGTCGTCGAATCCACCGGGCGCTTCAACGACGCCGCCAAGGCCAAGGGCCACCTGCAGTCCGGCGCCAAGAAGGTGATCATCTCCGCGCCGGCCACCGACCCGGACATCACCATCGTCCTGGGAGTCAACGAGGACAACTACGACGGCAGTCAGAACATCATCTCCAACGCGTCGTGCACGACGAATTGCCTTGCGCCGCTGGCCAAAGTGCTGCACGACGAGTTCGGCATCGTCAGGGGCCTGATGACCACCATCCACGCCTACACCCAAGATCAGAACCTGCAGGACGGGCCACACAAGGATCTGCGTCGCGCCCGCGCCGCCGCGGTGAACATCGTGCCGACCTCCACCGGCGCGGCCAAGGCGATCGGTCTGGTGATGCCCGAGCTGAAGGGCAAGCTCGACGGCTACGCGCTGCGGGTGCCGATCCCGACCGGCTCGGTCACCGACCTGACCGCCGAGCTGTCCAAATCCGCCAGCGTTGAAGAGATCAACGCGGCGTACAAGGCCGCCGCCGAGGGCAGGCTCAAGGGCATTCTGAAGTACTACGACGCGCCGATCGTCTCGAGCGACATCGTCACCGACCCGCACAGCTCGATCTTCGACTCCGGCCTGACGAAGGTGATCGGCGACCAGGCCAAGGTGGTGTCCTGGTACGACAACGAATGGGGCTACGCCAACCGCCTCATTGATCTGGTCGCCCTGGTCGGCAAGTCGCTCTAACCGTGACGACGTCCACCGTCCACACGCTCGCAGACCTTCTGGCCGAAGGTGTTTCTGGTCGCGGCGTGCTGGTGCGCTGCGATCTGAACGTCCCGCTCGATGACTCTGCTGGTCAACAGGGCACTATCACCGATCCGGGCCGCATCACCGCGTCGGTACCCACCCTGAAGGCGCTTCTCGACGCCGGCGCCAAGGTGGTGGTCACCGCACACCTGGGTCGTCCCAAGGGCGGACCCGATCCGAAGCTGTCGCTGGCGCCGGTCGCCGCGGCGCTCGGCGAACAGCTGGGCCAGCATGTGCAGTTGGCCGGCGGCCCCGATCGTTCCCCTGTCGGGGGTGACGCGCTGGCGCGTGCCGAGGGGCTGACCGACGGCGACATCCTGCTGCTGGAGAACATCCGCTTCGACCCGCGCGAAACCAGCAAGGACGACGGCGAGAGACTGGCACTGGCCAGGCAACTGGCCGAATTGGTCTCGCCGGGAGGCGCTTTCGTCTCCGACGGCTTCGGGGTGGTGCACCGCAAGCAGGCCTCAGTGTACGACGTCGCCACCCTGCTGCCGCACTATGCCGGCACGCTGGTGGCCGAGGAGATACGGGTGCTGGAGCAGCTGACCAGCTCGACCAAACGCCCGTATGCGGTGGTGCTCGGCGGGTCGAAGGTGTCCGACAAGCTCGGCGTCATCGAGTCGCTGGCGACCAAGGCCGACAGCATCGTGATCGGCGGCGGCATGTGCTTCACATTCCTTGCGGCGCAAGGTCTTTCAGTTGGCAAGTCGCTGCTGGAAGACGAGATGGTCGATACCTGCCGCAGGCTGCTGGACACCTACCACGATGTGCTGCGACTGCCGATGGACATCGTGGTGGCCGAGAAGTTCGCCGCCGACTCGCCGCCGCAGACCGTCGCGGCCGACGCTATCCCGGGCGATCTGATCGGCCTGGACATCGGGCCGGGATCGGTCAAACGCTTCGCAACCGTGCTCTCCAACGCCGAGACCATCTTCTGGAACGGGCCGATGGGGGTGTTCGAATTTCCGGCGTTCGCCGTCGGTACGAAGGGCGTCGCCGAAGCGATCGCCGCGGCGACGGGCAAGGGCGCGTTCAGCGTGGTGGGCGGCGGCGACTCCGCCGCCGCGGTGCGCGCGCTCGGTATCCCGGAGGGCGACTTCTCGCACATATCCACTGGCGGCGGCGCATCGCTGGAATACCTGGAGGGCAAGACGCTACCCGGCATCGAGGTGCTGGGCCGGCCCCAGCCGAATTAAGCCAAAAGGAGACTCGTGAGCCGCAAGCCGCTGATCGCCGGCAACTGGAAAATGAACCTCAATCACTTCGAGGCGATCGCGCTGGTGCAAAAGATCGCGTTCGCGTTGCCGGACAAGTACTACGACAAAGTTGACGTCACCGTTCTCCCGCCATTCACCGACCTGCGCAGCGTGCAGACGCTGGTTGACGGCGACAAGCTCCGGCTGACCTACGGCGGCCAGGACCTGTCCCAGCGCGACTCGGGCGCCTACACCGGCGACATCAGCGGAGCGTTCCTTGCCAAGCTGGGCTGCACCTTCGTCGTCGTCGGGCACTCCGAGCGACGCTCCTACCACAACGAGGATGACGCGCTGGTGGCCGCCAAGGCCGCCGCTGCGCTCAAGCACGACTTGACCCCGATCGTCTGCATCGGCGAGCACCTCGAGGTTCGGGAGGCGGGCGAGCACGTCAGCCACTGTGAGAAGCAGCTGCGGGGATCGCTGGCCGGGCTTTCCGCCGCGCAGATCGGCGCCGTTGTCATCGCCTACGAGCCCGTGTGGGCGATCGGCACAGGGCGGGTGGCCAGCGGCGCCGACGCCCAGGAGGTGTGCGCGGCGATCCGCAAGGAAGTGGGCAAGCTGACATCGCCGAAGGTCGCCGACGGCGTTCGGGTGCTCTACGGAGGCTCGGTGAACGCCAAGAACATCGGCGACATCGTCGCCCGCGACGATATCGACGGGGCTCTGGTCGGCGGGGCGTCACTGGACGGTGAGCAGTTCGCGACGCTGGCGGCGATCGCCGCCGGTGGGCCGCTGCCGTAACACCTAGGGTTATGCCCGAAAAGGGCTTTACCGGCCTGGATTGCGTACGAGTACTCGTGCAAGAGTAGTCGCATGTCGTCCATACGGATCTTCATTCTGGCGGCGCTTCAGGAACGCGGGCCAATGCACGGCCATCAGTTGCGCCTACTCGCCGAAGAGGAGCACGTGAGCTTGTGGACGGACATCACCGTCGGCGGGTTATACGGCGCGATCAAGCGGCTGGCTGCCGAGGATCTCATCGAGGAGGTCCGGGTCGAGCGAGCCGGCGCCTACCCGCAACGGCAGGTATGGGCGATCACCGATGCCGGACGCGAGGCCCTCGGAGCGCTGCGCCTGCGGGCGTTGCGCGAGATTGTGATCAAGCCGGACCCATTCGACTTGGCGATCACCAGGCTGTGCTCGGACCATCTCGATGATTTGCCAACGATTATCGCCGCCCGCATCGGATCGCTGAACGCCATGCTTACCGAGTGGGAAGCCCACGCCGCCACCATCGACCGTTACCTGACCGCCGCCGAAAAGCTGGCATTGAAGCACCGGGCCTACCGGCTGCGCGCCGAAATCGCTTGGCATGAGGAGCTTTCCGAAGCGCTGCCCGGAATCGCCTCGGAACAGCGCGCTGGGGCTGACGGGATGTGAGCGCGTCAATATCGAAAACTGTTGTCACCGAACGTCGTAGCTGGCTGGCGTTGGCGGTCCTGCTGGTCGGTGCATTCATGGCGTTGCTGGACACCACCATCGTCAATGTCGCCATTCCCACCATTCGCACCAGTCTGGCGGCGTCGAACGCCGCGCTGACATGGATCGTTTCGGTCTACGCGCTGGCCTTCGGGCTGGCTTTGATACCAGCCGGCAGAGTCGGGGACCGCCACGGACACAGAAGGGTGTTCATCGCGGGTTTGTCGCTGTTCACCGTTGCGAGCCTGGCGTGCGGACTTGCGGCCAACGAGACGCAGCTCGTTTCCGCGCGGGCGGTTCAGGGGCTGGCCGGTGGGATGTTTTTCACGCCGATCACCGCGTTCATCCAGCTGATGTTCGCGGACCGGACGCGGGCCCGAGCCTTCGCGATGACGGGAGCGACGATCGGCCTTTCTGTCGCGGTTGGCCCGCTCGTCGGTGGCCTGATCATCGCGGCCTCGGGCGCAGACGCCGGGTGGCGGCTGGTTTTTGACGTAAACGTCCCGCTGGGCGTGCTCGCGGTCATCGCTGCCGTCCTGCTGCTTCCGGCGGGAGCCGAAAATACCGATACCGCAGCCGACTGGCCGGGCCTGATGTTGCTGTCGGCGGCGCTGGTGGCATTGCTGACCCCGTTGATCCAGGGGCAGCAAGACGGCTGGCCACCGTGGACCTACGCCTCGATGGCCGGCGCCATCGCGTTACTCGGGGTGTTTGCGCTGTGGGAACGCCACGTCGAGGCGGCCGGCGCTAATCCGCTTGTGCCGCCGCGATTGTTTGCTCATGCCTCATTCAGCGGGGGTGTGCTGCTCGCCCTGGTGTTCTTCGCGGCCTTCACGAGCATCTTCTTCACCATTGCGCTGCTGTGGCAGGCAGGTCTGGGCCACACGGCGCTGCAGTCCGGAGTAGTGCTGACGCCGTTCGCAATCGGGTTGATCGTCGGTGCCTCCCGAAGTGACGCGCTGGCCGCCCGGTTCGGACGCAGGGTCCTCGTGGCCGGGCTGGGCATGGTCGCCATCGGCATCACCGCCGTCTGGCTCCTGCTGGCACTGACACCGCCCACCGGCTACAGCGGCTGGCGACTGGCCGCGCCGCTGTTGATGGCGGGTGTCGGCAGCGGCTTCTTCATCGCACCCAACGTCGACTTCATCGTCGCTACCGTCAACCCTACAGACGCGGGCGCGGCCAGCGGCGTGATCGGGACGATGCAACGGGTTGGCAGCGCTATCGGCATCGCGATCATCGGCACCATCCTCTTCGGGACCCTTCAGGTCAACTCGGCCGGTCCCGACGCGCTCGCGCTGGCGTTTGGTCACAGTGCCGCCCTTGCTATGGCCGCAAGCGCCGGACTGAGCGTCGCGGCCTTCGTATTGGTTTTTGCTTTGCCAAAACGAACCGGGTGACGCCGCGCGCGGCGTCGCCGAGCCTCGGCTACGGGCGAGTGGGCCCGAACCGGTAAGGTGTCTGTCATGCAATTGGCCCTGCAGATCACCCTGGTAGTCACCAGCATCCTGGTGGTGCTGCTGGTGCTGCTGCATCGCGCCAAGGGTGGCGGCCTGTCGACGCTGTTCGGCGGTGGTGTGCAGTCAAGCCTGTCCGGGTCGACGGTGGTGGAAAAGAACCTGGACCGCCTGACGCTGTTCATCGCCGGCATCTGGCTGGTCTGCATCGTCGGTATGGCTTTGACGATCAAATACCGATGACGACGATCAAATACCGATGACGTCGATCAAATACCGCTGATCCCCGCACGACGGGCGGACCGCGCGATCCGCACCGATACTGGGACGCATGGTTGAGGTTTCCGACACCGCGCTAGAACCGATCGGTGCCGTCCAGCGGACCCGGGTCGGACGCGAGGCGACCGAGCCGATGCGCGCCGACATCAGGCTGCTGGGCACCATCCTGGGCGACACCGTGCGCGAGCAGAACGGCCACGAGGTGTTCGACCTGGTGGAACGTGCGCGGGTGGAGTCCTTTCGGGTGCGGCGCTCCGAGATCGATCGGACCGACATGTCGCGGATGTTCGACGGCATCGACATCCACCGGGCGATCCCGATCATCCGCGCATTCAGCCACTTTGCGCTGCTGGTCAACGTGGCCGAGGACATCCACCGCGAGCGCCGACGCGCAATTCACGTCGACGCCGGCGAGCCACCGCAGGACAGCACCCTGGCGGCAACCTGCGCGAAACTCGATTCGGCAGAACTGGATTCGGCCACCGTGGCCGACGCGCTGAAGGGTGCCCTGGTGTCCCCGGTGATCACCGCACATCCCACCGAGACCCGTCGCCGCACCGTCTTCGTCACCCAGCACCGCATCACACAACTGATGCGGCTGCACGCTGAGGGGCACACGGAAACCGACGACGGCCGCAATATCGAACTCGAGTTGCGCCGCCAGGTGCTCACGCTGTGGCAGACCGCGCTGATCCGGTTGTCCCGGTTGCAGATCACCGACGAGATCGAGGTGGGCCTGCGGTATTACCCGGCCGCCTTGTTCGAGGTGATCCCGCAGGTCAACGCCGAGGTCCGGAAGGCATTGCGCGCGCGCTGGCCCGATGCAGATCTGCTTTCGGCGCCCATCCTGCAACCCGGCTCCTGGATCGGCGGTGACCGCGACGGCAATCCGAACGTAACCGCCGAAATCGTGCGACGGGCCACCGGCAGCGCCGCGTTCACCGCGCTGGCACACTACCTGGCCGAACTCACCGAACTCGAGCAGGAACTGTCGATGTCGGCGCGACTGATCACCGTCACCCCCGAATTGAACTCCCTGGCCGAGGGTTGTGACGACAAAGCTCGCGCTGACGAGCCCTACCGGCGGGCACTGCGGGTAATCCGTGCCCGGCTCACCGCGACGGCTTCCGAGATCCTGGACCGGCAGCCGCAGCACGAGCTTGACCTGGGCTTGCCACCGTATTCCGCGCCGGCCGAACTGCATTCCGATCTGGACGTCATCGACGCCTCGCTGCGCACGCACGGAGCCGCGCTATTGGCCGAGGATCGGCTGGCCCGATTGCGAGAAAGCGTGCACGTCTTCGGCTTTCACTTGTCCGGCCTGGACATGCGACAGAACTCGGACGTGCACGAAGAGGTGGTCGGCGAGCTGCTGGCCTGGGCCGGGGTGCATCCGGACTACAGCTCACTGCCCGAGGACGAACGGGTCGAACTGCTGGCGGGCGAACTCGGCACCCGCCGCCCGCTGGTCGGCGACCGCGCCCAATTGTCCGATCTGGCCCGCGGCGAGCTGGGCGTCGTCGCGGCCGCCGCCCACGCCGTCGAGCTCTACGGTCCGGCGGCGGTGCAAAACTACGTCATCTCGATGTGCCAGTCGGTGTCGGACGTCTTGGAGGGCGCAATCCTGTTGAAGGAGGCTGGCCTGCTGGACGCCTCCGGACCGGAACCCTATTGCCCCGTTGGTATCTCACCGCTTTTCGAGACGATCGACGACCTGCACAACGGGGCGTCGATTCTGCAAGCGATGCTGGACCTTCCGCTCTATCGATCGCTGGTCGACGCTCGGGGCGGATGCCAGGAAGTGATGCTCGGCTATTCCGACTCCAACAAGGACGGCGGGTACCTGGCCGCCAACTGGGCCGTCTACCGCGCCGAACTCACCCTCGTGGAAGTCGCACGCAAAACCGGTATTCGGTTGCGGCTCTTCCACGGTCGCGGCGGAACCGTCGGCCGCGGCGGCGGCCCCAGCTACCAGGCCATCCTCGCGCAACCCCCCGGAGCGGTGAACGGCTCGCTGCGCCTGACCGAGCAGGGTGAAGTGATCGCCGCCAAGTACGCCGAACCCCAGCTGGCCCGACGCAATCTGGAGAGCTTGGTGGCGGCCACCCTGGAGTCGACGCTGCTGGATGTCGAGGGCCTGGGCGACGACGCGGAACCGGCCTACGCGGTGCTCGACGAGGTGGCCGCCTTCGCCCATCGCGCCTACACCGAATTAGTGCACGAAACATCGGGTTTTGTCGAGTACTTCACCGCTTCCACACCGGTCAGCGAGATCGGGTCGCTGAACATCGGCAGCCGGCCGACATCACGCAAGCCCACCGCCTCGATCGCGGACTTGCGCGCGATCCCGTGGGTGCTGGCCTGGAGCCAGTCGCGGGTGATGCTCCCGGGTTGGTACGGCACGGGATCGGCGTTCGAACAGTGGATCGCGGCGGGCCCCGAAAGTGAAACCGAGCGGGTGGAGATACTGCACGAGCTGTATCAGCGGTGGCCGTTCTTCCGCAGCGTGCTGTCGAACATGGCACAGGTGCTGGCCAAGAGCGATCTGGGCCTGGCGGCCCGCTACTCCGAGCTGGTGGCCGACGAATCGTTGCGCCGCAGAGTGTTCGACAAGATTGTCGACAAGCACCACCGCACCATCGCCATGCACAAGCTGATCACCGGTCACGCCGACCTGCTTGCCGACAACCCGGCGTTGGCGCGTTCGGTGTTCAACCGCTTTCCCTATCTGGAGCCACTGAACCACCTGCAGGTGGAGTTGCTTCGCCGCTATCGCTCGGGCGATAACGACGAGTTGGTGCAGCGCGGCATTCTGCTGACGATGAACGGGCTGGCGAGCGCGCTGCGTAATAGCGGCTAACCCGGCTTCCGCGTGCCAGTTTGACGGGCCAAGCAGGTGGGCTTGGCCGACATCAATGCACTGTTCGGTTCCGCAGCCTGTCCATCACGCCGCGCACCGCGTGCTCGGTGACCGACAACGGCGACATCACCGTCTCGCCCACCCTCACCATGTAGTCAATCCGTTCGACGATGGCCTCCAGCGGCTCGACAAGGACAATGAGCCGCTTGGCGAGATTGTCCAGGCTGGACAGGGTGCCCTCCAGATGATCCAGACCGCGCTCCAAGCGCTCGACTGTGGCGTTGAGTGCCGACAGCGAACTGTTCAGTTCCTTCATGGTTTTGCCCAGGCCGTCGAGGACGTCTTCGACCTGCTCCACCGTCTTGTCGGCGTTCAACGCGGCCTGGGTGAGGGTTTTGATCCGGCTTCGCTCGGGCCCGCTGCGCACGGTTCTGTCTGCCATGAGGCTCATTATGACTCGCACGGGTCCGCACAAGCCCCCGCGCGTCACGCTGGCGTGGCCTTCGACGCCGACCGTCACGCTGGCGTGACGCTCGGCAAGGGCTTAGCGGGGAAGCTCGGCCGCGGCCTCCTCGTCGAGCAGCCAGAGCGTGGTTTCCAGCCCGATAGCCCCGGCGGCCGGCACCGAGACCGGTGGCGCGCCACCGATGGCAGCGGCCGCCGCGTCGGCCTTGGCCGCCCCGGACACCATCAGCCACACCTCACGGGACCGCCGGATTGCCGGCAGTGTCAAGGTGATTCGTTGTGGCGGCGGCTTGGGGGAGCCTTCGACCGCGACCACCATGCGGGCTGTCTCGAGCACGGCCGGGCTGTCCGGGAAGAGCGAATTGATGTGGCCCTCGGGCCCCATGCCCAGCAGGTGAACATCAAAATTCGGTGCGCGTTCGCCGTGTTCGGCGTTGGCCGCCAGGAGCTGTTCGTAGGCCAGCGCCGCGGCGGCGAGATCACTGCCGAATTCACCGTCGCTGGCCGGCATCGTGTGCACGTGGCTCGACGGGATGTCGATGTGATCGAGCAGGGCCGCCCGCGCCTGCTTGTCGTTGCGCTCGTCGTCGTCCTCGGGAACGTAGCGTTCGTCGCCCCAGAACAGATGCACCTTGGACCAGTCGATCTGCTGTTGCTGCGTGCCGAGGTACTGCAACAGTCCGATGCCGTTGCCACCGCCGGTCAGCACGATCAGCGCTTGCCCCCGGGCCGCCACCGCGGTCTGGATGGTGTCGACCAGCCGCCTGCCCGCGGCCTGGACCAAGGCCTCGCCATCGGGGAAAATATCGACAACGGGGCTCACACGTACTGCACCTTTTTGATGCCTTCCAGCGCCGTCAGGTAGATCTCGTCGGCGTCCAGCCGCCGCAGGTCCTCGGCCAGGCATTCACCGGTTTCCCTGCGCGGCAACGGAAGCAGTGCATCCGGCCTGGCGGTGCGACTCAGTGTGGCCGTCCTGCCCTGCTGGGGCCGGCTCAAGACGATGGTTTCGCTGTTGCGCACCAACTCCACCTTGAGGTCGCCGACGGCTCGGCGCACCGGACCGTCGATCCGGCTGGCCAACCAGCCCGCCAGGATGTCAAGAGCGGGTTCGGTTTTCAATCCGGACACCAGTGCCGACTCGATCGGTTCGTGGGGTGTCAGGTCGACTGCGGAGGTGAGCAGCGCACGCCAGTAGGTGATCCGCGCCCAACACAGGTCGGTATCACCGGCGGTGTATCCGGGCAGCCGGCTCTTGATCGCCGCCAACGGATCGATGCCGTTGGTGGCATCGGTGATGCGCCGAATTGCCAACTTGCCCAACGGGTCTTGGGCAGGCACATCTGGGGCGATGTCAGGCCACCACGCCACCACCGGGATGTCGGGCAGCAAAAAAGGAATGACCACGCTGGATGCGTGGCCGGCGAGCGCCCCGGACAGCCGCAGCACCACTACCTCGCTGGCGCCGGCGTCGCCGCCCGCCCGCAGTTGTGCGTCCAAGCGCGGTTCGTCAGCGTACGCGTCGCCTCTCATCGTGACGATGATCCGACTGGGGTGTTCATGGCTGGCGTTATTCGCTGCTTCGATGGAGTCTTCGAGCACAGCGTCGCTCTCCGGCGCGATGATCAGCGTCAGCACCCGGCCCATCGTGACGGCACCGACTTTTTCACGCAGTTCGTCAAGCTTTTTGTTAACCGCGGTGGTGCTGGTTTCGGGCATGTCGACGATCATCTGCGCCACTCCTCCTCATCGCTTCGCTCTGCATCGTCGCCGGCGCGGATCATGGCCGTCGCCATTCCCGGCCGGTGCGGCGCAGCATCTCGAAGGACGAGTCCGGACCCCACCCGCCGGCCTCGTAGGGGTCCGGCTTACCGTCTGCTGCCCAGTTATCGAGCACGGGATCGAGTATTTCCCAAGCCAATTCGACCTCCGCATTAACCGGAAACAGGGACGGCTCACCCAGGAGCACGTCCAGGATCAGCTGCTCGTAGGCCTCCGGTGATTCTTCGGCGAACGCCGAACCGTAGGAGAAGTCCATGTTGACATCGCGGACCTCCATTGCGGTGCCCGGCACCTTGGAGCCGAACCGCAGCGTGATGCCCTCGTCGGGCTGCACGCGGATGACCATGGCGTTGGTGCCCAGCTCGTCGGTCATCGTGGCGTCGAACGGCAGAAACGGTGCGCGTTTGAAGACCAGCGCGATCTCGGTCACCCTGCGGCCCAGGCGTTTACCCGTGCGCAGGTAGAACGGCACACCGGCCCAGCGGCGGGTGTCGATCTCGAGGGTGATGGCGGCGAACGTCTCCGTCCTGGAGTCCTTGGAGAAGCCCTCTTCGTCGAGCAACCCGACGACCTTCTCGCCGCCCTGCCAACCCGCGGCGTATTGGCCGCGGCTGGTGGTCTCGTCGAGCGGCTCGGCCAGTTGCGTTGCCGACAGCACCTTGATCTTCTCGGTCTGCAACGCCGTCGGCTTGAAGCTCACCGGTTCTTCCATGGCGGTCAGCGCGAGCAGTTGCATCAGATGGTTCTGGATGACATCGCGGGCGGCACCGATGCCGTCGTAGTAGCCGGCCCGTCCACCCAGTCCGATGTCTTCGGCCATGGTGATCTGCACGTGGTCGACGTAGTGCGCGTTCCAGATCGGGTCGAACAACTGATTGGCAAACCGCAGCGCCAGGATGTTGCGCACCGTCTCCTTGCCCAGGTAGTGGTCGATCCGGAACACCGACTCCTCGGGAAAGACGGCGTTGACGGCCTTGTTCAGGTCCTGCGCGCTTTCCAGGTCATGGCCGAACGGTTTCTCGATGACCACCCGGCTCCACCGATCGCCCTGCGGGCGGGCCAATCCGGACTTGTGCAGCTGGTCGCACACCACCGGGAAGGACTTGGGCGGGATGGCCAGGTAGAAGGCGTGGTTGCCGCCGGTGCCGCGTTCGGCGTCGAGCTTCTCCAGGGCTTCGGCGAGTCGGGCAAACGACTCGTCGTCGTCGAAAGAGCCCGGCACGAACCGGAATCCCTCGGCCAGCCGCTCCCAGTTCTCCTCGCGGAACGGCGTGCGGCAGTGGTCTTTGACGGCCTGGTAGACCACCTTACGGAAATCCTGAGTTTCCCAGTCCCGGCGGGCGAAGCCCACCAGCGAGAAGGTGGGGGGCAGCAGCCCCCGATTGGCCAGGTCGTAGATGGCCGGCATCACCTTCTTGCGGGCCAGGTCTCCGGTGACACCGAAAATCACCACGCCGCACGGGCCGGCGATCCTGGGTAGCCGCTTGTCTAGTTTGTCCCGCAACGGGTTACGCCACTGCGTGGCGCCGCCGCGGGCGGCCGTTTTCGATTCTGTGGGAGTCATTTGGCGGCGGAACCCAGTTGTTTCTGCGTTTCCTCCAGCAGCTCGGTCCAGGATTCCACGAACTTGTCCACGCCTTCTTTCTCCAGCACCAGGAACACATCGGTCAGGTCGATCCCGACCGCTTGCAGCTTGTCGAACACCTCCTGGGCGGCCGAAGCGGCGCCGCTGATCGTGTCACCCTTGACCACGCCGTGATCGGCGACGGCGTCAATCGTTTTCTCCGGCATGGTGTTTACCGTGTGCGGAGCGACCAGATCGGTGACGTAGAGGGTGTCGGAGTAGTCAGGGTTCTTGACGCCGGTCGACGCCCACAGCGGGCGCTGCACCCGGGCCCCGTCCGCCTTGAGCGGCTGGTAGCGGTCACCGGCGTCGAAGACCTCCTGGAATGCCGCGTAAGCCAGTCGGGCATTGGCCACACCGGCCTTGCCGCGCAGCCCAAGCGCCTCTTCGGAACCGAGCTTTTCCAGCCGCTTGTCGATCTCGGTGTCCACCCGGGAGACGAAAAACGATGCCACCGAATGAATCTTGGAGAGGTCGTGCCCGGCCTGGCGGGCTTTCTCCAAGCCGGCCAAGTAGGCGTCCATCACCTCGCGGTGTCGTTCGACGGAGAAGATCAAGGTGACGTTGACCGAAATCCCTTCCGCCAGAACGGCGGTGATGGCCGGCAGCCCGGCCTTGGTGGCCGGGATCTTGATCAGCAAGTTCGGCCGGTCGACGATCTTCCACAACTCGACCGCCTGCGCGATGGTCTTGTCCGTCTCGTTCGCCAGCCGCGGGTCGACCTCGATCGACACCCGGCCGTCCACCCCGTCGGAGGCCTCCCACTCACGCGTCAGCACGTCGCACCCGGTGCGCACGTCGTCGGTGGTGACGGTGCGCACGGTGGCGTCGACGTCGGCGCCGCGCTCGGCCAGCTCGGCGATCTGGCGATCGTAGTCGCGGCCTTCGGCGAACGCCTTCTGGAAGATGGAAGGGTTGGTGGTCACGCCGACAACACTTTTGGTATCAATCAGCTCCTGCAAGTTGCCCGACTGCAGTCGCTCGCGCGACAAGTCATCCAGCCAAACGGATACCCCCGCGGCGCTCAACGCCGCGAGGTTAGGGTTCTGACTGGTCATGTGAATCACCCTTTCTCAGTTATCCACTACCTGCTCCGCGGCGGCGGCCACGGCTTCGGCGGTGAAGCCAAATTCGCGGAACAATGTCTTTGCATCGGCGGATTCGCCATAG
The DNA here is from genome assembly GCF_052145595.1 of Mycobacterium sp. GTDB lineage: Bacteria > Actinomycetota > Actinomycetes > Mycobacteriales > Mycobacteriaceae > Mycobacterium. Next base: position 1,482 of record NZ_JBKQOI010000367.1, on the reverse strand, counting down.
TGCTCGATCGAGATGATCATGCCGGTGTCACCGACCAGCTTGTGCCAGCATTGCGCGACCCCGGCCTCCACGGCGACCCTGGCCGACACCGACGGGGGCAACACCCTGTCGCGGTACTCCGACGGCTGGGACTCGAACCACTCCACGCACGGCATCGACACCACCCGGGCGATGATGTCCTTGTCCGCCAACAGCTTCGCGGCCTCGACCGCCAGCTGGACCTCGGAGCCGGTGGCGATCAAAACGACGTCGGGCTCTTGGTCCGGTTCCTGGCCGCCGCCGTCGAGTATGTAGCCGCCCCGGGCGACACCGTCGAGGTTGGTGCCTCCCAGGACCGGTACGCCCTGGCGCGTCAGGATCAGCCCAACCGGACCGCTGCCGGCGCCGCGAGCCAGGATGGTGCGCCAGGCGTAGGCGGTCTCGTTGGCGTCGGCCGGGCGCACCACCGACAGCCTGGGGATGGCGCGCAGAGCCGAAAGGTGCTCGATGGGCTGATGCGTCGGGCCGTCCTCGCCGAGCCCGATCGAATCGTGCGTCCACACGTAGATGGTGTCGATGTCCATCAGCGACGCCAGCCGCACCGCCGGGCGCATGTAGTCGGAGAACTGCAAGAACGTGCCCCCGTAAGCCCGGGTGGGGCCGTGCAGCACGATGCCGGACAGGATGGCGCCCATCGCGTGTTCGCGAATACCGAAGTGCAGCGTGCGGCCGTACCAGTGCGCGGTGTAGTCCTTGGTCGAAATCGACGGCGGGCCAAAGGAATCCACGCCCTTCATGGTGGTGTCGTTGCTGCCCGCCAGGTCGGCCGAACCGCCCCACAACTCCGGCAGTTTCGGTCCTACCGCGGACAGCACCGCGCCAGACGCGGCACGGGTGGCCAGCGCCTTGGACCCGGGCTCCCAGTGCGGTATGTCGGCGTCCCAGCCGTCGGGCAATTGCTGCGCGGTCAGCCGATCCAGCAGCGCTTTGCGTTCGGGCTCGCGCCGCGCCCAGGCCTCGAACCCTGGTTGCCAGCGCTCGTGGGCCTCTTTGCCGCGGGCCACCAGCCCCCTGGTGTGGGTGAGGACATCCTCTCGGACCTCGAACGTCTTGTCGGGATCGAATCCCAGGATTTTCTTGACGGCCGCGACCTCTTCGTCGCCGAGGGCCGCTCCGTGCGCCTTGCCGGTGTTCATCGCGTTCGGTGCCGGATAGCCGATGATGGTGCGCAGCGAGATGAACGAGGGCCGGTCGGTGACGGCCTTCGCGCTGGCGATGGCCTCCTCGATCGCGACGACGTTCTCCCCGCCTTCCACCTCCTGCACGTGCCAGCCGTAGGCGCGATACCGGGCGGCGGTGTCTTCGCACAGCGCGATGTTGGTGTCGTCCTCGATCGAGATCTGGTTGTGGTCGTAGAACACGATGAGGTTGCCCAGCTGCTGCACGGCCGCCAGCGACGACGCCTCCGAGGTCACGCCCTCTTCGATGTCCCCGTCGGAGGCG
>NZ_JBKQOI010000366.1:0-17058 GCF_052145595.1 Mycobacterium sp. | reverse complement strand
GACCAGACCTACGAATCGCTCGCCCGCAAGGGCGAGACGATCACCACCGCCGCCATGGCGACGTACGCATACGACCAAATCGACCAGGCCCGAATAGAACTGGAAGCGGCCTCGAAATAGACGTTATCGAGACAGCGACGCTGGCGAGTGACCCACTACGACACGGATCGAACGCGCCTACGCCGCGCAGCAGCATCCACAGCCTGCCGCCATCGTTCGCTAATGCCCGCCAATCTTTTGCGTGACGTATTCAAGAACTTGTCGATCTGCATCCGCTAGTTTGCCGACTGCACCTAATCCCGCAAGCATTTGCTGAGCTTTCGCCCAGTAGTTGAGGGCGGACGGGTCACGGATCGACTCGAGCACCGACGCGAGGTTGTAGGCACTGGCCGCCAGGTGGCGCTGGTAGTCGGTGTTGTCGGGGTCGGCGCCGGCCAGCCGCTCACGGGTCTGCAGGGCGCGGGTGTAGGCCTGCAGGGCGCCCTCCGCGTCGCCGCGCGCCACCCGCACCTCGCCCACCCTGCTCAGGCTGGTCGCCAGGTCGCGCTGGTAGTCCGTGTTGTCGGGGTCGGCGCCGGCCAGCCGCTCACGGGTCTGCAGGGCGCGGGTGTAGGCCTGCAGGGCGCCCTCCGGGTCCCCGCGCGCCACCCGCACATCGCCCACCCTGCTCAGGCTGAACGCCAAGTCGCGCTGGTAGTCCGTGTTGTCGGGGTCGGCGCGCACCAGCCGCTCGACGATCTGCAGGGCGCGGGTGTCGGCCTGCAGGGCGCCCTCCGCGTCGCCGCGCGCCACCCGCACCTCGCCCACCATGTTCAGGCTGACCGCCAAGTCGCGCTGGTGGCCGGTGTTGTCGGGGTCGGCGCGCACCAGCCGCTCGAAGATGTCCAGGGCGCGGGTGTAGGCCTGCAGGGCGCCCTCCGCGTCGCCGCGCGCCACCCGCACATCGCCCACCTTGGTCAGGCTGACCGACAGATCGCGCTGGTAGTCGGTGTTGTCGGGGTCGGCGCGCACCAGCCGCTCGACGATCTGCAGGGCGCGGGTGTAGGCCTGCAGGGCGCCCTCCGCGTCGCCGCGCGCCACCCGCACACCCCCCACCCGTTCCAGGCTGAACGACAGATCGCGCTGGTAGCCGGTGTTGTCGGGGTCGGCGCGCACCAGCCGCTCGAAGATGTCCAGGGCGCGGGTGTAGGCCTGCAGGGCGCCGTCGGGGTCCCCGCGCGCCACCCGCACCTCGGCCACCCTGATCAGGCTGAACGCCAAGTCGCGCTGGTAGCCGGTGTTGTCGGGGTCGGCGCGCACCAGCCGCTCGGCGATCTGCAGGGCGCGGGTGTAGGCCTGCAGGGCGCCCTCCGCGTCGCCGCGGGCCACCCGCACGTCGCCCACCCGTTCCAGGCTGAACGCCAAGTCGCGCGGGTAGTTGGTGTTGTCGGGGTCGGCGCGCACCAGCCGCTCGACGATCTGCAGGGCGCGGGTGTAGGCCTGCAGGGCGCCCTCCGGGTCCCCGCGCGCCACCCGCACATCCCCCACCCCGCTCAGGCTGACCGACAGATCGCGCTGATATTGCGGGTTGTCGGGGTCGGCGCCGGCCAGCCGCTCGAAGATGTCCAAGGTGGCGGTGGCGAGATTGGCGGCACTCGCCGAGTCGAGGCGCTCGCGGACGCGATCAATGAGCCGCAGCGCGGAATCGGCGAGCTGGTGGCGGCCCTCGGCGAGGCGAGTGGTCAGCGTCGCTGCGGTTACCGCCAGCAGCGTGGTATCGGGCGCGGCGGCGTCGACGAGTTCATGCGAGACACGTTGCAGATGCGTGTCGAGGCGCTGTTCGATCTCGGCACCAGCCAGCCGGGTGCGCAGGTGCGCGTGCAGGACCCGATGCAGGCGGGCGAACCGTCGGGGGTCGTCGGCGGGGGTAAGTAGCCGGCGTCCTTCCAGAAGCCGTCGCGTTGATGCCCAGTCATCTTCGGATAGTCCCGGCAGCCCGGTGGGCGCTGAGCGGTCCGGTGGTTCGGTGAGCTCTTGCAGCCACTGCCACGGGATCGTGTCGGGGGACAGCAGGCTCGCGAATGTCAGGGCCGAGCGGGCCCTGGCCGGCAGCTGTTGCAGGGTTTGGTCAACGATTGTGGTGGCCAGTTTCTCTTTGTGCCGGATCGCCCCGGCCACCTTATCGACGCCTCCGGCCTCGTCGAGCGCCGCGATGCCCTGCGCTTTCAGCAGTTCCAGCAGGCGGGAGGGTTCGATCCCGAAGCTGCCGAGATACACCGCGGCCTGCTCGACGGCCAGCGTGTAGCCGTCAAGCAGCTCGACGAGCTGGCGGGCGGCGGCCGCTTCGCCGGGGCTGCTGAAGTCTGGGTGCAGCCGGGCCGGGTCGCGGGCGGGCTGATGCTCACGCAGCAACACCACACCATCTTCGGTGTTCAGCCGGTCCACCTCGATCATCGCCACCGATCCGCGTGAGCCCACCGCCCCGATATCGCCGACGCCCAGGCGGGTGGTGGCCGCGACATGAAACCACGGCTCGGTGGGCAGCACCGCCAGCTGCTTTTCCGACAGCAGCTCGGGTTCGGACACGTTGTCCAACAACAAAAAGCACGCGCCGGTGCGCTCGTCGCGGTCGCGCGCCGCCGCGGCGCGGCTCGTTAACTCCGCCAGCACGTTGGCGCCCAGCAGCTTACGGTCGCGCCGCTGCTCCTCACTGACCGGCAGATCCAACGCAGCAGACAACCCCAGCGACGACACCGCCTCCAGCACGTCGGTTTGCCCGTCGGCATCGACATACCAGGTGCCGCCCTGATAGTCCGCGGCATAAGCATGGGCGTAGGTCAGCGCCAGCTCGGTCTTGCCCATCCCGCCGATGCCGTGCACCGCGGTGACCACACCCACCGCACCGCCGGTCAGCTGGGCGCGCAGCTCCCGCAGCTCCTCCACCCGGCCCACGAAATTCGGGTTGTGGTGGATCAGATTGCCGGGCGCCTGCTTGGCCAGCCGCGCCTGGCGCCAATGCTCATACACACCCTGGCCCAGCGCTTTGACCCGCCGGCGCGCCTCCGCCTGCTGCAGCGCGGCGACAGCGTCGGGAAACCACGGTTGCAGCTGCTCAAGCTGCACCCGCTCGACCTGGCGCCGCCACGCTGCAACCTCCTGGTCGTATTGCTCATCGCCGCCCAGCTCCACGAAATACACCCCGGTGACCGCGTCCCCGCCGCCGATGCGACGGGCATGCAGCCGCGCGAACTCCTCCCACTCCCAGCGGCAGTAGGCGCTGCGCAGATAGTTCGGCGACAAACACACCAGCAGCACCCGCGACGACCGCATGCCCTGACTCAGCCGCAGCTCCCAATCATCGCGATTGCGAATCTCGGAGCGGTCGAAAAAGATCCGAAACGGCTCGGTCGAAAACGACTTGAAGTCGTCGTAGATGGCCTTCTGAAGTGCCGACACCCAGCCATCGGCGTCATCGCGGCGCGCATAGCTGATGAATACGTCATAGCTCAGCGAATCCATCACGACCCCTGGGAAGCCCCCGCTGCACAGCAAAGCCTGGCCACCTGAAAAGCAGACGTGGGGGGTCTCCCGCCCGCCGAAAGAATCTAAGCACGAGATCTCGAAACCGTTCTTGAGCTCAACCAGTCAGCGCATCACTGCGGCGATCGGCCTCACGTGGCGGATTTCTCTCAAGGTGACGCTCGACCGGGAATTAGCGGGAAATACTGCTTCGCAACAACTTTGGTCCGTGCTGCGCACATCGATATGCGTGCGAAAAACTTTCCTTTGACCGTCGCCTGAGCTCTTCAGCCTTCGTACAGTGGGACAATGAGCAGCTCTAGTAGTAAGCATGACCCAGTTGGCTCGGTCATTCCGACCACGCGCACACAACTGCTGACTGTCAAGGACGTCATCGATGCGGTACGACTCAGCCGATCATCGGTGTCGTCCCGGAAGGCGCGAACTCGAAAACCGTTGCCGGCCACCGCGAGGGGGGTCGGGTGCACATCCGACCGCGATCGCGATCATGTACTGGGCTACCGAGTCGATCCCGGGTACCGCAACGCACCGCCTCGGGACGAGCTCATCATGCGTGCTGGGACATAGCCGACGAAGGCGACAGTTAGATGCTTAGCACGTCTAATGTGGCCAAACACGTGGCCATCGGGTATGAAAATGGCCCCCGGAGGAGTCTCCGGGGGCCATTTCCGCTGGTAGCGGGGACAGGATTCGAACCTGCGACCTCTGGGTTATGAGCCCAGCGAGCTACCGAGCTGCTCCACCCCGCGTTGGTAAATACCAGGTTACCGAACCTGTGTCGCGGCGGCCAAATCGCGGTTCAGCAGGGCCGCGGTCTGGCCCAACCGCGGTCCGAGCCCGCGGTGGCGATCTCAGTGCGAAGGCGGGCTCAGCCCATATCGCCGCACGATGTCGTCAAACCAGTCCGGCGACCCGTAAGTCAGCCCGTATTTGTCCGCGAGTTCGCCGAATTCGGGCAACTCGTGCAGGACCTTGCCTGCGGGATCATTCGCGTGCTCGACGAGCAGCTCACTGAGCTCCCGGAAGTAGTTCTCAAACCCGCCCGGCGTGATGATTTCGACGATGCGGCCGGGCTCGCTGCCGGCGTTCCACATCGCGTGCATTTGCCCGCGTGGCTTCGTGATATAGCCACCGGGACCGAGGACCACTTCACTGTCGTCAGAGCGGAAGCCGATCTCGCCTGCCAGCACGATCGAATGCTCATCCTCGCGGGTGTGCCGGTGGGCCGCGGTGATCATGCCGACCTCAAACGGATGCTCGACGATGGACACCTCGCCCCCGTTCGTCTTGGCGGATAGCTTGAACACCGCCCCGAAACCGGGGAGAGCTACGTAATCCCCTTCCCCGAGCTGCACAACCGAGACTCCGATTTGATTTGCGTCGCCCATCTGACGCCCCTCCTAATCCGGGTCTTACGGCGGACTCCGTTTCACCAGCGGCCTGCGTGCGGCTACTCGGGCCAGGTGTTGTTCAGGATGATGTCGACGAAGTTGTCGCCGACGAACGCGGGGTCGAAGTACCGGAGCACGTCGGCGTTCATGGTGCCGAAGGTGCTGTCCGGGCGGTGCTTCATTCCGTCGTTGAAGGCCGCCAGAATGCGCCGCTTGAAATCCGGGCGCGGATGGGCGGCGGTGACCGCGGCTAGAGCTTCGGGAGACAGGTCGTCGCGACCGATTCCCAGCACGTCGGTTTCGACGCCGGCTGTCACCAAGGCGACTTCGGGTTCGAGGAACTCGGGTATTCCGGGTGTGGTGTGCAAGGCGATCCCCAGCCACACCTTGTCGGCGTCGGCTTTTTCGACGCCATGTTGCAACAGGAACTCCCGCGCCGCAGTGGCGCCGTCCACCTCGAAGCGCAGGGTGGAGGTGCGGTAACGCTGGGTAAGGCCGAGGTCGTGAAACATCGCCCCGGCGTAGAGCAGCTCCAGATTCGGTTGTAATCCGCGGCGGCGGCCCTGCAGGGCACCGAACAGGAACACCCGGCGGGAATGGTCGAAAAGCAAATCGTCTTCGGCGTCGCGGATGAACTCGGTGATCTCGCGTACCAGTGCGGTGTCGGGTATGACGATGTCGGCGATGGTGTCCGGTGTCTGGGCCATGATCTCGTCTCCTTGAGTGATGTCCCGACTCCGCCCAGCCTGCCCTCGCGTCGAGGTGATGCGTCGGCCTACTTGGCGCTGTTGTACTTGTTGATCGCGTCGTCCAGTCGCTGCAGCGCGGCGCCGTAGGCGGCGAAATCGCCCTTCTTTTGCGCGTCTTTCGCCGCGCCGATCGCCGCCTGGATATCCTGCAGAGCGGCAGCCTTGGCCGGGGACAACGCCACCGACCCGTCCGGAGCCGGCGGCACCGCCGCGGGTGGCGGCGGTGTTCCCGGTGCCGCCGCGGGCGCCGGTGGGCTCGCAGGCGGGTTCTGGGGTGCACCGGCCTCGGTCGGCTGTATCCCCGTCGCAGCCGCACCCGCGCCGGGCCCGAACAATCCGGTCAGGGCGTCACCCACCGTGGGGCCGTAGCCGATCTTGTCGTTGTACATCATGGCCACCCGGATCAACCGCGGGTACGACGAGGCGGCGTCGCTGGCTCCCGGGGAGGCATAGACGGGTTCGACGTAGAGCAGCCCACCCTGAGCCACGGGCAGCGTCAGCAAATTGCCCCAACGGATCCGGTTCTGATTGTCGCGCCCGATCACGCCCAGGTCCTGGGACACCGCCGGGTCGGTGGTGATCGCATTGTTGGCGAGCTTGGGGCCGTTGACCTGACCCGGGATGGTCAGCACGGTGATCTTGCCGTACGTCGCCGGGTCGGAGCTGGCACTGATGTAGGCCGCCAGAAAGTCGCGCTTGAACCTGTTCATCGCGCTCGTCAACTGGTACGAGGACGAATTATCGTTCTTCGCAATGTTTTTCGCGACGATGTAATACGGCGGCTGATAGCTGCTGGCCGTTGGATTGGGATCCAGCGGTACGTCCCAGAAATCAGAGGTGGAGAAAAACGTTATGGGGTCGTTGACGTGGTATTTGGCCAGCAGCATCCGCTGCACCTTGAACAGGTCTTCGGGATAACGCAGATGTTCGGCAAGCTCGGGGGTGATGTCGCTCTTGGGTTTGACGGTGCCGGGGAAGACCTGCATCCAGGCTTTGAGCACCGGATCCTGCTCGTCCTGCTGGTACAGCGTGACGGTGCCGTCATAGGCGTCCACGGTGGCCTTCACCGAATTTCGGATGTAGGAGACCTGCTTGTTGGGCCCCAGCTTGTTGAACGCCACCTCGGTGGAGTCGGCGGTCGCCGATTCCAGGGAGGTGAGTTCGGAGTACGGGTAGTTGTCTAGCGTGGTGTAGCCGTCGAGGATCCACACCAGTCGCTTGTTGACGATCGCCGGGTACACGGCGCTGTCGGTCGTCAGCCACGGCGCCACCGCCTCCACCCGCTGCGCCGGATCACGGTTGAACAAGATCCTGCTGTTGGAGCCGATAACATTGGAGAACAAGAAGTTTCGCTCAGCGAATTTGGCAGCGAACACGGTGCGGGATATCCAGCTGCCGACCGGAACTCCCCCGAGCCCGGTGTAGGTGTAGTTCTTGGTTTCGGCGCTGGTCTCGTAGTCGTATTCGCGGTCGTTGCCGTTGCGCCCGACGATCGCGTAGTCGGCCGAAGTGTTGGAGATGACGGGACCGAAGTAGATCCGCGGCTGGTCCAACTGCGCGGGTCCATCGGATACCACGCTGCCGTTCGCGCCGACGACGTTGACCAGAAACTCTGGGTAGCCGCCGTTTTGGTTGGGATCGTTGGCGATACCGCGCACAGTGTTGGCCGGCGACGCGATGAACCCGTTGCCGTGGGTGTAAACGGTATGCCGGTTGATCCAATCCCGCTGGTTGTCGATCAGCCGGTCGGGGTTGAGTTCACGGGCCGCGACGACATAGTCACGCAACGCACCGTTGCGGTCGAGGTACCGGTCGATGGACAGCTGATCGGGAAAGTAGAAGAAGTTCTTGCCCTGCTCGAACTGGGTGAACGCCGGGCTGATGATCGTGGGGTCGAGCAGCCGGATGTTCGACGTGGTCGCGCGGTCGGCCGCGACCTGCTGGGCGGTGGCCTGGTTATCGGCGGTGTAATTGCGGTAGGTCACCGCGTCGGATGTCAGGCCATAGGCTTGCCGCGTCGCGGTGATGCTGCGGCCGATATATTCGCTTTCCTTCTGCGCGGCATTGGGTTTGACGCTGATCTGTTCGACGATCAACGGCCACCCGGCACCGATGATCAGCGACGACAGCAGCAGCAATACCAGGCCGATGGCCGGAATCCGCAAGTCCTGCAAGACGATCGCGGAGAACACCGCGGCAGCGCAGATCAGTGCGATCGCCATCAGTATCAGCTTGGCCGGCAGTACGGCGTTGATATCGGTATACCCGGCACCGGTGAACGGCTTACCGCCGCGCGTGTGCGACAGCAGCTCATACCGGTCCAGCCAATAGGCAACGGCTTTGAGTAGCACCAACACACCGACCAGGCTGACCAGTTGGATCCGCGCCGAGCGGCTCACCGCTCCGGCACGCCCAGACAGCCGAATGCCACCAAAGATGTAGTGGCCCAGCACGTTCGCCACTAACGCTAAAAACACCGCCACGAACATGTAGCTGAGCACCAGCCGGTAGAACGGCAGGTCGAACGCATAGAAGCCGAGGTCCTTGCCGAACTGCGGATCCTTGATGCCGAACTCGCCGCCATGCAAAAAAAGCTGGATCCGCACCCAATAGCTCTGTGCGACGATGCCCGCCAGCAGACCGACAGCCGTCGGGATCCCGACGCCGACCAGTCGCAAGCGTGACACGATGACGACGCGGTAGCGCGCCACCGGATCGTTGTTGTTGCTCGGGACGAACACCGGGCGAGTGCGGTAGGCCAGCGCAAGCCCGGCGAACACAATGCCACCGACCAGCAGACCGGCGACCAGAAAGACCACGATGCGGGTGACCAGCACGGTGGTGAACACCGAGCGGTAGCCGAGCTCACCGAACCACAGCCAGTCGACGTAAGCGTCGATCAGGCGCGGACCGGCGAGCAGCAAGACGATCACACCCAGTGCGATCAGGATCAGAATCCGGCTACGCCGAGTTAGCTTCGGCATCCTTGCGGTGGGCCGCATCCCCACTGGCTACGCTCCCTGATCGTTTTGGCTGGCGTCCGTTCAGTCCGGCGCCGCCGTGCTGGACGGTTCCCGGCCGGTTGCTGTTGGTTGCCACAGATTTTTCTAGACGGTCACAACTGTACGCATCTCCGACCGCTTGGCGGTCTGCATCGTCGGTCGGTTAGCAGCTGGGCGGCTGACCCCCCGATGTAATCGCGTGCAGCGCGTCCACCGCCTCGCTGAGGGTGTCGACCTTCACCAAGCGCAAGCCCGACGGATTGTCCGAGTTCGCCTCGTAGCAGTTCTTCGCGGGCACCAGAAAAACCGTGGCACCGGCCGCGTGGGCGGCGACCATCTTGTGCGTGATGCCTCCGATTTGCCCGACCTTGCCGTCGACGGAGATGGTGCCGGTCCCAGCGATGAACTTCGACCCGGCCAGGTCCCCGGTCGTCAGCTTGTCGACGACCGCCAGACTGAACATCAGTCCGGCGGAAGGACCGCCCACATTGGCGAGATTGAAGTCCACGACGAACGGCGCCCAGGGCGCATCAAGCACCGCGACACCCATGAAGCCGTAGTCGCGATCCTTGTTTGTGCCCAGCGTGATTTGCGCCACGCCGGCCGGCTCGTTCTTGCGGCGGTAGTCGATCGTCACCACCTGACCCGGTTTGGTGCTTTTCAGCAGTCCCGTGAACTGCTCGACATTGGCCACCGGGCTGCCGTTGACCGCGTCGATGGCATCACCGGACTTCAGCTTGCCCGCAGAGGGACCGGGGTCGGTGACCGTCGCGACGGTAACCGCGGGCGCGTACTTCAGGTAGCCCAGGGCGGCATAGGCGGCGCTGTCCTCGGACTGTTTGAAGTCGGCGCTATTGGCCTTGTCGACGTCCTCCCGCGACTTGCCCGGCGGGTAGACGATGTCGCGCGGTATCAGCTGTTCCTGTCCCGAAAGCCACAGCGTCAGCGCTTCGCCCAAGGTCAGATCGTCGCGCTGGGACACCGTCGTCATGTTGAGGTGACCCGTCGTCGGGTGGGTCATGGTGCCTTCGATCCCAACCACCTGCTTGCCGTCGACCTCACCGAGCGTGTCGAAAGTGGGGCCGGGACCAAGCGACACAAACGGTACTGTCACCACCGCGAGCAACACGCCGAAGACCACGATAGGCACCAGCGCGACCATCAAGGTCAGAATCCGCCTGTTCACGCCGATCACACTAGACGGACTCCGCTGAGGTCCGTTCAGCTACGAGCGTGACTGGGATCGCGCTTTCTGTTCCGGCGGTGAGTACCGTTGACGTTATGGCTGACCTGCCTTTCGGCTTCTCCTCCGGAGACGACGCCGAGAAAGACGAACCCGGCAGCGATAAACACGGCAAGAAGGATCCCGAGTCGGGCTCGGGCGCGTCCGACCCGCTGGGCGCTTTCGGCATAAGCGGCGACTTCGGCATGGGCGACCTGGGACAGATCTTCACCCAGTTGGGTCAGATGTTCAGCAGCGCGGGCACCGTAATGGCCGGGGGCAAAACGTCGGGACCGGTCAACTACGAATTGGCGCGCCGAGTCGCGTCCAGCTCGATCGGGTTTGTCTCGCCCGTCCCCGCCACGACGAACAGGGCGATCGCCGATGCGGTCCACCTCGCCGAAACCTGGCTGGACGGGGTCACGGCGCTGCCGGCGGGCACGACGAAGGCGGTGGGCTGGACTCCCAGCGACTGGGTCGACAACACCCTGGAGACCTGGAAGCGTTTGTGCGACCCGATGGCCGAACAGATCTCGACCGTGTGGGCGTCGTCTCTGCCCGAAGAGGCCAAGAGCATGGCCGGCCCACTGCTGGCGATGATGTCGCAGATGGGCGGCATGGCGTTCGGCTCGCAGCTCGGCCAGGCACTGGGGCGGTTGTCTCGCGAGGTGCTGACGTCAACCGATATCGGTCTGCCGCTGGGGCCCAAGGGTGTGGCCGCGATACTGCCCGATGCCGTCGAGTCGCTTGCCGCCGGACTCGAGCAGCCACGCAGCGAGATCGTCACGTTCCTGGCCGCCCGTGAGGCCGCGCACCACCGGCTGTTCAGCCACGTGCCGTGGCTGTCCAGCCAATTGCTGGGCGCCGTCGAGGCCTATGCCAGGGGCATGAAGATCGACATGTCCGGAATCGAGGAGCTGGCGCGCACTTTCAATCCGGCTTCGCTCTCCGATCCGGCGGCCATCGAAAACCTGCTCGGTCAGGGCGTGTTTGAGCCAAAGGCAACCCCGGCGCAGAAGCAGGCGCTGGAACGGCTGGAGACGCTACTGGCATTGATCGAGGGCTGGGTGCAGGTCGTGGTGACCGCGGCCCTGGGCGATCGGATTCCGGGCGCGGCCGCGCTCGGTGAGACGCTGCGGCGGCGCCGAGCCAGCGGCGGCCCGGCCGAGCAGACATTCGCGACGCTGGTAGGCCTCGAGCTGCGGCCACGCAAGCTGCGGGAAGCGGCCGCGCTTTGGGAGCGCCTGACCCAGGCCGCCGGTGCGGACGCCCGTGACGCCATCTGGCAACACCCGGACCTGCTGCCCGCCGCGGACGACCTCGACGAGCCGGCCGGGTTCATCGACCGCATCATTGGCGGCGACACCAGCGGTATCGACGAGGCGATCGCCAAGCTGGAGCAGGGAGGCGATACCCCAGAGACCCAAGACGGCGGTTCTGTGGATAACTGAGCGCGGGGTTCCCCCCGGGCGTGCCACTCGAAATTCGCGACATTGTTCTCTCGAACGACTGGCGAAGGCCTACGGGATCAGAGAGCGGTGATGATGTCGTTGATGGCGCCGATGATCCCCTCTTCGAGGATCACGGCCTCAAGCAAGCTCCCCGCCGTGTAAGCGCCTACGGTCGCTGCGATAGGCAGACCGATGGCATCGACGGGGTTGTTGAGGTTGTCCAGGAACAGACTGACGTCGTAGGCGGGCACGCTAGTCACCCCAGCATTGACGAGGTCCGCTGTCTGGAACCCAGCGGTAGTCAGCGAGGAGGCGGCGCCGGAGAACCCGTTGACGATGCGGGTGAGAGTCGCTGAGGGATCACTGGCGGCGGCCGACAATGCCGGCAAAAGACCCGTCAGGCTCGGCAGCGAGGACGACGACGCCGCCGGCACCAGTGATGACAACGACATGTTTTGCAGGTCGCTCACGAACGCGCTGACGCCCTGCTGCGCCCCGGTGGCAAGCTCGTTAGCGACAGTGGAGAGGGGGACGTGGGGGAACAGCCCCAACGGGGTGGGTACATTCGCCGGAGTAGTCGACCAGCCGACGTTGTCGGGGCCATAGCCCAGGTTCACGAGCACCGTCAAGTCCGGTTGGAGCAGGTCGGCCAGCGGTTTCCCCACGACGGGTATATCCAGCAGCGGCTGCAAGAGCGGCAGATAGTTGTGTGGATACGGCAGCGCGCTAAGCGGAATCATGTAGTAGGTGGTCTCCGTGGGTCCCTGCGTCGGCAATGGCATAGCATTGGCGACCACCGTCGGCGAAATGCTCAGATAGAGGCCGTGGACTTCCTCCAGACCCAGCGCGGCGTTGGCGTCGGCCAGGAAATTGATGGGGTACCTCGGGAAGTCGGCGAAGCCGTCGTATTCGAGGGTGTAGATGCTGGTTGGGTAGAGGTTGGAGGGGGTTGCGCCGTCGAACGACCAACCTATGCTCGGCAGTTGCAAACCGACGAAGCGCTCGAACGCCCCGCCGTTGGGAGCATTGGGGTCACCGACCAGCACGAACTGCAGGAGATTGCTTGGCACGGAAAAAGGAGGCTGGCTGAGCTGCTGCATTACCAGGCCGGATATCGTGGCGCTCTGCGACCAGCCGAACACGGTTGATACGTTTCCGACTCCCACGTTGCTTAGGATCGAGTTTTCCAGAATGAGCATGCCTTGGCCCACCGAGGTGGACGGGGCCGGAAAGCCGGCGAGGGGACCAGTCGTGGCGGTGGGGTAATTGATCGAGAAGGGCATGCTGAGGGCCCGATACTCGGGCGTGAACAGGCCGTTCGCATAGGGATTGGGGTACGTGGTGTTGGGGAAATTGGGGTGGATGTAGAGCTGGTCAGCAAGGGCCACATAGTTGGGGATGTCGAAGTTGGGGAGCGGTATCCCGCTGCCGCCCATGACCAACCCGATGGTCGAAGCGGCGGTCAGCGCCGGGCTGGGCGCATTGCTTAGGCCCGACAGATCCCGCTGTATCGTCTGCGCCACATTGGCGGTAAACGCCCCAACATTGGCCGCCTCGGCGCTGACAAAGGATCCCGCACCCGCGGTCAACGCCTGCACAAACTGGTCATGAAACACCGCCGCCTGCGCACCGAGTGCCTGAAAGCCCTGACCGTGAGCGGAGAACACCGCCGCAATGGCCGCCGACACCTCGTCCCCAGCCGCGGCCAGCACCCCCGTCGTCGGGCTTGCCGCCGCCGCGGTCGCCGAGCCGATCGTCGAGCCGATAGTTGCCAAATCCGTTGCTGCAGATGTCATTATCTCCGGCGCCGCGATCACATACGACATATCCGTACACCTACTAGTAAGCCCCCTGGTTGTCTGGCAGGTGCAGCGTAAGCAGGAGGTCCAGGGGGAAGCACGAGTAGTCGACTACCTGTCCACCACGTGTTTCTGGTCCGCGCGCCAGAGCTGGGCAGCCCTACCGCCGTGACTGCGCGACGACCGTGGGCGGAGACCACCGCCGCAATGGCCGCCGACACCTCATCCCCGGCCGCAGCAACCACCCCCGTCCTCGGGGCTGCCGCCGCCGCGCTCGCCGAGCTGATCGTCGACCCGAGACTGGCCAAATCCGTTGCTGCCGTGCCCAGTACCTCCGGCACCGCCACTACAAACGACATCTGAGACCTCCAATAGGTCACGACAACCTGACTGGCGTCCGGTCGTCACTGATGCCCCCGGAAAGTTGCAGCTTAACGCCCCGGAATTCAAATAAGCGAGGGTTTTACGCGTCATTGGTGGGGACACCAGCGGTATCGACGAGGCGATCGCCAAACTCGAGCAGGAACGCGATACCCCAGATACCCAAGACGGCGGTGCTGTGGATAACTGAGCGCGGGGTTCCCCCCGGCCGCCGGCCACCACCGTGGGCGCCTTAAGCTCAGGTCCAGTGCAACTCGGCGCGAATGGTTGGGGGTTCTGGAATAACGGGGTTTGGAACCCGATCTCGAACGCAGCGTCCGACGACATCCGATCTGAAAGCAGGCCCTGCAGCGGGCATGAAGCCGCCGTCAGCGGCCTGCTTTCGAAACCCGTCCTTTTAGCAGTTGGGTCGCTAGCATGTCCAATCAGGTGGGGGTGTGGGAAGGTCTGCGAGTGGGCGGGTGGCGTTCGAGCGTTACCGGCTGCCCACGCTGATTGGCCAGGGCGGAATGGGCAAGGTTATCGCGGCGGCGGCAGCCGCCATAGCGCTCGCCGCGTTCTCGGTGGTAGCCACCACACCCGGTGTGGCGGTGGCGGCTCCATGTGCCGGCGCTGGGTCAAACCCCGAATCTTGCCAGCACTGTCTGTTTTATGTGAACGCCTACCACACTGCGAACGTGTGTGACCAAGCCGCGCCGCCCCGCCCGGCCCAGGCGCCCCCGAGCAGGGTTCCGATACAGACTCCGGAGCCGCCGCCGAGCGTGACGCCGGTGCAGACCCCACAGGTCGTTCCGCCAAGTCCCGCGCCCCCGAGCACGATTCCGGTGCAGACCCCGAAGATCAATCCGCTGGCCCCCGGGGCGCCAAGAAACGCCTCGCTGGTGACACCGCCGAAGGGGCTGGATGCGCCACCGCAGGCGGTCGCGGCTGCCAAGACCGCACCGGCGACACGGGTCAATCCCGGCACGATTCAGCAGATGCTCCAGCAGGTGGACTTCAACGACGAGGTGCAGAATGTGGTCAACGCCCGCGGCGGCAACGTTGACGTCGTAAAGGCCGACAACCAGGAGCTGGTGCGTCCCCGACATTGGGACTACATCGACTACGACGACTACCACCGTCCGACCCTCTACAACCCGCTCAATCAGGCGATGACCTTCCGCTACTTCTACAACCGCGCCTACCGGGAGGCGTACGTGCCGGCCGGTGGCCGGATCGTGCTCGATGTCGCCACCGTTGGCCTGTTCCCGTTCACCGCCGTCGGCGATAGCTATGTGGCGTCGGGCAGCTTCTACGGCGGGGCCTGGATACCGCCGGACGGTTGGAACGGCCCACCGCCGCCGGACTACACCCCGCCGTCGCCCCGGGATGTGTACCAGGACGTCTCGGCCTATGTACTGGCCGATAACCAGACCGTGCAAGTCGGCCAAGTGGAGGTGGTGGGCCACGACGATAGCCAACCCGCGGGCAGCCAGGACACCTTCCTCCTCGACGACTCCACCTTGGCCTGGGGTCAGGTCAACGATCCCAGCAGCAGCGCCCAGATCAGGGTGACCAGGATTCAGTCGCTGCCGGGCGTCGGGCCGACCGATAATGGCAGCTTCTTAGTGGCGTTGGCCGCTCACAAGGAACCCACCCAACCCAGCCAACCCAACCAACCCACCCAACCCTGGTGGCAATGGGTGCTGCGCTACGGGGTGTTGGGGATAGCAGTGGGCATTGTCGCCTGGATTATCAATCGCCGGAAACGGAGCGCGGATCTGACCGCTAGCCCCTAGGCAAGTGGTAGTTACCGCCCAACTCGAGCAGGACCGCGATACCCGAGACACCCAAGACCGCCGCTCGGACGGCGGTGCTGTGGATGAATGAGCGCGAGGTTCGGCCCCGGCGTGACACAGTTCGAGCCGTGTCCGCGGCCGTGCTTTCGCTCTACGCGCTGGATCCGGCGATGCCGGTGCTGCTGCGACCCGACGGTGCCGTTCAGGTCGGCTGGGATCCCCGACGCGCCGTACTGGTCCGGCCGCCGTGCGGCCTCGCCGCCGCGGAGCTGGCCGCATTGCTGCGGTCCATGCGCTCACCGACACCGATTTCCGCGTTGCAGCGCCAGGCCGTCAACCACGGGTTGAAGGACGCGGATGGCCTGACAAACCTCGTCATAAAACTGGTGGACGCGGGAGTCGCGACCGAATGCCGGCAGTCCCGCGGCCGGGCGCCCTCGATCCGGGTCCACGGCCGCGGACCGCTGTCCGAGTTGCTCGTCGAGGCGTTGCGGTGCTCGGGGGCCCGCATCGCGCAGAGCAGCCAACCGCACGCCGCCGTGTCGCACACCGCCGTGGATCTGGTAGTGCTGACGGACTACCTGGTCACCGACCCACGCATGGTGCGCGAACTGCACAGCCGGGGCGTGCCACACCTTCCGGTTCGAGTGCGAGACGGAATCGGCCTGGTCGGCCCGCTGGTCATACCCGGAGTGACCAGCTGCCTAGTCAATCACTAAGTGGAAACACCCCGGCGACGAGCGCTTAGCGCGCCGCGGCCGGGCCGGCGAGGACGTGGCAGTCGAGACGGACGATGCCCCCAACTGAGCTGGCGTCACCGTCATCGCCGCCGTTGCCTAAATCTCCGGGACGCCTGCCTAACCTGATCAGTTACGACAGTTAGCTAAACAGTGAGCTCAGGCTAAACAAGCCCGATATAACGCTGCCGGTGTTCAACAAGCCCGAGACCTCGCCGGCAACCGTGGGGCCGGCTACGCTGCTCGGGACGCCGTGGTTGAACAAGCCTGAGATGTCGCCGTTCAACGCACTGCCGCCGCTGGCCGTATTGAATAAGCCCGAGGTGAGTCCGGCACCGGGGCCGCTGGTCGTGTTGAAGAAGCCCGAAACGTCGGTGCCGGTGTTGCCGAAACCCGAGATAGTGGCACCGGTGTTGCCGGTGGCTCCGATGCCCGTGTTCACGTTGCCCGAATTCCAGAAGCCCGTGTTGACGCTGCCAGAATTCCCCCATCCCGTGTTCGTGTTGCCCGAATTCCAGAAGCCCGTGTTGCCGCCCGCACCCTCGGTGCCGCCCGCGTTCCCGAAGCCGGTGTCTAGCTGTCCCGAATTAGAGAAACCGGTGTCCAGCACGCCCGAATTGCCGAAGCCGAAGTTGCCCGTGCCCGAGTTTCCGAACCCGATGTTCCCCAGACCTGAGTTCCCGATGCCGAAATTGCCGTGGCTGCCCGGCGCCGCGTTGAAGATGCCGACGTTGCCGTTACCGGAGTTGAAGAAACCAATGTTGCCGGTACCCGAGTTCCCGATGCCGATGTTGCCGCTGCCCGAGTTCAGCCCTCCGAATTGGAACTGGTTAGTCGCCGTGTCGAAATAGGTATTCCCGATACCGATCAGATTGTCGCCGGTCAGTCCAAAGCCGATGTTGTTCAGTCCAGTGTTCCCGCCACCAATGTTCCCAGAGCCGTTGTTACCGCCGCCAATGTTCCCGTCGCCATTGTTTCCGATGCCCAAGTTGCTATTGCCGGTGTTACCAAAGCCTATGTTGTTCAGGG
>NZ_JBKQOI010000365.1:0-3453 GCF_052145595.1 Mycobacterium sp. | reverse complement strand
GCCGGCATCGCCGACGTGGAGATCGAGCGCACTCGCGACCGGGTGCGGGTGGACATCCACACCGCGCGTCCCGGCATCGTCATCGGCCGGCGCGGCACCGAGGCCGACCGGATCCGGGCGGACCTGGAAAAGCTGACCAAGACGCAGGTCCAGCTGAACATCCTCGAAGTCAAAAACCCGGAGTCGCAAGCACAATTGGTGGCTCAGGGCGTCGCCGAGCAGTTGAGCAACCGGGTGGCGTTCCGCCGCGCGATGCGCAAGGCCATCCAGTCGGCGATGCGCCAGCCCAACGTCAAGGGCATCCGGGTGCAGTGCTCGGGCCGCCTCGGTGGCGCCGAGATGAGCCGCTCGGAGTTCTACCGCGAGGGCCGCGTGCCGCTGCACACCCTGCGCGCCGACATCGACTACGGCCTGTACGAGGCCAAGACCACCTTCGGCCGGATCGGCGTGAAGGTCTGGATCTACAAGGGCGACATCGTCGGCGGCAAGCGCGAATTGGCCGCCGCCGCGCCGGCGGGCGCCGAACGTCCGCGCCGCGAGCGGCCGTCGGGCTCCCGGCCGCGGCGCAGTGGCGCGTCGGGCACCACGGCGACCAGCACCGAGGCTGGACGGGCCGCGGGTGCCGAGGACGCCGCCCCGGCCACCGATGTTGGGGCCGCGCCTGCCCTCGAACCGCAGAGCACGGAGAGCTGAATCATGTTGATTCCCCGCAAAGTCA
This sequence comes from Mycobacterium sp., assembly GCF_052145595.1. Classification (GTDB taxonomy): domain Bacteria; phylum Actinomycetota; class Actinomycetes; order Mycobacteriales; family Mycobacteriaceae; genus Mycobacterium. The sequence continues at coordinate 2,735 of NZ_JBKQOI010000365.1, read as the reverse complement.
AGCACCGTAAGCAGCACCACCCCCGCCAGCGCGGCATTGCCAGTGGCGGCACGGAGGTCAACTTCGGCGACTACGGCATCCAGGCGCTCGAGCACGCCTACGTCACCAACCGGCAGATCGAGGCCGCGCGTATCGCCATCAACCGGCACATCAAGCGTGGTGGCAAGGTGTGGATCAACGTCTTCCCCGACCGTCCGCTGACCAAGAAGCCCGCGGAGACCCGGATGGGTTCGGGTAAGGGCTCACCGGAGTGGTGGGTGGTCAACGTCAAGCCCGGCCGGGTGCTGTTCGAGCTGAGCTACCCCAATGAGCAGGTCGCGCGCGCGGCGCTCACCCGAGCAATCCACAAGTTGCCGATCAAGGCACGCATCGTGACCCGAGAGGAGCAGTTCTGATGGCTGTGGGTATTTCCCCTGGCGAACTGCGCGAGCTCACCGACGAGGAGCTGGCCGAGCGCCTGCGCGAATCCAAGGAAGAGTTGTTCAACCTGCGCTTCCAGATGGCGACCGGCCAGCTCAGCAACAACCGCCGGCTCCGCACGGTGCGGCAGGAGATCGCACGCGTCTACACCGTATTGCGGGAACGAGAGCTGGGCCTGGCTTCTGGTCCCGAGGGTCCCGACGGAAATAAGGAATCGTGATGGCAGAAGCGAAGGCCGCCGGCCCCAAGGCTTCCAAGGCGGCACCGAAGGCCGCCACCAAGCAGGCCGCTCCCACGGACGCCGGCTCGAACGACAAGGGCCCCAAAAACACTCCGCGCACCCCGAAGGACCGTGGCCGGCGCAAGATGCGCATCGGTTATGTGGTGAGTGACAAGATGCAGAAGACCATCGTCGTCGAGCTGGAAGACCGCATGCGTCACCCGCTGTATGGCAAGATCATCCGCACCACCAAGAAGGTCAAGGCACACGACGAGAACAGCACCGCCGGCGTCGGCGACCGCGTATCGCTGATGGAGACGCGTCCGATGTCCGCGACCAAACGCTGGCGGCTCGTCGAAATTCTCGAAAAGGCCAAGTAGCCAAGCAAAGGCCCAAGTCAACGCTTAGTTGCCCGCGCGCGGGGGTCGGCCCGCGGCAGAATCTCAGCTAATCGCCACATCACCGGTGTAGTCTGCACGCGACGTTCAGCGGGTAGGTCCACCACGGAGTGAGGCTGGCTAATGGCAACTGGGTCGACAGAATTTAACGGCAAGATCGAGCTGGATATTCGGGACTCCGAGCCTGACTGGGGCCCGTACGCCGCACCGACCGCGCCGGAGAACGCGCCGAACATCCTCTATCTGGTCTGGGACGACACCGGCATCGCGACCTGGGACTGCTTCGGCGGGCTGGTCGAAATGCCCGCCATGACGCGGATAGCCCAGCGCGGTGTGCGACTGTCGCAATTTCACACCACCGCCCTGTGCTCTCCGACCAGGGCGTCCTTGCTGACGGGCCGCAACGCGACCACGGTCGGCATGGCCACCATCGAAGAATTCACCGACGGCTTCCCGAACTGCAACGGACGGATCCCGGCGGACACCGCGCTGCTCTCCGAGGTGCTCGCCGAACGTGGTTACAACACTTACTGCATCGGCAAGTGGCACCTGACACCGCTCGAAGAATGCAGCATAGCGTCGACGAGGCGGAACTGGCCGACGTCGCGCGGTTTCGAGCGGTTCTACGGCTTCATGGGCGGCGAGACCGACCAGTGGTATCCCGACCTGGTGTACGACAACCACCCGGTGAACCCGCCGAGCACGCCGGAGGATGGCTACCACCTGTCGAAGGACATCGCCGACAAGACGATCGAATTCATCCGTGATGCCAAGGTGATCGCTCCGGACAAACCATGGTTCAGCTATGTGTGCCCCGGCGCCGGGCACGCCCCGCATCACGTTTTCAAGGAGTGGGCGGACCGCTACGCCGGCCGGTTCGACATGGGCTACGAGCGTTACCGCGACATCGTGCTGGAAAAGCAGAAGTCCATGGGGATCGTGCCGCCGGACACCGAACTGTCACCGGTGAACCCGTACCTGGATGTCAAAGGCCCGCAAGGCGAGCCGTGGCCGATGCAGGACACGGTGCGGCCATGGGACTCGCTCAATGACGAGGAGAAGAAGCTGTTCTGCCGGTTTGCCGAGGTGTTCGCCGGATTCCTGAGCTACACCGATGCGCAGATCGGCCGGATCCTGGACTATCTCGAGGAGTCTGGCCAACTGGACAACACCATCATCGTGGTGATCTCCGACAACGGTGCCAGCGGTGAGGGCGGTCCGAACGGATCGGTGAACGAGGGCAAGTTCTTCAACGGTTACATCGACACCGTCGAAGAGAGCATGAAGTTGTTCGACCACCTCGGTGGCCCCGAAACCTACAACCACTACCCGATCGGGTGGGCGATGGCCTTCAACACGCCCTACAAGCTCTACAAGCGCTATGCCTCCCATGAAGGCGGTATCGCCGACACGGCAATCATCTCGTGGCCCAACGGTATTGCGGCGCACGGCGAGGTCCGCGACAACTACGTCAACGTCTGCGACATCACCCCGACGGTCTACGACCTGCTGGGCATGACGCCGCCGGACACTGTCAAAGGCGTCGCGCAGAAGCCGCTGGACGGGTTGAGTTTCAAAGCGGCCCTTGCTGATCCGACTGCCGACACGGGCAAGCAAACCCAGTTCTACACCATGTTGGGGACCCGCGGGATCTGGCATCAGGGCTGGTTCGCCAACACCATCCATGCGGCCACGCC
>NZ_JBKQOI010000364.1:0-6248 GCF_052145595.1 Mycobacterium sp. | reverse complement strand
GAAGTCGATGCGATCACCAACGCGGCCAACACCCAACTGCGGCACGCCGGCGGCGTCGCGGCGGCGATCTCCCGCGCCGGCGGCCCCGGGGTGCAACGCGAATCGACCGAGAAGGCGCCGATCGGGCTCGGCGAAGCGGTCGACACCACGGCGGGCGAGATGCCGGCGCGATATGTGATCCACGCGGCGACGATGGAACTCGGCGGCCCTACGTCGGCCGAGATCATCACGCGGGCCACCGGTTCTGCCCTGCGGAAGGCGGACGAGCTCGGTTGCCGCTCGCTGGCGCTGGTGGCGTTCGGTACCGGCGTCGGCGGCTTCCCGCTCGAAGACGCCGCACGGCTGATGCTGGCCGCCGTCCGGCAGCACCGGGCGAGCTCGCTCGAGAAGGTCGTGTTCGCGGTCCACGGCGACGCCGCCGAACGGGCATTCAGAAACGCAGTTCAGGCCTCGCGGTCGGACAGATAACGCTCGACGGAAGCGACCTTCTGCGTCATCGCGTCGTCGGCCCCCGCCCGCCAATCCACCTTGATCACCGTGCTCAGCCGGGGCGCACGAGCGGCCACGGCCTCGACCGCGCGCTGCACGACGGCCATCACTTCTTCCCAGGTATCGCCCTCGATCACGGTGAACATCGAATCCGTCTTATTGGGCAGCCCGGAATCGCGCACCACCCGAACGGCTTCGGCAACGATCTCGCCAACACCTTCGCCCACACCCAGCGGGGTGACAGAAAACGCGACGAGCACAGACACTCGACGAGCGTACTTAACCTTTTCGGGGCCGGCCTGGCAGCATCGGGGCACATGCGGGTTCTGGTGCAGCGAGTCTCGTCAGCGGCGGTGTCGATCGATGGCCAGGTGGTCGGTGCCATCCGGCCGAACGGCCAGGGCCTGCTGGCGTTTGTCGGTGTCACCCACAGCGATGATGCCGAGAAGGCGCGGCGGCTCGCCGAAAAGCTGTGGTACTTGCGCATTCTTGCCGACGAACGGTCCGTGGCCGACGTCAACGCGCCCATCTTGGTCGTCAGCCAGTTCACCCTGTATGCCGACACGGCGAAAGGCCGCCGGCCGTCATGGAACGCGGCCGCGCCCGGTTCGGTCGCCGAGCCGCTCGTAGCGGCATTCGCGGAGGCGTTGCAAGGGCTGGGCGCCGACGTACAGACCGGGGTGTTCGGCGCAAACATGCAGGTCGAGTTGGTAAACGACGGCCCTGTGACGGTGTTTCTGGAGCTCTGAGGGTGCCCCCGCGGGTACTTTGGTTATGTCGGCCCGTGGTGGCCGATTCGGACGGGGGGGCGACCATGAGCACGACACCTGATTTTGGATCGCTTCGTTTCGACGACGACCAGTGGGACATCGTCAGCAGCGTGGGTTACACCGCGCTCCTGGTGGCGGGATGGCGGGCACTGCATGCGGTGAGCCCCCAACCGCTGGTCCGGGACGAATACGCCAAGGTTTTCATAGCCGCTTCCCAGGACCAGTATCTGGCGAGTGCGCTTGCCAACCCGGGGACATCCGAAGACGAGACGGCCTTTCCCCGCCTCTACGGCGTGCAAACCCGGTTTTTCGACGACTTCTTCGCCTCCGCGGGCGACGCGGGCATACGACAGGCGGTGATCGTCGCCGCCGGATTGGATTCCCGCGCATATCGCCTTGAATGGCCGGACGCGACAACGGTTTTCGAAGTCGACTTGCCGAAAGTCCTTGAATTCAAGGCGCGTGTGCTGGGTGAGCGGGGCGCTGCACCCAAGGCTCGCAGGATCGAGGTCGCCGCCGATCTGCGCACCGGCTGGCCAACGCCGTTGAAAGCCGCCGGGTTCGACCCGCAAAGCCCGAGCGCGTGGTCGGTGGAGGGATTGCTGCCTTACTTGACCGACGACGCGCAAAGTGCACTCTTCACCCGGATCAGCGAGCTCTCCGCGCCGGGCAGCCGAATTGCCGTGGGCGCGCTGGGCTCACGTCTGGACCGCGAGCAGCTTGCCGCTCTGGAAGCCGACCATCCCGGGGTCAACATGTCGGGTGACACCGACTTCTCCGCGCTCACCTACGAGCCCAAGGGTGACCCGGCAGAATGGCTGGCCGCCCACGGGTGGGTCGTCGATCCGGTCCGCAACACGCTTGAGTTGCAGGCCGGTTATGGAATGACCCCGCCGGAAGTGGACGTCAAGATCGACGGTTTCATGCATTCGCAATACATAACGGCGACTCGGTGAGTGCGGTCGACATGGCAACGGTCACGAGGCTCTCCCCCGCCGATGCCGTCGCGGAGATCGGCGCCAGCCCAGCCGGACCCGGGATCGGTGCATTCTTCGACCTCGACGGCACGTTGGTGGACGGCTTCACGGCGGCGGCTCACGTCGGCGATCGGATCCGGCGCCGGCAGGCCGGGATCGGCGAGATACTCGGGGTGTTCCAAGGCGCGCTGCGGTATCGATTCGGCCGCCTGGAATTCGAGCACCTCATCGTCCGGGCCGCGGGTTATTTGCGTGGCGAATCGCTTGCCGAACTCGACGAGCTGGGCCAGCGTCTTTTCGTCGAACGCGTTGCCTCCCGCGTGCACTCTCACATGCACGAAATCGTGCAGGCGCATCAGGAACGCGGACATACCGTCGTGCTGAGTTCATCGGCGCTGTCCATCCAGGCGCTACCCGTCGCGCGCTTCCTTGGTATTTCCAACGTGCAGTGCAATCATTTCGAGCTCGACGAGCGCGGACACCTCACTGGCGGAATCGTCAAACCGATTGTATGGGGTACGGCGAAGGCTGCCGCGGTACAACAGTTCTGCACCGATAATGACGTTGCGCTGCAAAGCAGCTACTTCTATGCCGATGGTGACGAGGATGCGGCATCGATGTCGGTCGTCGGCTATCCACGACCGGTGAACCCCCGCTCGGGGCTCGCCGCGGCCGCCGCCGCACACGGATGGCCGGTGATGTGCCTGGCCTCGGACCGCCGCCGCCCGGTGCGGACATTGCGTTATCTCGCCAACCACGTCCGGCGCGACCCGCGACAAGGCAAAGGCTAAGGCGTCAAAAGGATTTTCACATCGTCGCCGGACCGCGACTCCGCGGTCGCGTAACCTTTGGCGGCTTCATCGAGCGGCAGTGTCGTCGTGAAGATGCCATCGACATCGAGCCGGCCGGCCTGAAGCAGCGGAATCAATTCGGGCCAGGTGCGCTGCACCGGCGCGGTCGTCATGCGGATTGTGATGCTGCGTATCAGGCAGGCCAGGGCGGGAAGCGGAAACGGCTGCATATCGTGCACGCCGACAACCGACACGGTGCCGCCGGGGCGGACCGCATTGAGCGCGTCGGTCATGGATGCATCCGTGGCGACCGCGTCTATCACCGCGTCGGCGCCGCGTCCGCCCGTCGCGGCGAGGATGGCCTCGACAGCCGGTGCTTTGAGCGGGGTTGCTCCCCATTGGGCCGCACGGTCCAGCCGTCCGTCGACGCGATCGACGGCGAAAACCGTTGCGGCACCCTGCAAAAATGCGCTGCGCAGTGAGCATAGGCCGACCGCTCCGAGGCCGATTACCGCCACGGTGCCGCCAAACGGAATTTCGGCGCGCTGGGCCGCCGCCCAGCCGGTGGCCAGGTTGTCGGTGAGCAGCAGTGCCTGCTCGGTGCTTATCGCCTCGGGAATCTTGAGCAACTGGAAGTTGGCGGCGGGCACGGCGAGCAGATCGGCCTGTGCGCCGTCAAGCACGCCGCCGCCGAAGATCTGAAAACCGGAGTGGCACATGACCGGGTCTCGGGTGGCGCAACCGGGGCAGGCGCCGCAGCCGGTCACCGACGACACCATGACCTGGTCCCCAACCTTGACGGTGCGGACGTCGGGCCCGATTTCCACGACGGTGCCGACCGCCTCGTGGCCGAGCGGCATCGGACCCGCGAGTGGAAAGTCACCTTCGTAGAAATGCAAGTCGGATCCGCAGATACCGGCGGCGGTGACTTCGACGATCGCCCCGTCGGGACCGGGAAGCGCCGGATCCGGGCGGGTGTCGACCCGGATGCTGCGGGGCCCATCGACGACTACCGTGCGCATAGCGGAATGCTCACTTTCTCTTTCGGACAACGAATTGAGACCAATCGGGCTCACGGACAGCGGCCCAGTACTCGTTGAGACGCCACGGGCTGACGGTGTGGATCTCCCCGTCTGCGTTCTTGAAGTAGGAGTGTTTGACCGCGGGGTGTGACCACACCATGGTCTTGATTTCGGCTTGCGTCCGCTGATGCCACTCTGCGGCCGCCTCGGCCGTCGGTTCCATCGAAAGCAGGTTTGCCCCTGCCAGGTGCTCGAGACACCGGTTGACGTAGCGCATTTGGAGTTCGGACTGGAAGATCAGACTGCCGCCGTGCGCCAGATGTGTCCCGGGCCCGTAAACAATGAATAGGTTGGGGAATCCCGGAACGGTGATGCCCAGATACGCGTACGGGCGCCGCCCCCACATCTGGTGCAGGTCGATCCCGTTGCGCCCGGTGATTTTCAGCGGCCAGAGCACATCGGTGTGCCGGAATCCGGTGGCGTAGACGATGACGTCGGCGTCGTGCGTCACGCCGTCTTCGGTGACGACGCCGCTCGGGGTGATCTTCTCGATCGGCGTGCGCACCAGTTCGACGTTGTCGCGCTGCAGTGTTCGCAGCCAGCTGCCGTTGTCCTGCAGCGTCCGTTTGCCGGTGGCGGGATAGTCGGGCAACACCTTGGTCAGCAGCTCGTGGCCTTCGCCGACCTGGCTGGTGATCCACTGGGTGAACATCATTCGGGCGGCGGCGTTGATGTCGCTGACCGCGTAATCCTGGTCGGCATAGTTCGGGTCGCCGCGGGCGGCGTCGAGGCCCTTGTCGGCCCCGGGCCACAGTACGAGAAACCGGTACCACCTTCCGTAGAACGGCAAGTGGCGCATCGCCCAGCGCACACCGTCGCCGACCTCGTCGTGATACATCGGGTTCGGAAACATCCACTGCGCGGTCCGCTGGAACACGGTGAGCCGCTCGACGTCGTCGGCGATCGCGGGTGTGATCTGAAAGCCGCTGGCGCCGGCCCCGATGAGCGCGACCCGCTTGCCGCTCAGGTCGACGGAGTGATCCCAGGCCGCGGAGTGAAATGAGGGTCCCTCGAAGGTATCGGCGCCGTCGATTTCCGGGATATAGGGCCGATTCAGCTGACCGACCGCGGTGATGAGGGCCCGTGCGTGCACGGTGCTGGTCTCGCCGTCGGCCGAGCGCAGTGACACGCTCCACATGCCGTCGTCGTCGTTCCATGCCGCCGAGACGACCTCGGTCCGCCAACGCACATGCCCGGCCAGGTCGTGCTTGTCCATCACCTTGGTGAAATAGTCCTGCAGCTCGTACTGCTCGGCGAAAAAATGAGTCCAGTCGTTGTTGGGTTCAAAGCTGTAGCAATAGAAATGGTTTGCGACGTCGACGCGGGCGCCGGGATAGCTGTTCTCCCACCACGTTCCGCCCGGTCCGGCGTTCTTCTCCACAATGGTGAAGGGAATGTTGGCTTGTTTGAGGCGGACCCCGGCCAGGATGCCGGATTCGCCGCATCCGACGACGAGGACGGGCATCTCGGCCGCGGATTCGGACGGCAAGGCCGCCGGGCGGCGCGGGTCGGCGCCGTCGAGATCCATCTCTTCCAAGATCAGGGGTAGGTAGGCATCGGCCACATGTTCGCAGGCGGCCCAGTCCATCATTTCCCTGATAAGTTCGAGGCTCAGCGGCTTTGGCTCGGGGCAACCGCGGTCTCGATAGTCGGTCAGCACCTCCAGCGCCGCCGCACGGGCCCGGACTTTGTCCTCCTCCGACATGAACCCCTGGACCTCGTTGAGGAAGATGCCCATCGGCTTGAAGTCGTGAATGAACCGGGGATCGCCGGTGATATGGACGAGGGATAGCAGCAGCGTCGGGATGCTGACATCCTCGAGCGCGGCCGCGATCTCGGATGTCGAGGTGGTAAAGGGCCGGCCGGCGTAACGGCTGCGCATCAAGCCGATCCTTCCGGTAGAGCGGGCGCACCCAATTACGCTACTCTGAGTTTCGTAATTGGCAGCATTACGCTACCCCGTGGCGCCGGAGAGGATCAAGGCCGACCACTACGGTTCATCGTCGTCTTCGTCGGCCAAGAGCTTTTCGGGGTGGTGGAAGGTGTTGGTTCTTGGTTGGCCGTGGTCGAGGTGTGGCGGTGGGATCCATTCGGTGGTGCCGTCTTTGCGTTTGCGGGTGGTCCAGCCGCCGGGTTCGA